>CALGDE010000072.1 GCA_937883785.1 uncultured cyanobacterium
CAGGTTCCACTACCACTCCGCCATCCTGACTTCCTCTCCTAATTCTGCAACGCCCCCAGATTTATCCAGCCGCCAACTGCGTAAATCCGCCGCCTTTCCCCGGCGCACCGCCACGATGGGGTATGAATAATCTGCCCAGGCGTAGGTGCGATCAAAGTTCTATGGAATGGCGGGGTGGTCGGGATGGGAATGGTAAATGCCGATGATGATTAGGTGGCGATCGCGCCCATCGTTTCTACGCAAACTCTAGGGCATGGGCTAGGGGGAAACGGTGGGAGCGAAGGTGGCAGCGGTTCTTTGGTGGCGATCGCCCAGCATTTTCGTTAGCGCAATTCCCCGACAAAATCCCATCCAAGCGCCGTTGATCGCACCATTGATTGCGAAAAATGGGACGGAAAAGTTATTCATCAAATTAAAGGTGAGCATTGCGGCTGCGTAGAAAACTAGCACTTCTAGGAGCCATCCCAAGGCACAGAAGGAAAGCCAGCGGCCAGCCTGGTGGAAATGCGATCGCAACAACAACCAGCGAGCCCCGTCCAAAGCGAACCCGCATATGGGCAAGATCACCAGTGCAGATCCATCAAAGGGGAACTGCATCCCAACCATTACTAGACCAAACAGGCACAACATCATTCCCGCCTTGCCCCCGCACCAGACCATGCCCATGGGAATGTGATAGAGCCGAAGCGTTCGCCATTCCAGCCAGCCCACGATCAGCCCCCCAATCAAAACGCAGAGAAATAGGGCTCGGCTTTCCCCTTGTGCCAAGGTAAGTAGTGCTCCAAATATTGCTGCTCCCACCGCTGTGATCAGTGTCCAACTCAGCCAGATGGGGGGCAGTTTTGCATCGGTATTCGCTTGAGATGTCATAGGGATAACGCTGCCAGTGAGCCGCGCCGCAGTATTAAGTTGGGAAATTGGACGTTGGGGATCGGAAGCTGTGGGGGTTTAGGCGTTGGAAAGATTGTTCTCGCGCTTTTGGCGATCGCGCATCATGAGGGTCAATGCAATGCCCCGACAAAAGCCCATCCAAGCTCCATTGACAAATCCGTTAAACGCCACAAGGGCGATGCTGAGATCGGAAGCGGCACCGATGGTGTGAGCACCCACCCAAAACAAGATGGGAGTATCAATCAGCCAGCCCAACCCGCAAAATAACGTCCACCATTTGGCATTGCGGAAGTGGAGTCGCAACAGCAACCACCGGAGCCCATCCAACGCAAGCCCCCACCAAATTATTGAATTGATTAATTTCTCGTTCGTGCCAGATACGATGAACATCGCGATCAACAACACCAGCATCCAAACTGGCTGTAGCACGAACCATAGGGGCGACATGGGGATGCGGTAGGTGCGCAACGTGCCCCATTCCATACAGCCAACAATTAGCCCGCCGACCAAAACGCCCACAATTAGGCGCAATATACCGTCGGCACCTTCGCTGGGATCCACCAGGTAAAACACAATGCTGCCGAAAATGGTCGCAGCGATCGCCGTCATCACCGTCCAGCTCAAAAGAATCGGCGGTAGTGTTTTCTGCCTGTTTGCTGAAGTGATCATTAGAAAAATCAAAGGGAGGGATTGGCTTAGGGAGACGGGGCGGGGGCGGCGTTTCCATGGGCGAGCTTCTGGCGATCGCGCATCATCATCGTCAGCGCAATGCCGCGACACAATCCCATCCAAGCGCCATTGACCGCTCCGTTAAACGCAATAAATATCAAGCCGGAACCAGCAATACCAGGAAAAGCTCTGATGGTGTACACCCCCACCAAAAACAAAATTGGCGTGTCGATAAGCCAGCCCAGCCCACAAAATAGAGTCCACCATTTGGCGTTGGCAAAGTGCGATCGCAATAGCCACCACCGGGTCACATCCAGCGCCAGCCCCCACAACGTCAGCCAAACAAATCCTTCACCGGCGATATTTTCTCGAAGGGCAAACATCATGCCCACCAATCCCAACATGACCCCTGGCTTGAGCCCCCACCATAAAGGGGACATGGGAATGCGATACGCCCGCAACGTGCCCCATTCAACGCCTCCGACGATTAGCCCCCCCACCAAGACGCCAGCCATTAATCGCACCGGTCCGTCGGTACCCACCGCTGGGTTGAGGACAGAGATGATGACGCCGAAAATGGCCGCAGCGATCGCCGTCATCACAGTCCAACTCAACAGAATCGGCGGCAGATTCCGGCTACTTTTTCCCTGAAGCATGATGTTAAAAAATGACCTTAAAAAGAGACGTCGGAAAATTACTTTGAAAAATTACTTTGAAGAAATACCCTTAAAAAATTTGTTGTGGGGCGAATAGAGTCCGTTAGGCAGACGGGCTGGGTTCTGGAGGCAGGGTGCCGTTATTCGTTAACAGTTTGCGGCGATCGCGCACCATTACCATTAGCGCAACGCCACGAAAAAATCCGATCCACGCTCCATTCACGGCGCTATTGAACGGAATAAACAGCGCTTCAGGCATGAGATCGATAGTGGCAATGCCGACGCCGAAAAAGATAGCAATATCCACCACCCACGCAAAGGCGCAGAAAAATAGCCAAAACCAAGTTTTTGGAAAGTGCGATCGCAACAGCCACCACCGACTGCCATCCAAAATCATTCCCCACAGGGGCAACAGCAAAAACCACTCCCCCGACACCACCTGGTCCAGGGAAAACATAGCGCTAATCACCACCAACAACACCCCAGCCTTTAAGCCACACCACAAAAATCCCACGGAAATCCGATAAAACCGCAAGGTTTGCCACTCCAGCCACCCCACAATCAGCCCCCCCATCAACACCGCCACTGCTACATTTCCCGGTTCCCTTGCGCCGTTGTCCCCCAATATGGCGTGAACCAAGGTGCCGAAAATGCACGCTCCCACGGCGGTGATTATCGTCCAGATCAATAAAATTGGCGGTTCGTCGGAATCAGGTGGCGATGGAGTGGGCTGCGTCGGCGTCATAATTTTACGGAGAGCGTCTTTTAAAGTGTGGCTGGAATTGTGGAGCTGGAGGAGCTGATCCTGTGCCAGTTTCTGGGGCGCTAGGGAAAGTCCATCCAAGGGAGAACGTCTTCCTCGACGGCACATCATTAATCAACGCTAGAGGTTTCGGGGGCAGACTGACGACCCTGTCCAAACAACAGCACAGGGCAGAACAGGGGCTATAAACCTTACGGTGAAAGGCTTTTAAGTTTAATTACCGCTTGATTCAGACCACTTTTAGGAAATAACTTCCACTTGCCGTAGTCTGCGCACTCGATATCCACCCAGGGCAATTAGCACGCCTAAACTGGCAAACAATGCTGTCTGGAGAGCCATTCCAGCTCCGATACCCACACCGAAAATATCGCCAAACAGATGAGCCAATGGGCCACCGGGTTGCATGGCAGGTTCAAAAACATAGTCTGCTAAAGGACCGGCGATCGCAGCTCCTGACGTTCCCACTAAATCAATAATGAGATATCGCGTAGCAAACACACGACCTTGCACTCCAGGTTCCACCTTCGTCCGCCAAATGGCTTGACCGCAGCTTCCTGGGAAAGGGGAACAAAAGCCACCGATTAGCCCCGTGATGATAAAGGTCATAACGGAACTTCCTGCGAGGGCCAACCCGATTAGGGCAGCTTTCCAAATTGTGTTGCCAATTAAGACTCCGTGAATCCGCCGCTTGGGACCGCCCCAGATTCCCAAAGTGACGCCGCCTAGCAGTCCACCGAGCCCAAAAAACGCAAACATTGAGCCCAACACTGAAGAATCGGCACTTGTGCGGGAAAAGGCCATTGGAAATAAGTTGCTGAAACAAATGCTATCGATAAAGCTATTAACTATAAAAAAGCCCAACAGCACTTTCAGGCTGGCGCTTTGCCACAAGTATCGGACACCAAACAGAAGGCTTGGCAAGGCTTTATCTGAGGAGGGTGGGTTCAAGGCTGAGTTTGGCTGGGGAGGCTGGGGAATGGTGACCAGGCTGAGGGTAGCGATCGCCACCCCAAAGGTCATGAGGTCCACAAAAAATACCCCATTGAGTCCCGCCGCTGCATACACAAGTCCGGCGGCGGCTGGGGTAACGATATAACTGCTGGATAGCTTGATGGAATCAAAGGCCGATGCGCGGGCATAGTGCTTTTCGGGGACCAATAATGATACCGAAGCAGAGTTCGCTAGTCCTTGAATTCGACCGAATAGTCCACTTACAGCGCCAGAGACGTAAAGATGCCAAATTTGCAGTTGATCGTTCAGCAATAGAAGCAACAGGGCGATCGTGGAGAGCCCAGCCGCCAAGTCACCCAGCAACATTAGGTATTTACGATTGAAGCGATCGACCCATACACCAGCAAAAGGGGAAATCAGCAATTTCGGAATTTGGGTAGCCACAACAATCAAGGACAGTGGCGTGGCTTGTCCTGTTAGCTCCCAAGCCCAGATAGTGATAGCAAAGTTAGTCATCCCAGAGCCAAGGATGGAGGCAAATTGCCCCAGCCAGATGATCAGAAACGTTTGCATAGTCAGCGAATCAGCCCATGGGGCGAGCAGCAGGGCAACAGGGAAAACCGGACCTAATCCGTTGTTCCAAAAGCTTTCTTGGGTCTAATAAAAAACCACTCCAGTCAGCTTAGGCTGGAGTGGTTTTTCTCGATACGGATTTTGACCCTGAAACGCATTTTTTTGCCCCTATTCCCACCTTTGGCAGGATGGCGAAATAGAGCCAGCAGTGAAAAGCCTGGACCTGATGGGAGGTTGATTGAAAAAAGTGGCGATCGCAAATCTGCACAAGCTGATCTGAAACAGCAGACTCGTGAAATATGGTCTCTCAATCCAGACCAAAGGCACCCCGCCCCAGCTCCCTCTCGCAGTCATTCGCGAAGCCAACAGCACAGGTTCAAGCCTTAACCAGATTCAGACTATTTACATGCAGGTACTGAGCAACCATATTGAACAACCCCATACGGATACCTACTCACCCAAGAAAAATTGACGTAAATCCTCTAAAACCAGCTCAGTGCCAATCGGCCCACTAAGGCCGCCCCATTTATAAAAAGTGGCAAAATAAATACGATTTTCTTGACTAGCCGTAAGAGATTGAGAAATCTTATTGGTATGCCAGTCCTCCCGAATTTTTTTTGTCTGATGTACTCCCAGCAAGTCTTCCATAGACACTTCTGCTGAGAGCGATTTGCTGTCTAAGCCGGTGCTAGTGTCCAGATTCCAGCCCAAGATGATTATCGTCTCAGCTTCATCAAGCTCTGGCAGCATTTCGAGGGATACCAAAGCACTTTCAGACTGGAAAGCGGCAGGAAGCTTTACAAGCTCAAAGCCAATGGTTTGCAACAGTTCACCCATACTGTTGCCGGTATCCAGTATGAAAAAACCTTGATCTAGTTGGCTGGCTCCAATCAGTAATAGTTTTGGATGGGTAGCTACTGTACCGCGCAACTCGTCACGCAGGGCAAGAATATCCTGCTCCTGTTGCTGAATAACTTGTTCCGCCTTGTCTTCCAGATTTAAAGCAGTCGCCAAATCCCGCAAACTCTTTTGCCACTGCTCTGTAGTACCGCGGCTCCACAGGATAGTCGGCGCAATCTGCGACAGGGTTTCATATTCATCACCACTGCGCCCTCTTTCTCCAATGATTAAGTCTGGTTTCAAACCCACAAGAGTTTCAATAGATGGCGTGTTGTCAGCCCCCAAATTAACGGGTTGCCCCATAAGCCGATCGCCTAAATAAGGAATCTGCTGTGCTGGCTTGTCAAAGGTTTTCCCGCGATGCACATTCAGGGTCATGGTGGTGGCGATCGGCTGTACATCCAGCGACAGTAATAAATCGAGTCCATGAAGGCTCAGGGTTACCACCTGTTTGGGTTGCCCACAAATCTGCGTCTCCCCCAGATCATGCTGCACCATACGACAGTCTGAGGAGTCTGGCGTTGTCAAATCACTGGCTGGGCTAATCTCTGAATGGGAACCAGTCAAAAGGCTGCATCCAACGATTAGCCCAAAGGTTAAACAACTCAGCATCAGCCCAGTCGTCAGTCGTCTGAGTTTAAGCATCAGTCCCTAAAACTCAATGGAGAAAGAGCCAACAATGGTGAAATCTTCACCAGGGTAAATAGAGGCTCTACCACCGCTCGTGGTGTTGATATAGTCGACATCAAATAGATTACGAATATTCACACCCGCATTCCAATTGTTACGGCTGTAGGAAATAGCGGCATTGGTTAGAAAGTAGCTATCTACTTCAAAGGTGTTGGCATTGTCACCGAATCGCTCACCCACGTAGTTAAAGCCCACTCCAAATTGCAATCCTTCCAGTGGACCTTTCTGAATCTCGTAGGTTGTCCACAGATTGAAATTATGTTTAGGTACATTAAATCTTCGATTTCCTTCGTTGCCATTGTTATCCTCAGTAATCCTTGCATCGATGTATGCATAGTTAGCAACAATATTCCAGCCCGGTAAGATTTCACCTGCCACATCAAGTTCTATCCCTCGACTGCGCTCTTCTCCTGAAATTACGAATAATGTAGGGTCAAGAGGATTTGCCGTCACCACATTCTGAAGAGTGATGTCAAAGTAAGCTAAATTAGCTGACAACTTTCCATCTAAAAAATCAGCTTTGACGCCCGCTTCAAACTGTTCCCCTTCCTCTGGGTCGAAGAAGTCCTCGCTGAAAGTTGACGCAGGATTAGGGGCAAAGGAGCGGCTATAGCTAGCAAACAGAGAAATATCTTCAACCGGCTGGTAAACCAAGCCGATGCGAGGGCTAAAACTGCTGCCCGATTGATTCACTTTTGTTCTAGAGGGGCTAGATGCCGAAGGATTATTGACTGTTTCCTGCTCAAACGTCTCATAGCGAATTCCCGCTAGTAGCTTGAACTTATCAGAGAAAGAGATTTGATCTTGCAGATAGATACCAAGAAAATCAAGTCGCGCGTCATTATCAAAAACAACAGGTAAGGAATCAAAATCTGGTCGAGGTATCTGGCGATAGCGAGGGTTGAAAATATTCAGCGGCACGTTGGTGGCAAAATCGATGCCGGCAGAAATTGGTCGCTCCCGTCGATAGAGATCAAACCCGAACAGTAAGGTGTGGTCGATGGATCCCGTTGAAAACTCGCCAACTACATTGGTTTGCAGTTCATAAATATCTGATTCAAGTTCAAATCTTTGAAAGTTGCGGCTTAAATCTCCCGTTGTCTCATCCAGCGAAGTACCGTTAACGCCAGTGTACGTTTCACGACGGTTGGTGTAGTTAAAGGCATTCCGAAATTTCCAGCGATCGCTAAAGCGGTGCTCGAACCGATAGCCAGCCCTGAGATACTCAGAGGTAACAATATCGTCAGGTTCATTAAGATTGCGGTCGAAGGGGATATCGGCTACTCCATCGCCAATAGCCCGCAATCCAAAGTCTCCAGGGTTTTCATCGTCGATATATTCAAAATTAAACGTGATATCGGTGCGATCGCTAATTTGCCAACTCACCACTGGAGCAATAAAGAACCGCTCTCTTTTGACATCAAAATCTCGGAAACTGTCTTCGCTGCGGTACAACGCATTCAGTCGATAGAGCAATCGTCCATCGGCTGTTAGGGGGCCTGAGATATCTAAGCTTGGTTCAATCAATTCTCGGTTACCGACCCGCACACCCACTTCATAGAAGGGTTCGCTTAGGGGCTGTTCGGTCACTAAGTTAATCACCCCACCAGGCTCCACAGCGCCAAACACAATTGAGGCAGGACCTTTAAGCACCTCAATTCGCTCAATATTGGCCAATTCTTGCGGGAGGAGATTCTCAGCGGAACGGATGAGACGAAACCCATCCCGTAAAACGGGGGTGTCGTTAAAGCCTCGCACATTAAACCTGGGGCCTCTGGGATCGTTACCCGACGGAGTCACGCCACTGACATTTCGCAGGGCATCCTCGAGGCGAAACACTTGCTGGTCGTCCAGAACTTCGCGGGGAATGACTTGAATCGACTGGGGAATATCCCGCAATGGCGTATCGGTCCGGGTCCCTGTGGTGGTGTTGGATACTGTATATCCCTCTTCCTCACCCGTGACCCGCAGCTCAATCGCATCCTCTTCAGCACCCTCCTGAGGGATTCCCGGAGCCACCGCCACCACCGTCCCCGTTGTCTCAGTGCTCACCTCCACCACAGGCACGGCATCCCGACCCGTAATCGAAATCTGTACCACATCTCCAGGAAGCGCACTGGCTTGCACTAGGGCAATGCCTTCGACCGGCTCAAACGCTTCAAACTGCTCTGCCAATGCTGCATCGGCTAACTCAAGGATCAACGCATTGCCTGAGACCGACTGGGTGGGGGGCGCTAATTGTCCATCGGTTTCAAGAACGACCTGCAAACCCGCTGGCGTTGACTCCACTCGAATATTAGTGATCTGCACCAGGGAAACCTCACCCTGGGCGAACCAATCCGTTGGGACGCTAGTTACTGATGAATCGGACTGAGTTGTGGAATTGGCGTCTGCTAATGGTTCTGGCGGAGAAAGTTGTCCTGCCCATGCGACCTCTGCGGCTGACATGAGCCCACCGGTCATGCTCAAGAGGACCAGTAAATTTAGGCCGGATACAGAATTTGCCATGATCATCCTCACACCTTGTATCAACTCCTAGCCCATAGCAAAGCTCCAGCAGCAGGCATAAAGCGCCCCTGCCAACTAGGGAAATGCAGCTAGAAAGGAATAATTAGCGATTAGCTTAAGAGAATTACCAGTGGCGTCCTAGGGATTTTGAACGGTAAACGCATTTTTGAGATTGATTTGAGATTGATGCCATGCTCCAGGGCTTGCTCACAGGACGTTGCTTGGAGGCGATCGCCCCTATCCAGCCAACACAGCCCCCTTCTTCAAGGACGATTCGGGCGGGTCCATACGCCAGGATTGGAGCTGAAAATCCTTTGGATTCATTCCCGTTAATTGACGGAAGGCAAGGGCGAAATGGCTACGGTTTTTGTAGCCCACTGCAGCGACAATATTTTCGATGGCGCTGTCAGAGCGCTGCATGAGCAATCCAGCTTTCGCCAGCCGACAATCTCGTAAATATCGATAGGGCGTTGTGCCGTAGACCCGATGAAAACCTTGGTTTAACTTGAGTCGATTGGTACAAACCTGCCGCACCAAAGTGTCCATTGATGGCGGGCGAACTAAGTCCTGTCTGAGAATCGATGCAGCCTCGTAAACGTAACTAAAATCATTCTCATAGCTCTGACGACTTTCCAGCGCCCTGAGATAGAGAGCAATCAACTCTAAAACCTGGTCTTCCAAGTACCTGCGTCGATTTGCCCCTTGGTAGGGACAACTCAACACTTGCCCAAAAATAGGCTCCATCGCCGGTGTCAAAGGCTGGCGGCGAGCGTAAAAGAGGTCCAGGGCCTTCAGACATAAAGGTATTGGCACGACTTGCCCCATATGGAGATCAGAGGGCGGCGTAACTTCGCCCCATAGGATCTGCCTCTCTCTCTTGTGGGAAGTTTTGGCGATTCCACCGAGATATCGATGTATTGCTTGGATCAATTGTTCAGGAATCCCCTGGAAACGCGGATCAAGTCTTTCCTGAGCAGCTTTGAAATAAGCTAGCAACGACGCATGTTGAACGATGATCTCAAGTTTGAAAACCCTATGGGTTTGCTTCATGACGAAGTGCTTAAACCCAAAGCTGGGGAACATCTCACTAAATCCGTCAAATTCAGCATTTCCTGGACCAAACTCAAACTCAAGTCGATTAGGTTCACCGGGACCATCCAGCAAAATATTTTGGTGGAGCTTATAGTCATGAATCCTAAGAGGACGTCTGAAAAGTCTAATTTATGACGCCAGCCGCTTGAGTAAGAGT
>CALGDE010000073.1 GCA_937883785.1 uncultured cyanobacterium
AGAAGAAAACAGCTTTCTTCAGTATGTCTTAACTCACTCCGTCGCTGCTATAGATAGCCAGAACCCGCCAATACTTTATTTAACCGCCACCAAGGTCATATCCACTTCCTGAATCAAATTGTTGTAAAGGGTGCCTTGTTGCAGCAGCTCCAAATCAGTCCCTGATCGCCCCTGCTTCCACTGGTGCCACAGTTCGCTGGGCACATAGTGGGTTTCCTTCAGAGCAAAGTCCACCTCCCAGTACATTCCCAGGGGGGTATTGGCTGCCCCGCTTGCCTGCCACTGACGGTTTAGGGCTTGGGAAAACATACTGAGCCCCATGGGCGTAATGGTGCGCACGTGGGTGGGGTCGTGAAGCATATCGTCGTGACGGTGATGGGGCACCACGATATGTACCAGTGCCTGGGGCTGACTAATGCGATAAATTTCCTGAATAATTTGACGATACACATCTACGTGCTGTCCCAAATGTTCCAGCACGTGGATCATTTCAATTTTGGCGACGCTGTTGCTGTCCCAAGGCCAAGGGAACGTTTCCAGATCCAGCCTTAAATCCGGGCTGCCGTACTTATCCACGTTCACATACCCGTCCATTAGCCGAGAGCCGCAGCCTAAATTTAAATACAACCCCGTCATTACCGCTGTTCTACCGAATGGTTAATCGTTGAGTCACGGATCTGTACCTTGCCTGGCTTCATCTTGCCTGGCTTCATCTTGCTTAGTTTTCTTATTGATGCGGGCGTGGGATTAAGAGCTCTGGGGACTGGTGAAAGTGGGGGTTCGTTCTTGGTAATATCGACATTCTGAGCAGGGACCATGGGGATTAATGGCGCAGCGAAGATAGGGCGATCGCCCGTTAAATTGGCAGCTAATGTCACCAATCACAAAGCCAAAATCGGGAATATACAGCGCCTCAGGATCATCGGGAACGGGCGATCGCCTCGCCATGGACGTGGCCGACGCCAACCGCCGAGCCATGCGCCGAGCTAATCGGGTGTTCACCACGCGAGCCACCCGATCCTGGGTGCGCCTTAGGGACAAAAGCGCCACCACCGCCGGAGCCATGGCAAGGGCAAACATCCCGGCAATAATCAATACCCTAATCAATATATCCACCGCCATATCCCTCGTCGTTATTATCGTCATCCCCAGTGACCTATCCTGAACCCCTGGCGTATCGCGACGCCTTTATCACCCTCGCCGACACCCCCAACGGCGACCTAGTTCCGTTTTACCGCAAACTCTTAGGCTGTGACCCCCACCCCCATCAGCCCGGTCGCTATGCAGAATTTCACCCGGCGATCGGTCCCAAGCTAGTCATCTTCCAACCTCAGCCCGACCAGGCGAGTCAATTTCAATGTGCCTGTTCCGGCTCCCTCAGCCTGTGCTGGGTGGTGGAAAATTTGGACCAGGCGATCGCCACCCTAACTGCCCTGGGTTATCCTCCATCGCCCCCCATGGTCGCCAGCCACGGTCAGGAAGTGTACGCCACCGACCCAGCCAATAATCGCCTAATTCTCTACCAGCCCAACCGCTTCTCTCCCCCATCCTAAAAACTCCCGCTGCCTTTTGCTGGGGAATCACTGCGGAAAAATCTGAAAATCCATACGGGTAATCCACTTTGGAAAATCTATGCCAAGAAAATTTAAACTCGTTAAGAATCCCCAGGGGCTGTCATCATTTGAGCTTTAAAGCCTTTGGCAGCAAGGGTTTCAGTC
Organism: uncultured cyanobacterium; assembly: GCA_937883785.1. GTDB lineage: Bacteria > Cyanobacteriota > Cyanobacteriia > CACIAM-69d > CACIAM-69d > CALGDE01. Next base: position 1,719 of record CALGDE010000073.1, read on the forward strand.
CTGGAAATTCTTGTTTTGAAAGGGCTTGTGCTTCCCGCCGTGTAAAGCTTTTAGCGCTTAATGAATGACACGCCCTAAAACTTTTATAAAACAATTGGAAACGGGGCAAAAAAATATCGGCATTGATAGGGTCAGAATTTATCAATACTGATAGGGTTAGCGAAAATTGGGAGACCCGTTGCTAATAGAAACCATCAATAACTATCGTTAATGCTGTAGCGTTTGAAACCAAGTCTTAACGTAGGGAATAACTAACAGCGAAACAACAATAATTTAATATTTCACGCTGATGGTATCCCCAGAAGCCCTGATCCCCAGGTGATATTGGTTTCAAGTTCCCGTCGCCCCATACGCCGCCTTTCGTTTCTTTGACCCAGCAACAAACTGGGATTGCTCCTATTAACGGTGCTAGGATTGCCACAGATAAAGAAGATGGAAATATACAGTTGATGCAAGAAATAGATAAGTCAATATCTTTTGATGGTAGAGATATTCGACTAAAGATGGGCTTGTTAGCGCCCCAGGCAGGCGGCTCAGTTCTCGTAGAATCTGGCAATACCTCGGTTTTAGTTACTGCCACCCGATCTGGGGGACGTGAAGGAATAGATTTCCTGCCCCTATTGGTGGATTACGAAGAGCGCCTCTATGCAGCCGGGCGCATCCCTGGAAGCTTTATGCGCCGTGAAGGTCGCCCTCCAGAGCGAGCGGTATTGACCTGTCGCCTAATTGATCGTCCCATGCGTCCGTTGTTTCCCCAGTGGCTGCGGGACGATATTCAAATTGTGGCCACCACCATTTCCATGGATCCCCAGGTTCCGCCGGATATTTTGGCGGTGACCGGGGCATCGATCGCCACCTTGCTGGCTCAGATTCCGTTCCAAGGACCGATGGCAGCGGTGCGTGTGGGATTGGTGGGCGATGACTTTATTTTGAATCCCACCTATAGCGAAATTGCTCGCGGTGATTTGGACCTGGTGGTTGCCGGTACCCCCGACGGGGTGGTGATGGTGGAGGCTGGAGCTAACCAGCTACCGGAGCAGGACATTATTGAGGCGATCGATTTTGGCTATGAGGCGGTAGGTGAATTAATCCAAGCCCAGCGGGATATTTTGTCTGAGCTGGGTCTTGATATGGTTACCGCTGAGGCTCCTGTTGTGGATCCCACGCTGGAAAACTTTATTGTGGGTGAGGTGGAGAAGGATATTAAGAAAATCCTGGCTCAGTTTGACCTGGGTAAGGAAAAGCGGGATGAGGCTCTTGATGAGCTGAAGGATGCTTTAGCAGCCAAGATTTCTGAGAAGCCGGATGATGATGCGTTGGCGATCGCCGCCGCCGAAAATCCGAAAGCCCTGGGCAAGGTGTTTAAAGGGGTAACCAAGCGCCTGATGCGTCGGCAAATTGTGGACGACGGTGTCCGGGTGGACGGCCGCAAGCTGGATGAGGTGCGTCCCATTTCCAGCCGGGTGGGGGTTTTGCCCAAGCGTATCCACGGTAGCGGCTTGTTCCAGCGTGGTTTGACCCAGGTACTGTCCATCACCACCTTGGGCACCCCCGGCGATGCTCAGGAAATGGACGACCTGCATCCGGATACCACTAAGCGGTATTTGCACCACTACAATTTCCCTCCCTATTCCGTAGGCGAAACCCGTCCCATGCGATCGCCGGGACGCCGGGAAGTGGGACACGGCGCGTTGGCGGAACGGGCGCTGCTGCCGGTGTTGCCCCCTGCCGATGAGTTTCCCTATGTGCTACGGGTGGTGTCGGAGGTGCTGTCCTCTGACGGTTCCACGTCCATGGGGTCCGTGTGTGGGTCTACCCTGTCTTTGATGGATGCGGGGGTTCCCATCGCTAAGCCAGTGAGTGGCGCAGCAATGGGACTGATTAAGGAAGACGACAAGATTTGCGTCCTTACCGATATCCAGGGTCTGGAAGATTTCCTAGGGGATATGGACTTTAAGGTGGCCGGTACCGAAGACGGTATTACTGCCCTGCAAATGGATATGAAGATCACCGGGTTGCCCATGACGGTGATTTCCCAGGCGATTGAAAAAGCGAAGCCGGCGCGATCGCACATCCTATCCAAGATGATGGAGGCGATCTCCTCTCCCCGGGAAGAGCTATCCACCTTTGCGCCGCGGCTTCTCACCTTTAAAATCGATCCGGACAAAATTGGCTTGGTTATTGGACCCGGCGGTAAAACCATCAAAGGCATCACCGAAGAAACCGGAGCCAAAGTGGATATTGCCGATGACGGTTTAATTACCGTGTCGTCCATGGATGGTGGCAATGCTCAGAAGGCGGTGACCATTATCCAAAATATGACCCGCAAGGTGGCCTCTGGGGATGTGTACTCCGGTAAGGTAACCCGCATCATTCCCATCGGTGCCTTTGTAGAGTTCTTGCCTGGCAAAGAAGGCATGATTCATATTTCCCAGCTTGCGGACTATCATGTGGGCAAAGTGGAAGATGAGGTGTCCGTGGGCGATGAGGTGATTATCAAGGTGCGCGAAATTGATTCTCGCGGACGTATTAATCTCACCCGTTTGGGTATTCATCCTGAAGAAGCTGCCCGTGCCCGCGCCGATGGTTAGTTGAATGCAGGTTTGTAGCTGAATCAAACGCCTGGATTAAGCGCAGAAGGAGAGTTGACGATTCCCCGCTGGGGGCAACATCAGCTCTCCTTCTTTGCTGTCGAGTTTTATTAAGGGGGTGTCAGTTCAGTGGCGATCGCCCTAAAAAAACACTCGTAGCCCTTCTGAAACTTGGCTTTCCCTCCGGTTTCCACAATGGGGTGTGCTCAGGAGCCACCGGATCAAAATCCCACTTCACCCCTTCCCGCACCGAGGCTTCAATGATCGCTTTATCGCGCGACACCTATAGCAGCGACGGAGTGAGTTAAGACATACTGAAGAAAGCTGTTTTCTT
>CALGDE010000074.1 GCA_937883785.1 uncultured cyanobacterium
TGGCGAAAAGCTATGCCAAGTAAGGATTACGCCGACTTGTGCCTAATGGATAGCTGGTTAAGGAGGGGCATTCCTAGCAGGCTTTGGGGTTGATGGGTCTGAATATAGGGATCTTGGAGTAGGGTGCTATCCTGCTGAACTAAGGAGACTACCTGGGGATTTTGGCTGCGTTGCACCTGGCGGATCAAACCATTGGGCACGGCGTCGCTGGCTTCGAAGGGCGCCATTTGCATCAGGCGCGGGGGTTCGCCAGCTTGTAGGGTGGCCCCCACAAATAGCTCGTCCTCTTCATGGAGGAGCAGGGCGCAGTAGTCGGCACCGGCAGTTTCGATCACCAACTTCAATAGATTTGCCAGCAAAGTATCCAGCTCAATTTCACTGGAAAGGGTTTGGGATGCCTGCAGAATTGAGAGGGTATCAAGGTTGGCGGTGGTGCTGGAGCCGCCCGTTGTGGGCGACAGCGTCATGGCGAAGTTGAGGCTTTCCGTTAGCAGATCGGGCTGTTGCTGTGGTGTGGTGTCGGAAATTGGGCTGAGCAGGGTACCGTAGCAGCGCTGGAGCTGTTGGGTTTTGGCGATCGCCCCCCACTCTTGATAGCCATACCAGGCGCGAATCAGGTGAATTTGGGCAAAGCCTGGTTTTTGGCGCTGAATCCAGAATTTTGCGGCACATTCGTTGGCGATCGCTTCGTGGTGTCCAAAGCCTTGGCTACGGGCAGAGGCAATGGCGGCGTCGTAGCCTGCGATCGCATCCATACCGCGCTGGTTGAGGCGATTAATCTCCGCCATCACCAGCTGATAAATATGCTCGAAGTTGTCCGGGCAGCTTTTGCGCCACCGCTGGAGTTGCTGCTGACAGCGCTCCAGCTCGGCAAGGATTTCTGGCTGCTCCTCGGGGCGATCGTCGTAATTCGCCGCCAGAATCAGGCAGTGATAAAGATAAAACAGCGGCACGATCATCCCGGCCCGCCGGGTCAGGATATCCTCCTCTGCCCGACGGGATAGCTCGTAGGCCAGCTCGTAGTCTTCATTGAGGTAGGCAACAAACGCTTGCAGGATGTGATGTGTACACAAACCCGCAACCCAATTTTGCTGAAGACACTCTTGGATGAAGTCTGCCTCGCTCCAGGCTTGACCATCACAATCAATGGTCTGCGGCGATCGATCTTGAAGTTGATCTAGCGCGAACTTAAAAACGCCATTGATAACTTCCGTGTATTTATTCTCAAAGACCGCCAACTCACGATCAATCGTCTTAGTCTCGGCAACCAGCCGCTCAACTGACCAGCCTGCCAGGAACTTATTTCCAAAACATTCCGCGTAGCTGTAGCCCATATAAGTCAGGTCTGACTTCACCAACTTTTGGATGGGATCGGATTGTTCTACGGGCTTGCTCCAACCCATCAAAAAAGCACTGAGCACGTGGGCCGTTCGGCTAATTTGTAAATGCTCGTTCCACTGTTGTGCCAGTTGCAATGCAATGCTGCCAAAGGCGTAGGCATCGGCATAGTTCTCTTCAAAAACCAGCAGCATCCCATAGCAGGAAAAACAGTGGCAGCTACTGGGATGTAAGCCGTAGTCGATGGTGTACACCACCGCTTGGTTGATCACCCAGGCAAACAGCTCCGGCTTGGCAACGTAGGTGCTTGGCAATAGCTCATCAAGGAGTTTCAGCGCCAGTTTCTTGGCGGGATCGATCATCATCGGCAGAGCCATAAGGCTATCGATTTGTTGCCCCTGCAAGTGCGTGTCAATTTGATCGCGAAGTCGCTGTGCTTCGGCTGCCGGGTTATCAAGGGGCACAGTGATGTTCAGGGCCGCAAAGGCTTTGTACGCCGTTTCAATGCCCAGATCGTAATCCCCGCTAAGGATATACAGCACCATTTGTTGGGTGTAGATATCGGCTTTTTCCAGCTCTGTTGACGCTTTTTCCAGCGCAGCTTCCACCCAGGTCAACGCCGTCTCAAAATGGCCGCAAAGGTACTCAATGTCAACACGTGCGCGATAGAGTTTCATCGCCAAGGCTGGCTCCTGCTGCCAAGCCCCATCATCAATGAGGCTTGTACCCATGCTCACGTAGCTGAGGGCAGCACTGTAGGCTAAGGATGTTTTTGCTTTTTCGGCAGCGTCTAAGTCGAGGCGAGCAAGTTGCAGCCGCTCAGCCGAATCATGGATCAAAGTCAGCGATTGATTGAGGTGGTCAGCAATTTCAAAACAGCGTTCGTGTTGCTTGGCTTTGCTCAAGTCCTGTAGCAGCGATCGCCCAATTTCGAGATGCATCTGCTGGCGCTGTTCTACGGGAATTAGGGCATATGCCGCCTGTTGAATGCGATCATGCCCGAAACGATAGCTTTGGATCAGCAGATCCGGATCAAGCTTTGCGGTGGGATAGATAAAGCCTAGTTGCAGCGCTTTGGCGAGGTGTCGGTGCACCTGGACTCGCGACTGTTGCGCCACGATGCTCAAGGTTGTGAGGTCGAATCTCGCGCCAATGCAGGCCGCTAAGCTCAGAATATGCTGGGCTGCGTCAGGTAGCCGTCGAAGCTTGCCCACCATGAGTTCCACAACGTCATCAGTGATCCCACGCGCTTCGATTTGCTTGATGTCCCACTCCCAAATCCGCGTCGCCGGATCGAACTGCAATAGCCCCTCTTGGTGCAACGCCTTTAGGCATTCGTTGGCGAAGAACGGATTGCCCCCAGTCTTTTTATGCACCAGCTCCACTAGCGGCATAATACGTTGGCGATCGCCGTAGAGGGTATCGGCAATTAGATCGCCCAAGTGCGATCGCGACAGGGGCTGTAGAAAAATCTCGTTAAGCTTCACCCCGGTGCGGCGCAGGCGGTCCAGCAGCCGAACCAGCGGATGCGCCGGACTCACTTCGTTATCGCGATAGGCCCCAATCAGCATCAGCGCCGTTAGGGTGCGATCGCTCAACATCACCTCAATCAGATTTAGCGTGCCCGCATCCGCCCACTGCAAGTCATCAAGGAAAATCACCAGCGGATGCTCCGCCGAGCAAAAGACCCGCATAAATTGACCAAACATCCGATTAAATCGCAGCTGCGTCTCCGTCGGACCGAGCTGGGGCACCGGTGGCTGGGGACCGATCAGCAGCTCCACCTCCGGGATCACCTCTACGATTACCTGGGCGTCCTCCCCCAGCGCCCCCTGCAACTTTTCACACCACTGCTGAAACTGCGCCTCCCCTTCGCTCAGTAGCTGCTGCACCAGCGCCCGAAACGCCGAGACGATCGCCGAATAGGGCACGTTCTGCTGAAACTGGTCGAACTTGCCCTCAATAAAATATCCGCGCTGCTGCACAATCGGCTTGTGCACCTCGTTAATCACCGAGGTTTTGCCAATGCCCGAAAACCCCGCCACCAACAGAAACTCCGAACCCGACGGCGCGGCGTTTGGGCGATCCGGATCGCCCGCCACACGATCAAACGAATCCAACAGCAGCGCCACCTCGGCGTCGCGACCATACAGCTTCTCGGGAATCAAAAAATGCTCGGTAATATCCTGCAAGCCCAACTCCAGCACCGCCGGACTGTCCGCCGTTTGCAGCCGCTGCGCCCCCAGATCCAAATCGTGCAGAATTCCCGCCGCGCTCTGGTAGCGATCCTCAGCGTTCTTTTGCATCAGCTTGGCCACAATATCGCTCAAAAAGCGCGGCACGCTGGGATTTACCTCATGCACCACCGGCGGAGCCACCGCAATATGACAATGCACCAGCTCCATCGGATCGCGACTCTCAAAGGGCAGCTGCCCCGTCAGCAGCTCGAAAAACATGACGCCGAGGGAGTAGTAGTCGCTGCGGTAGTCGATGCTGCGATTCATCCGCCCCGTCTGTTCGGGGGAAATGTAAGGCAGCGTCCCCTCCAGCACGTTGGGACTAACAAGCTGCTGCTGTTGCTTTGGCAGTTGCGATGAAATGCTGAAGTCAATCAGCTGAACCTGCTGGGTACCGGGGTGAATAATGGTGTTCGCAGGCTTAATGTCTTTATGGATGATCCGCTGCTCACCCAAATATTGCAGTGCCGCTGCCATCTGCAGGGCGATCGCCAGGAACTCTTGCGAGGTTTGCTTGGCTTGGGGCCAATAGTCCGACAGGGAAATCGCGCCATCATCGGGCATCACCAGGGCGTAGCAGTTGCCATAAGGCTCCAGCCCCAGCGATCGCACCACATAGGGCGAATCCAAAGCGGAAGTAATTGCGTACTGATTGCGAAACTGCACCAATTCGTCCAGTTCGGGGTGGGGGTTTCGCAGGGCTTTGACAATAACAGGCTGGTTTTCACTGAGACACGTGGCACGATAAACCAAGGTTTGGGTGCCCGCGTATAAAATGTCAGTCTCTTCGTAACCAGCCAGAGTCAAAACCATTTTTACGGAGTAAAGGGCTTAAAAGAAAGTAGTCGAAAGAAATCGCAGAAAAGGCATTTGTTTCTATGGCATGCCGTTAAAACCAGCAGTCAAAATCCCCCCCCATTAAGATTCCCCCATTGTTGAGGTCTTCACAGAATTTATTTCCTATATTTCCCATTTCCGCTGGCGCTCTATCCCCCACGGTGTAAAGATTTTAGAACCAGGTCAGCGATCCGAAACAAACTTTTTTAGTACCCTCTTAAACAGAAGCTGTGCACATTGAATGCTTCACACATCAAATTAAAAGTAACGCCAGTCTATTTCCTAAACTTCTCGCTTCTAAGCCGGTGATTTAATAGAAAGTGAGAGCATAGAATCTGCAATCAATTATGGTTTCTGCCCTTATTTCAAGAAAATAAAACACAGGATTGGAACACCCTAGCGATGACAAGCCCAAAGTTGACCCCGCTTTTTTTGATACCCTTGTGCCCCCATATGGTGTTGCCCATAAAACCATTCAAGCAACAATCCTGAAGCGTCCCCGAAGCTAAGGCTTTGTGGTGAAGATCCTTGGAATGGCGACAGAGGACTTATTTAAGTCGGCAACGTATTTAAGTCGGCAACATAATTTTAAAGGTGCTGCCTTCACCGAGTTTTGAAGTGCAAACGATGGTGCCGCCGTGTTTTTCCTCCACAATTTGACAGGCGATCGCCATGCCCAGCCCTGTTCCTTTGCCCACCGCCTTGGTGGTAAACCCCTGCTCAAACAGCCGTTCTAGGGTGTCTGATGTCATTCCGCAGCCATTGTCTTGGATTAGGACTTCAACCTGATCCTCAAAGTCTAATAACGTGGTGATGGTGATGACGTTGGGGTTTTCTTCAATTTCGTCGTAGCTTTTCCCTCGATTTGCCTCATCTAAGGCATCGATGGCATTGGCCAAAATATTCATAAACACCTGATTTAGCTGCCCCGGAAAACACTGCACCGAGGGCAGCTTGCCGTAATTTTTGACAATTTCAATGGCGGGGCGGTGTCCACTAGCCCTGGTGCGATGCTGAAGAATTAGCAGGGTGCTGTCGATGCCCTCGTGCAGATCAAAGTCAATCTTTTTGTCCTGATCCTTACGGGAGAAAGTGCGCAGGCTGGTGCAAATATTGCGTACCCGCTCCACTCCCACGGTCATCGACTTAATTAGCTTAGGCAGATCTTCGCGGATAAATTCAAAGTCAATGTCTTCCTCTTCCTCTTCAATGTCTGCGTCCGGGTTGGCTATTTTTTCCCGATACAGCTCCGTTAGGTCCAGCAAATCCTGCACGTACTCCTGGGCGGGTTGAATATTGCCTTCTAGAAACCCCACCGGATTGTTGATTTCGTGAGCAACTCCAGACACCAGATTCCCCAGTGTGGACATCTTCTCACTCTGCACCAATTGGAGTTGAGATTCCTTCAATTCCTGCAAAGCTATCTCTAGCTCTAACGTCCGATTTGAAACTGCTTCTTCTAAACTCTGATTTAGTCGTCGTAACCGTAGATGAGTGGCAACGCGACTCAACATTTCCAGTTGATGAAAGGGCTTTGTTATGTAGTCCACCCCCCCTAACTGAAAACCCTTTACTTTACTGTCCACATCCGCTAGCGCCGTCAGAAAAATAATTGGAACTTCTGAAAGCGTCGGCTCCGCTTTAACCTTCTGACAGACCTGAAAGCCGTCCATTCCAGGCATTTGAATATCAAGCAAAAGTAAATCTGGGCGATAGGTCTCTAGGCGTGTGAGTGCACGAGGACCATCAATGGCAGTGACTACACCATACCCAGCGTCGCTGAGAATTTCCTCCACCACTTCTAAGTTGGCTGGCGTGTCATCAACAACCAAGATTTTTCCTTTAGTTGAGGTCATCATCTTGCCTCATTAGTTGTTGATTCAGAGCTGCTTCAATTTCTTCAATTTTGAATTCTCGGGCTAACTGAAGCAGGGTGTTAATAAACTTGCGATATTGGCCGTCTGCATCCTGAAAAGTTTCCAACGCCTTTCGAGTTCTACGTATGCTACCAGATTGGGCCACTGCCAACAGTTCTTGAAGCTTGTCCTTGGGCGGCAAGCGATCGCTTACCACTTCGTTTGTTTTCTCCACAAACGCTGATTGAATCCAGTCCAATTGTAAATGAGCATCTAAACGGCCCAACAGCTGTTCCTTATCAACGGGTTTGGGGAGAAAATCATCACCACCAGCCCTCAATGCCATCTGACGATCAGTGTGGGATACCGAAGCGGACGAAACAATAACCTTCATATCTCGCAGTTCTGGATTGGAGCGTACCCGATCAAGAAATTCAAATCCATCCATTACGGGCATGGCAATATCCACAACGATCAGGTGAGGTCGCTCTTCCTTTATTTTTCTTAGTCCAAGCATGCCATTCTCTGCGGTACTCACGACCACGCCTAATGGTTCTAGAAGTCCTGCCAGCACATCACGATTTTCTCTATGATCGTCAACAATCAAAAGCTTGAGGCGATCGCCCTGATAGCGGACAGCCCTTGCCGTACCCGTATTATCCTGCCGCTGCTGCCAGTCTTGGGTTCTTGGTAATTCAATCTGAAAGCTAAACTGACTGCCTTGCCCCAGCTGACTAGTAACCTCAATTTGACTGTCCATAAGGCTAACGATTTGTTGACTAATGGCCAGTCCTAGTCCAGTCCCTTCAGCTTGCTTAGATCGAGCACCCACCTGCTCAAAAGCTTCGAACAGCCTGTCAAGATCCCTAGGCGCAATGCCAACCCCTGTGTCCTCCACTCGGAACTGCAAACGAACTGTCTCTGCCCCTAAATCCAAAACCTCAACAGTCAAAGTGACATTGCCTTGCTCTGTAAATTTGGTGGCATTGCCTAAGAGGTTAATCAGCACCTGCCGTAGTCGCTTTTCATCAACAAGCACACCGTCAGGCAGCTGATCGCTCGACTGGTAAACAAACTGTAACTGCTGCTCTTGAGCGCGAATTTCACACATTTCCACCACACTTTGTAGCAAAGAGGGTAGATGCACTGCCGTGGGGTTCAGTTCCAGTTTGCGAGCTTCGATTTTGGCAAGATCGAGCACATCATTGATCAAAGTAAGAAGATGAGATCCACATTTATGGATCGTGTTGACCCCATTGCGAGATTTATCCGACAGTTCGGGGGCATAGGCGAGAATTTGGGCATAGCCAAGAACACCATTGAGAGGGGTGCGCAGTTCATGGCTCATGTTGGCCAAGAATTCACTCTTAGCCTGACTATAGCGGCGACGGAGTGACTTAGGACAACAGTCTAAGACTTTGAGCAATGGCA
>CALGDE010000075.1 GCA_937883785.1 uncultured cyanobacterium
AGGTTCCACTACCACTCCGCCATCCTGACTTCCTCTCCTAATTCTGCAACGCCTTCGAATTCTTTATCCAGCTCCTTCCTATTCAGCTCCTTTACTCAAATCCTTCCACAGGGGCAAATCCCTGGCGCTGGATATTTTCCGTCACCACTCGCGGCTCTAAAAATTGCAGCAAATAGTCAGGGCCACCCGCTTTCGAGCCCACCCCAGACAACTTAAATCCACCGAAGGGCTGCCGAGAGACGATCGCCCCCGTAATCCCCCGATTAATATACAAATTGCCCACCTCAAAGTCCCGATAGGCACGGTCAATATGGGACGGGGTGCGGGAATATAAGCCCCCCGTCAGGGCAAACTGGGTGCCATTGGCAATGGCCATGGCCTCGTCGAAATTGTCCGCTTTAATAACCCCCAAAACCGGTCCAAAAATTTCCTCCTGGGCGATCACATCACTCGGCTTTACGTCCTTAAAAATAGTGGGACCCACGTAATAGCCCCCGTCCGGCGCTTGAATTTCTAGTGCCAGTTGAGACTGCTCTTTTCCTTTGGCAATATATTCACCAATGCGCCGCTGGGAACTACCATCAATTACCGGTCCCACAGTGGTCGCCACCTGGTCTGCCGGGCCGACGCTCAGGGACCGAGCCGCCTCCACTAAACGCTCCACAAACGCATCGTAAATAGGCGCTAAAACAATGGCTCGCGAACAGGCCGAACACTTTTGCCCGCTGTAGCCAAAAGCAGAATTAATAACCCCTTGAATCGCCTGATCCAGGTCAGCACTTTCATCGACAATAATGCCGTTTTTGCCCCCCATTTCTGCAATAACTTTCTTCAAATGACGTTGACCAGGGCGTAACTTCGCCGCCGATTCAAAGATTTGGCAGCCCACGTCTTGGGATCCCGTAAACACAATGGTGTGAATATCGGGATGCTCCACCATAAATTGCCCCACCGTCGATCCCCGCGACGGCAAATATTGAAATACACCTTTAGGGACGCCCGCATCCACTAAAATTTCGGTAATTTTCGAGGCAATAACTGCCGCTGTTCCCGCCGGCTTCAAAATTGTGCAGTTGCCCGCCACCAGGGACGCGGTAACCATCCCCACGGGAATCGCAAAAGGAAAATTCCAGGGAGAAACCACCAGCGTAATGCCCCGAGGCTGATAGAAATATCGATTGGTTTCGCCGGGATAATCGTAGGCTTCCCCAGCGCTTAACCGCTCCATTTCATCGGCATAATAATTACAAAAATCAATGGCTTCGGAAATTTCTGGATCTCCTTGGCGCAGCACTTTTCCGACTTCCAAACAAATCCAGGCGTTTAACTCTTCCCGCCGCTCTTCCATTAGTTTTGCCGCCCGCCGCAACACCCCTGCGCGCTCAGCAACGGGAGTATTTTTCCAGCCGGAAAAGGCTGCTTTTGCGGCGGCGATCGCCTCTTCCGCCTGTTCCTGAGACGCCAGCCCAATGGAGCCAATAATCTCCTTGGAATTAGAGGGATTTTCTGAGGGAATGCTCGCGCTAGTATCCACCCGATTGCCATTAATTAAAGGCAAATAAGTTTGACCCAATTGAGCCAGCACGTTCGGAATTGCCCCCAATGCCGCATCGCGACTTTCTTCCTGGGAAAAATCCGTATCAGGCACATTGGGATAGGGAACCGAATCAAAACTATAGGCAGAATCGTTGGGACGAGGGGCACTAACCAACTCATCAAATTCCCGTTCTCCTAACTCCTGTTGGCGAACAAAAGAGGAATTAGCCGTATTTTCCAACAGGCGACGAATTAAATAGGCCATCCCCGGAATTAAATCCCCATAGGGACAGTAAACCCGAACCCGATAGCCATCATTTGCTAATGCTTTCCCCAGGCGATCTGCCATCCCATAAAGCACCTGTAATTCGAAACCGTTTTGGGGAATATTTAATGCTTTTGCAATGGCGATCGCCTTCGCCGCCGACCGAGCATTATGGGTACCAATTGCCGCATGAACGACCCCATGGTTTTCCAACAACAGCTGGGTCATTGCCTCATAGTTAGCATCAGTGGCTGCCTTATCGTTAAACACCGGCTGGGGCCAATCCTCCTGCACCGAATGGATCGTTTCCTGGTCCCAATAGGCTCCCTTTACTAATCGAATGGTCAACGGCGTTTCCCGCTTTTTTAACCAGGCAAGCACCGTTTTTAAATCATCGTAAGAATCTCGCAAATAGCCCTGCAACGTAATACCAATGTCGGTGCGATCGCGAAACTCCGGCTCCATCAACACCGCCTGAAGCGCTGCCAACGTTGCATCCTTATAGCGATACTGCTCCATATCAAAATGCACCGCCGCCCCCAGCTCTTTTGCCCGCCGCAACAGCACCCGCGCCCGCTCCGCCGTTTTCGCCTGGGACCCCGCCACATCAATGGGATCAAACTGGGAATAAAAAGCCGTCAGCTTCACTGACACCTGCACCCGAGGCAACTCCCGCCCGTCCGCCTGGTCAATTTGGGGCACCGCCGACCATTTCTGAGCTGCCGCCGTCAGTTTCTCCATCAGCTCCAAATACCGGTCTAAGTACTGCTGGGCCTCCACTTCGGAGATCACCGCCTCCCCCAGCAGGTCTACCGTAAACGCCATCTTGTCTCGCCGCAGCCGCTCAATGGTTTTGATCGCCTGCTGAATGGTTTCCCCAGAAATATATTTCTGCGCCAGGGTTTTAACCGCCGTGGAAACGCTTTGGGCCGCCACGGTGCCGGGCACGGATTTAGGATCGGCAAAATTCAGCAATCCCTTCAGCATGTCCGGCAATTCCACGTCTTCGGTGGTGAGGTATTCCTGAAGGTGACCGGCAATTTCTGGGTTCGACTGGAGTGCCGGAAGACAATCAATAAAGCGGAAAAGCTGCACCTTAAGACCAGGATTTGCCATGGTCCATTCCATCAGCTTTTCGTCGAGCTTCATTTGTTCACGAATTTGCGACAAAAAGCCTTTTTTGGGCTGGGAAGCAATCAACAATTCGCGAGCAATTTTCTGGGTGGCGTCTTCGTAGGTGGCACTAACCTTAGGTAAAGCATTAATTTCAGCAACCATTTTAGAATCCTCTCTTAAACCTAAGATGTCAAAACCTTAAGATATTGAATCTTCTTCCACTTAGTCTTTAAGCGTATTTGTCGCCCAAAGTTTTTCGTCCAACAAATTCTTCGTCCAATAAGAGCTAGACGATCTATCTTTTCTAGCACACCTTTTCCCGTAAAAAGCCATATCTAAAGGCGGTAATGCGCGGTCTTTTCTGTCGCGCAGCTTGAACCTTATTACATTGTATTGACTAGTTTGCTTTTGATTTTCAAAGCTCTTTTAAATATCAAGCAAATAAATATCAAGCAAACATCAAAAATTCTAAATTCCAAGACCGGCAAACGGCGACCCTATAGGGCAATACCGGGACTTTCGTTAACGGCATCGGGCCAAATTTGTTCGCTTTTGCCCACCAGCACTAGATTTTGGCGGATGCCTAACCAACGTCCCCCTTGGTTTTGATAAGTCCGGGCTAAATCACGATCCAATAACAATAGTGGTTCCTTTAAATGTTTCCACTCAGCCTTCAGCTGTTCCTGGCTGGCAACAACCACCTGACAATCACAGTAGAAATTTAAAGACGGCCGCAAAGTGGGGTAGGACGTATAAATTTTCTTGCCTGTACCACCAGACTTTTGGATTAATGCCGCCACGGGCACCACGTCATATTGTTCTCCCAGTTCCCATAGCCATTGGGGGGAATTAAAAAAGCAGAGAAAGCTAATGTAAAGCCCCCACAGTCCCACAGCGAGGAATCGAGGCGATCGCTCCCACACCTCCCGCGCCATCACTCCAAAGGTGAGGGCCAAGCATCCCAGGGCAATGGTCAATGCCCAGTCCCAATCGGTGGCAAAACCAATAAAGTAAATGGTGCCAAAAAAGGAGCCCACCGTCAGCAGTCCTAAAATGACCGCCCACCAGCGAGGGAAAAATTGGTTGTTTTTGGGGGGCGATCGCAAATCTAGCCCCAACACCGACGTGGGCTGCCAGAATACTCGACAATAGTTGCCCACTAGCAACGCCAGGGCCGGATAGAGGGGCAAAACATACCAGGGCAGCTTGGTGCCCATTACAGAAATCACTAGCCCATAGCCCCCAGCCCATACCAGCACCAGCTTTGCCCATGCCCATGATCGGTTCTTCCAGGCGATCGCCCCGGCGGCAGGAACCATCATCAGCCATGGCCAACTATATTTCACTAGCTCCAACAGGTAATACCAGGGCGGTCCCCCCCGTCGATTCACCGAATCCCACACCCGCTGAAAGGACTGGGTCACTAAATTCTGACTAACAAACGCCATGCCGTAGCGTTCAAACTGGAGCCCATACCAGGCGATCGCCGGTACCCAGCCCAAAACGATCCCCAACCAAAAGTATGGCAGCCGCAGCAACCGCGGCGTATCCCACGCCAAAAACGCCACCACCAAAACCAGTAGCAGCAGCGCCACAATGCCCTTGGTCATCGATAGGGCTCCCAGGGCTAGCCCCAGCGGTAGGGACCATCGCCAATCTCGCCGCGCTCGCAATACACAAAACCACGCCGCCATCCAAAACAGAGTCAGCGCCATATCCAACATGGCTAATCGACCGTGGCGCACCAGGGGAAACCAGGTCACGTACACTAGCGCCGACAACACTGCCGGCGATCGCACCCGAAACACCTGACGACCAATGCCATACAACAGCGGCACCGACACTGCCCCACACAGAGCCCCCGGCAAACGCGACGTCCACTCGTTAACGCCAAACATCTGATACAGCGCCGCGATGCCCCAGTGCACCAGCGGCGGCTTATTAAAATAGGGCTCGCCATTCAATACCGGATGCAGCCAAGTGTCATCCCCTGCCTGCCAGCCCCGCCAAATATTTCGCGCCACCTGGGCCACAATGCCCTCATCCCAGTCTCGCAGGGGCACTCCCCCCAGCCCCCACACAAACATCAAGATCCCCAGTCCCGTTAAGGTGGAAACCCAAAACCAATCCCAGGAACGATCATCTAGCCACCATCGCCCGGATCGCCGCTCCTGTCGCCATAGCCGCGTTGACAGCTGAGAACTCGGTCCCTTTGAAGAGCGAGACTGACCGTTGTTGCCCTGACCAGATTTGTCAATATTGTCATCGGAGGGGCGATCGCTCATAGCGCTTAGCGGTTCTACAAATCAACGGCGGCGTAAGTTAACGTTCTGTTTACCGGCTATCTATATTAATATCTGCCTGATTAATGTCTGCCTGCTGAGTGTTCAGTAGACTCCCACTCAGTGAGTGACTCCTTCTTCGGTAAAAAACTCAGCCCAAGGACAATCTGACGGAAAAACACCAAAAGGAGAGATGAGAATTGAAGAGGCAATCCAAGGAAGAACCAAGCCGCAACAGCGCATTTCTATTGAAATGATCCGAATTGAAATGATCTGATTTGCACAGTCGCTAACAAGGCTAACCCATCCCCCTTCGTTTCCACAAAACGGCTCCTGATTAACACCCAAACAGGGCTTGTGCTCAGTTAAACGTCAAAATCTGCCTGCCGCGATCAGTACGCACCCTTTAAAAGCAAGACTTACGCAAAAAACTGAGGGACCTCATCCCCCAGCCCCCTGCGACTACTTCCAGGGCGTACTTCTCCCCGGGGAGAAGGGGAGTAAGAAAAAATAACAAACGTTGGATCATGCCTCCGAAGCCCCTCTCCCCAGGGAGCTATCCATTAGGCACAAGTCTGTGAAGGGTAGCCATAGAGCGGCTTTTAGAGT
>CALGDE010000076.1 GCA_937883785.1 uncultured cyanobacterium
GCTAGCCAGCGATATTTGGGTCCATCGCCCTGGCTATCCGGCTTGACTTGGAAGCCTGCGATTAGCCCGTCAGAATTAGGCGCTGCGATCGCCAGTCCCGATTGCCCACCAAGCCCCCAATGATTTACGCCGGGAATATTGGCAGGACCAAATAGCTGTGACCCTTTCTCCCAGCGGCGTAACCAGCCCAGCTCCTGCGCTAATTGAATTTCATTGGGCAAGAGACCACGCCGGGTTAATTCGTCCCGGTCCCGCTGGTTCAGACGTTGATTGTCCTGCCATTTCCGGTAAGTGGCATCCCGTTCAATGGTTAGCGATCGCCCCAGCCGCTCCTTTTCCGCCTGTGCCCGCGCCGCCGTTGCTTTGCGCTCTCTGGCATCCCGGTCCATATCCCGGCGATCGCCCCAGCCTTCGATGTACTGGGCCATGCCGTGAGTATCATCGCCCACATATCCCCAGCCTTTAAGAGCGTCGCCACCACCCCAGCAATGGACCTTAATGCGTCCGTCATCGGTGGTGGTGGACCGGCAAACTTTATTGGATTTATGCCCAGCACCTCCACAGATTGGGCAGTCGCCTTGGCGGTAGTAGTGGAATTGATTAGCCATTTGCAGGTACCCCCTGCAAATCTGCCTTAGCCGACGCGATCGCCGTGTTCAACTGGTGGAAATCTGCCTGGGTGGAAGCCATTAGTGATGCCCGGCGATAGGCTTCCCTGACCTCTTCCGGTCCCGAGTCAGGGGGTATTCGCAAAACGTCCCACCACCCAGGTAGCTCCATCAGTCGCTCAAAATCGCAGCCAAATTCAAGCTGGCAGTGGTAGGCAAGCCAGCCCTCAACGTCTTTTGCTTCAGTGCAATGGCGTTCTAGATATTCAACGTATTGCAAGCGGCGGCTAACGCTGGCGTTGGTGCGCCCTAGAGCTGCGCCGTGGGTCCAGTCTTTTGGTGGTGTAAAGCCGTGGGTATCGATAAATTGCTGAATACACCGGCTAGGGTTTTCGTCCTGCGCAAATGCCCGCCGTCGCACATCACGTAGCCATTGTCGTTGCGCGAGCTGTTGTTTCGTGAATCGCTCGGAAAGAGTGCCTTGGATTAATTCCTCGGTACCATCATCCGCAGCAGTATTGGCGCTAAATTCATGCCCACAGTTGGGGCAAATCTGAACGAAGATGCTCACCACTTCTAAGCAAGCGGGACAGGCTTTATCCACCGTCACCAGCTCATGCTGCTCCGGTTCGGCGATGGAATAATCCTGAGCTGCCATGGGGTTGCCATGGGTTTGGTTATTGCCAAAGTCGAGGATTAGGTAGTCGGTTTTGCCAGGGTGGGGACGGGAGCCGCGACCGCACACCTGATGGAATAATGCTCGGCTTTTTGTTTTCCGTACAAATAAGATTGCTGACACTGGCGGGCAATCGAAACCGGCGGTCAGGCAACCCACTGAGCAAATGATTTGGGTGGCACCGCTGGCTAAGCGAGCGATGATTGCCTGGCGATCGCGGTGGCTGGTTTTGCCGGTAATTACCTCAGCTTTTATCCCGTGCTGATTGAAATGGTCGGCTGTTGCTTGAGCCTGAGAGACGGTGGCCCCCACCATTAGCGCCGGGCGATCGCTGCAATGTTCTTGGTACCCGTTCAATACGATTGCGAGGCTTTCTGGCGTTGTTGCTTGTCGAGCAATGGAGCTGTCGGCGTACTCACCCTGGCGCACCTTTAGCTCGGTTTCCTTGATTGCCCCGTCCAAGCGAAAAATGCGAGCCGGGACCGCGCCGCCCATTTTGATGATGTCTAGGGGCTGGGGTCCAATAACAGCACTCTCAAATTGCTGCCCTAGCCATTGCTTTTTACTGAGCCGCCATGGAGTTGCAGTGAGCCCGATGATGGCGGTGTTAGGAAGCCAGTCTGAAATGGCGGTGTAGGTTTTATCCCATGCGGTGATGTGAGCCTCATCGAGGAATACCACCCCAAAATTGCGCCCTAGGATCTGGCCCAGAGACTGCCCCCGCCGTTGCCGCGCGGCGATTGTTTGGAGACTGGCGACGATCGCCGGTGCGCCGGTGTCGAAATCGCGATCGCCCTGCAAGACTGAGCAACGGATCCCAAATTTTTCTAGGGTGCCCGCCGCCTGGTCCAGCAGGCAGTTGAGGCTGACTAGGAATAGCGCCCGCCGTCCCTTGCTCACGGCGTCGGACATAATTTTGCTAGCTAGGACCGTCTTGCCCGCGCCCATGACGGCGATCGCCAACACTCGGGACTGGTTCCCACGAATTGCTCGATAAATTTCCCGAAGCATCTGCGTTTGGTAGTCCCGGAGCTGGATCCGGCGCTGGGGCGATCTTTGGGGAAATAGGGGAATTAGGGTGCTTTGGATCGCCTGAAGCGGTGCTGCTGGTTCACTGGTACCAGGTGTGTGTGTACATGCGCTATGATTCACTTAGACCTCTGTTTACACGTGTGTACAGGTGGTTTGCGGCATTTCTTATGCCGTTCATGCAAAAGCGCCATTTCTGATGTCGTTTTTGCTGAATTCAATCGGTCTCCAATTCGGTTGGATAAAAGCCTGGTCCAGGTTGCTGTTGGTAGCAGCGGTTTGGAGTTGGGCTAGAGCCCCCGCATCGCGTCTTGAGTCGTCAAACTTTGATCGCGATGACAGGGAAAGGTTTTGCAAGGCCCTTAGAGCTATCCAGCCCTAGGGGTCTTCACCGTTTTTAGGCAGTTTTTCAATGAAGCGGTCATGGTTTGACCCTCAATAAACGAACAAACCCACCCCTGAGCTGCTGCGCATAGCTGCCAGGCAAGGGTGGGAGAAATGATTTTTTGCGAGTAGAATAATTCCATAACTTTGAAGCGGCGAAACTTCAGTTTTTGTGAAAGCGGACCTTGGGGACAACCAGGGTTCGCTTTCTAGTTCTCGAGACCAATTTTTTCTTGGTTTTATATTAGCCGATCAAAATTGTATTTACGCAAATAGATCCTATCTGGATCTAAAGTCATCTTTAATTGCTTAAACGTACTTTAATTGGGTTGAGTACCCATTATTTAAAGAACGTTTTTTCTCTGGGAAGTGACCTGACCTAGGATAAATACTCTGTGTTTTAAAAAGGTTGATAAAACACGAGAAAGATAATAGAAATCATGAAAAAAACATTGCTGTTTTGGTTGGTGGTCCATTAGCGATAACCAGTTCATAATTCAGGAGAAAATCCCACTGGTTGTAAACGTGATGGGACCGTACTATTCCGTATTTAAGGCGGGTGGATCTTTTGACGTTTTCTTATTCTCAGATTTGAGCCGTCGCTCCACCTTTTTGATATCCTCATCCGGTTCCAGGGTCTCTGGGCGGATTCCTCGGTCTAGCAGCGTCTTGCGTACCGCCTGATTGTTGGTTACGTGCTCACTGGATATTTGTGGCTCTGTGTCGAGGTCGTTGGCTCGAGTATTGAAAATTGTGATTTCAGCAGCAAAGTCCTTGGCTTTGAGAATGATGGTGGGTGCGAAATCCGCTAAAGGACGCCTGTCAGGAATGTTCCACCTGGCTTTCATCGCCTTGGTACTGCTACCAAATAGCGCCTGATCACCCTTACTTCGAATTAACCCAAAGTTACGGTTGCCGCCGGTTTTTTCGTAGATAACCTGCGAGAGCTCTTTTTCCGTTGCTGTCAGCTTTTGTCGTGCCGAGAGCCGCTCCGCTTCTAATACACGCTTTTCTACTAATTCTGCTTTACGAGTTTGGATTGCAAAGTAGGTTTGGGCAAATGCGATTTCTTGTTTTTGAGGGTCGCCATTTTGAGCCACTAGGTAACAGGCATAGCGAGTGAGCATAACGTCGCTGATCTCTCGTTGCCCGCCAGAGCCGAGCTGGACCATTTTACCGACGTCGGCAAAATGGTCTGAGACGTTGTTTCCAGAGACATCGCAAGCCGTTTTTGCCTTGGAAAGCACATTGAGGAAATTAGACCACTTGGAATATCCAAGTAGATGCTGCAAGTCGCGTGCTAGCCAATACTCAATGCCAGATTCTGTGGTTTGAGCATGAGATTCGAAAACTTCAAATAGTTGATTGATGGTTTCAGATTCCACACTATTCCTCGTACTCAATTTTCAAAAAAGTATGACTAGAACGATCCAGTCCAGGTAAGGATTCCAGTCATTTTTTGCCTAAAAAGTCTGGGAAATTCGCTTCCGGCTTTTCTACTGCCTCAGCAACCTGGGACTGGCTAAGTCGATACGAGCCGTCGGGCAACTGGAAAACTTCCAATTCGCGATCGCCCAACTGAATCGTGGCCCGTTTAGCCTTCTCCATGGCTTACTCCTTAACTAACTGACCTGTATCGCCAGGTTGGGATTGCTCTTGTTCGATCGCCGCTTTAAGCAGTCGATCATAGTTGTCTGAAACAACCCACTCCTCAGCAGCTCGTCTGACGAGAGACGCCAGCGCTTCACCTCCCATTTTTTCTGAAAGCAACTTAAACCGCCCAGCGGTAAATCCGGGCAAGGTCACCAGCAAACGCTCAGATTCTGGCTTAGAAGGTGTAGGGTCAGGGCTTTGCTTCGGCATGATGTGCAAACCATATCTATCTAGATATCAATAATTCTCGCATCATTGCCGATTTCTCCCTGGCATATAAATTCTATCATCGCATTAATATCTTTTTGATATCTAAATAGATATTTTTGTGATAGTATTGGTTCAATGGTAAACGAACGTACCCATCGCGCTAGGCGTCCCTGGATAAGACCCACACGCCCGCGAAACCGTTGCTCCGCTTGCTGTTCCAGCGTTTTCTTCTTATCCGCTGGCTAAATGTGAAGGAATCTAAAGCGGATTCGATTGCAAACGAACGGATACCGGTTCCTGCGATAGAAGCATCACCGGCTGTTCCAGTGATTCACCCGCGCAATTACAGCTTTCAAGTACATCCAATGACCACATCCCGACAGGGGGCAACCATCGCCCCCGCGCCGCCGCCTGCGCAATTTTCTGCCCCAGCTTCCCCAGTACCCTTGGTTTCCATCGACGCCGGTAACGCCGCCGTCAAAATCTACGACGGGCGCTCCTATGGTTTAATCCGGGCGCTGTATGCTCCCATTCCCGACGGCGCTCCAACCATCCAAGCGGTCAAAAATTCCCCCGTCGTCGAGGTAGACGGTGCCCGGTACCACGTTGGTCAACAGGCTTCCTACTACGACACCTGCCAGGTAGCTGCCACCGGCAATAAAACCGAACTAATCCGCCTGTTCGTAGCGGCTGGGCTACCCACAAAATCCAAAACTAATCAGGCTGATCTGGTGTTATGCCACCACTCTCATGACCTGGTGCGTGAGCAAATTACAGCAGACTTAACCGGACCATTCTTATTCCGCCGCAACGGCGTTGGCTACAGCATCGATATTCGCAGCGTCACAGTGTTGGACGAATTATTTGGGAGCTGGGCATTGTGCCGTAACCAGGGGCGCTTGGGTAGCGGGCTAACTCTGGGGCTGGATCTGGGATGTGGGACTGTGTTGGCGCGGCTTATCGATGCCAATGGAATCACCGTGCGATCGCTCACCAGCGATAAAAATGGCGTTCTGCGCTTGGCGTATCTAATCGCCCAAAACTCAAAACTATCCCAGCCCCTACGAGCCCACGGCATCACCCACCCTAAAGTGGCTGCCATTCTCGAAGGTTTGCAGGACGGCTCCCACAGCTATGAATCCACCGGGATTAGCTGGGGTGATTGGTGGCGACCGATTCGCGATCGCTGGTTCAAGTCGTTTATCACGTCCACTACTGCTGAATTTCAGGCGCAGATGGGGATGGTAGACCGCATTCTGGTCACCGGCGGCGGGGCGAATTTGGTATCCGACCTGGTGGCGGGTAAGCCCCGGTTCATGATTCCCGATGCCCCACACCGTGCCAACTGCATCGGCAATTGGCAGTGGGTACACGCTCAACGTTTGGGAGGTGCCGCCTAATGCCCCGTACCCTGACCATGCCCGCCAACAAAGCCATGAAGCTTGCACCGGATTGCTGGGAAACGGTAATCGAGGCGGCGCTGAAAAAAGGTGTAAATCCCCGCGCTGTGGTGGAGGGCGTGATCCGCACTCAGACCGATGCCTGGGTAAGCGGCGCTCCATCAGTTCCCAACACCCCGGCGATCGCCGCCGCCCCATCCGAACCCTTTGACGCAGGCAAAGCTCTGGATTCGCTTTTCGATTGATTCAAAAAATCCAACCATGGGCATCTACTTCAGAAAACTAATGCTCAAATTCCCATGGACTCAGATAACGCAATTTTCCCCATTTCCCCTCGATTTCGCGCTGCAATTGCCTCCGCTGAGCAAATAGTCCAGCGTAGGCTCTCCCGCCGATGCTTCTTCTCTGGGCTGTTTCAGCAGGGTCACGCCCTGCCGGAGAAGCTCTTATTGTTGGCGTTAACCGGCGACGAAACCATCGAGCAAGCGCGGGCGATCGCTGACTACATGGTTGGCAAAATCGACACTCTACCTGACCGGTCCCCCCGCCCAAACTCTTCTGAAACTGATCAAAATACCGATGCTTAAAACCTTCCTCGCATCATGTGCGATCGCCCTGGCAACCGCCGGAATTCAATCTCTGGTTCTTTCGCGATCGCCCCAAGCTACCGACATGGCCTATCACCACAACCTAGCCCCATTAGGAATGGTGGCACCCCGACGTCGATACCGCCCGCCATACAGCGTAGAAATTCGAGGCTCTGGCAGGCGCAAAACCATCATTTTGAGCGGACTAGGCTAACTCTCTTACCTTTCAGCCCAGTCCGCCTGAATCCAAGCCAATCAACTTAAATTCACATGTACACTACATCACCACCAACGCCTCAGGCATCGCAGCAGCACCCTGACATTCCCGATTCCGTAGCGTGGCAACCTATACCGATCTATCGCCAGAAGCTTCAGCCAGCAACAACCCCAGCGCCAAAGGGTAGCCCAAAGTTGGTGATCGCCTATACCCTGATGATTTTGCTTGGCACCGGCGCCGTGGGACTCACCATGTACCGCGCCGGGATATCCGCTGGGGCTTCTGGTAGTGCCGCTAAGGTTGCATCTTTAGAATCTGAAGCCGCCGCTAAGAATCAACAGATTGAGGCATTTTGCAAGGCAGCGGGTCACTAATGGCAACTACCAGAAAAACTCGGAATCCTAAGCCCAGAGCCTCCAAAAAGAATACTGCTACCAAAAGCACGGCTAAGCGATCGCCCCAACCCACTAAGAAACAACGGACTCAGGCGATCGCCAATCAACATGCAGTGATGGCACTAGGAGCCCCCGCTGCTTTGGTGGTAGCTGCCGCCACTGGGAAGTTGCCGGCTGATCAGATTGTCCCCAGCTCCATCGCCCTTACCGCTGGCAATGCCGTGGGGTATATGTTCCGGCGCTCCCAAGCCTAAGCCCATCTATCGCCCTGGCATCCGCCGGGGCTTTGACTATGAATTTGGAATTACACCTTTATCGTGCCGGTGCAATCGCCATAGGCACCAGCATCATTACCCAACTAATCGGCTTTCTTCTACACCACAACTCCGACTTAGGGCTGTGGTTCGGTGCTGTATTTGCGGTGCTGTTGGTGGGCATTGGTGTGGCGATGCTGCTTAAGTTTCGGCTATCGGAATGGCTGCTGGATGCGTTGGCGATCGCCCTTGGAATTGCAGGGGGGATAACGCTATGAATCCCAGAGAGGTTAGCGCCCGATTTCTGCTACAGAGCCGGTGTCTACTGGGATTGTCGGTGTTGCTGTTCTTGGTGAGCACCCCGCCGCAGCTGGGCAGATTGGCTAAGGCGATCACCACCGGTGCGGCTGGATTATGCCTAAGTGCAGCGTGGGTTCAGCGCCGCCAGCACAAGCGTTATGCGCCCCTTGGTGGTGTTTACGCTCAACATGAGTTGCAAGCCTTTGGGCAATTCCTCCAAACCCAAAGTGATATGTCTTTAGCCGCCGTATCTGGAATGTGGACTACGGTACAAGCCCAATTAGCCCCAGCTGAGCAGCCGCTTTTGGAAGATGGACCCACGCCACAATCCCAGTGGTGGGCACTATTCCGCAGTTATCCGTCAGTCCTCATTTGGGGCCCACAGGGAAGCGGTAAAACCACCCAAGCGCATCGCCTGGTGATTGAGCGCTTGCAAGGTGGGCATCAGGTTATCGTCTGCGATCCTCATTGGTCTAAGGGTGATTGGGAATACCCTGGCGTGGCCATCGTTGGTGCGGGCATGGATTATCCCGCTGTAGATGGGGCGATCGCTGAATTCGCACAGACGGTAAAAGAGCGCTATGAAGCCCGGTCACAGGGCGTTACAAGCTTTTCACCCATCACCATTGTTTGCGAGGAATTTACCCACTGGGCTAGTCGTTGCAAAGCCGCCGCTGTCTTCCTAGGCGTGGCTCTATCCGACATTCGCAAAGTGGGGATGGCGGTGATATTCGTAAGCCATGGGCGATCGCTCGATTGCGTCGGTGGCAAGAAAGGAATGGCCCAAACCCGCGATGATGCGTTGCTGGAACTAAAGTTACTGGCTACCCCAGACCCTAACGCTCCCAACGGCGTGCGCCCTGCATTTTTGGGTGAGCTGAAGCGCCCAGCGGTAAAACTGAAGGATGCGGAATCGGTAGCAATCGACCAATGGATCCCGCCACTTCTGTTGCCGCCAGTGCGCCCTACAGAAACAGTGATCGCCACTCCAGAGCGATCATCGAATCCCTTTGTAGCTAACCTAAATTCATTATTTGAATTGGACGAGCCGGTCGTCGTTGGACGGGATGAGGATGAACAACTGCTCAACCGAATTCAGGAGTTTGGGTCCGATAAAAGAGAAGTAACAGCGCGGGCACTGAAACAAGGAAAACGAGCTTTCAGAGAGCTGCCTAGCGAGGCGATTAACGCCTTATTGGAAAAGTTGGCAGGTCGAGGCGTTGGCAGCCTCAAAGGCGGCGAAACGGGGCTGAAATGGTACCCACCGTCAACAGGCGACAACAGCGTCAACAGCTAGTAATTACGGGCGTCAACGGGGTGTCAACAACTCTGACAACAGACCGTCAACGGGGCATAACCAACAATCCTCCGTCAACACCAAAAATCCCGGTAGCAAGATTACGCCACCGGGATTTTAAATTGCTGTCAAAGCTACGGTTGCTATCGGGTCTCTGTCTTTATCCCACTTCAACTGAATGGCAAGCCGTGGAACCGCCTTTAAATTGTCGTTTTTGAGTACCCCCGCATCCTGCAAAGCATCCAAGATTGCCCCCGCTACATTGTCGCTATCGCCCCGGCGCGGGTGCTTGCCCGTCAGCAGAATCTCGATTCCCACGGGCTCCGATATTGGTGGTGCGTTGCTCCATTGCAGTTGCAAGGAAGTGATCGCCTGTGTTTTCCATTCTCGATATTTCCGAGGCATAAAAGTGCCGTTACGGGTAACTCTGGGGCGGGCTTTGGGAGTGATCGCGCCGGTGAGCGTAAATGAATAAGTCACGGAGAGAGGGGGAAAGGCGAGTAAGCTACAGGAATCTAAAAGCCTGGACAGCTGAAAGTTCAAACATCTAGATGTCCAAACACTCAAATGATACTAACCATTGCTAGCTTTAAGGGGGGTGTGGGCAAGTCAACGACTGCCCTGCACCTGGCTGCATACCTGAATGAAAGCGCTACAACACTGCTCGTAGACGGTGACCTTAATCGGTCTGCATTGGGGTGGTCTGATCGCGGTTCACTGCCGTTTAAGGTATGTGATGAAAAGCAGGCGGTTAAATTTGCTCGGCAATATGAGCACATAGTTATAGATACAGCCGCACGCCCCGATCCTGACGAATTGAAGACAGTTGCTGAAGGGTGTGATTTGCTAATCCTCCCAACTTCACCAGACGCCTTAGCTATGTCGGCAATGATTCAAATGGTGGAAGTGCTAAAGGGATTAGATGCCAAGTTCAAGGTGCTGCTAACCATAGTTCCGCCCAAGCCATCAGCAGTAGGAGACAAAGCAAGAAAGGCAATTGAAGATGCTGGCTTACCCGTGTTTAAAGGAGCTATCCGTCGCTTGTCTGCGTTCCAAAAAGCGGCTCTTGAGGGTGTACCTGTAAATCAAGTGAAGGGTGATCGTATGGCGGCGATCGCGTGGAGCTGTTACCAGGAGATAGGGAAGGAAATAGTCAATGGCTGATCAAAAAGCGGGTGATTTTGGTAAGTTATTTGCCGCTCGTTCAACACCCAAAAATCCAGACATTCAAACTTTGGAAAGCTTGGATGTTCAGACATCCAAGCTTTCCAAGTCAAAAGACCCCGCATATCAGCGGACTACAATTTACCTGCCAAAGACTTTGCACCGGCAGCTAAAAATTGCTGCGATGGAAGGTGAGCGCGAGATAAGCGAGGTCGTACAGAGCCTTGTAGAAGAATGGCTTGAGTCTAAACGCTCAGATGTTTAAGCATCTAAACGTCTGGACGCATCAATTTCTCTTTCTCTACTGGCAAGTTGATCGGTAAAATGCCAGTGAAAAATACGGTAGCCAATGGACACGAAGTCTTTATGCGGTACCCAAGTCGTATTTATTTCTAGATCGCTTATTCATGCCACAACGCCTACTCAGGTAGGACTGAAACATGACTACTGCCAGCGCCTTTGTTTTGGCTAGCGTAATTGCTCTGCCTATTCAGTCTGTACCACCCAATCAGGTCCCACGTCCTTACGGGTATCCAGCGGAGCGTCCCCCAGAACTCGTGGAACGGTACAGGTGCTTTATGCAGACTGCCGACGGGCGGGGATTAGACCTACGCTCCATGTGCGACGGAACACGGCAACGGGCGATCATGAACCGCGTTGCCACCCCTTTTGGATCCAATCGGTCTACAGGTAGTTCAAGCAGTGGAGCCAGCAGCGGTGGTTCTAGTAGTGGTGGTAATTGCCCTACTGCAAGCTCCAGGGCTGCTGATGGAAGCCGTTGTGGAGGGAGAGCGGCCTCAGAGCGGAGTGGGGGGCGGTAGTGGAGGGTTGAGACGGCTGAAGATACTGATGCGTGCATTCAGTTAAGAGCCAAGAGATTGGAGAATTGAGGTGTGCATGCTCTTTCAACCTAAAAACTACGAGGAGCTGTAATTCTCCTTCCATAGCTAGATTGAATACACAACTGTGATCTATACCTTGATAAAAGAGAGCTTACATAGGTTTCTAGATCTAGGAGATGAACTATGAAGTGGGTTTTGCACATTGGGATAAGTATTGCGATATTGAGCGCTTTATCTAGTGTTGCAGATGCTCACTCTGGCAGAACCAACGCTTCAGGTTGTCACAACAACACTCGCACAGGGGATTATCACTGCCATAACAGCGGCAGCGGGTCTTCTAGTGGTGGATCTTTTCGCCGAACTCCTTCCACAGGAACGGGAGGTAGTTCCCGCACTCGTCCTGCTTCTCGCCCAGCTTTGCAGTCTAGTGCAAGTTCAGTAGTTGGTACTTACCGTCGTGGCAATTGGCAAGTCAACCTGAGTCTTGGTCGTGATCAAAAACTCGTGTACACAGCTACTAATGGGCGAGGTACAACTCAGTTAACTGGCGCTTCTGAATCTGATCAAAATGGGAAGCGTTACTTCTCATGGTTTAACAGCGGCAGTACATATGTAGCTACTGTCCAAAATAATATTTTGTCAGTGTGGGCCTATCGAGATGGGCAATTAGTATTTCAGCAATCTGCTAATCGAATCTAGATCTTGCAATCAGCTGCGCCTGCTGGGTAGCTGCAGCGAAGTGCCACAAGAAAAGACTAGCGCCCCAGTGTTGAGTTGAATGAGTACTGATGAAGCAGACAAATAGTAGCTCGTGGTAGCCCTTGATGAAGCGTGGATCATACCAGGGGAGGCAATTCTGTTCGATGGCCGTTTCAGCCACCGTCCAAGAATAAATTCCCTTTTCACAATCAATATTGGCGTAGAGCTGATCGAAAAGATTACTAGCCATTTTCAAAACCTCGTTGAGTTGCCAAGATGGCAATCTTCTGGTCGGAGCGCGATTGAAAGAAAAAGCCAGGCGCTTTTCGCAAACTTTTTCGACTGAAATCGCCCTGGATGCTTACCCCGTAACGGCTGTTCTTGTCAGACTTTTAGGAGGAGGCGACGAATTTTGCCGGAATCAGATCCTTTGCCTACCAAAGGTTTCGGCTGTTTTTGACGTGAAAATTGCCGGAATCAAAAAAACTAAGCCATTTTCTTGAGAACAACAAACAGGATTGGCACATCACGGGGATTTTGAGCGGGGCGAGTCATTTTAATGTTCCTCATAGGGGTAATTGAAGGGTAGCTGCAACGAAGTGCCATAAGAAAGAGATAGCGCCCATGGCATAGGTTCCCTCGTCCCATCCCCCGTAGCTCAGC
Organism: uncultured cyanobacterium; assembly: GCA_937883785.1. Taxonomy (GTDB): domain Bacteria; phylum Cyanobacteriota; class Cyanobacteriia; order CACIAM-69d; family CACIAM-69d; genus CALGDE01. The sequence goes on from CALGDE010000076.1 coordinate 12,379, forward strand.
ATTACAGCATTAGCTCGTCCCTGTCTCTGGTAGTGGAATCGATAATCAATCGGGCATGCTCAGGACTAAGAAACCGTGACGACGCAGTCACCTTTCAATTACCCCTTTCTTGTGCGCATCTACATTCATAAAAAAGACAGAGCCCTAGCATCTGCCAGGGCTTATCTCCTTTTCCACTCTCGGCGGCAGGTCAAACAACCATTTTTCGTATAAAAGCTATTCAGTTGTATGAAATTTAAACTGCTTTAGCGCAGCTAGTTAACTCACGCTTTCCACAATTTCTCAATAGCTTTCGCCAAAATCGAGCAAGTGAAAGCAAGCACCATTAATTCTTCAAAGACCATAAGGCTAACCCTATTTCAGTTGTACAAGCGTCTTAGTTGTGTGTAGAGAAGACCATGCGGAGCTACCAACTACGAATATGCCTAAACGTACAAAAAACTCAGACCCTAAAATACTAGGTCTGAGCTTTTTGTATTGTCAAGCTGCAGTTGGTAGCTCCGCTTTTGCTTGTACAAAGTCAATTGAATTGTAGGCGAAAATGCTGAAAATCGGGAAAATTCATAAGCTTATCATTCCCTTTCCCGTCCGCTAACGATTTCCGCTTCCCCAAAATAGATATTCATCGCCTCTTTCGTCAAGATGTAAGAGACTATCGAACTCATTCAATAATTTCTAAACTTGCTATAAGGTCAGGACGCAATCATCAATGGACATGCCCATCCCAATAGCAGTTATCTCCAATCCAAACAGAAACGGGTTAAATAACTTTTCGTAAACTTTATCTTCCTGATGAATGTTCATCCCTTGGCAACTTAACCTCAAGCACTAAATTTTGGAGCAAGACTGCAAGCGTCAACTTTTAAGAAGCCGCCTGAATAGTTTCCGCCGGAGCGATCGCCCAGGCATAAAAATGGGGACCTAGTAGAGGCCCCCGTCGAAATGATTCAATTAATCGCTGCGCCCTAATTATTCCGCGACATCCAATCCAGGGACATCAAGTTCCGCGCCGCTCTATCTTTGAAATCAGGAAACAGCACGGACGCCACATCCAACACATTCAAACAACCAGAGCAATCAATCTTCTGTTCACCCTTCCATGCGTGCCACGTCGTTGTACCACCCGTAGAACGAAGCCTGAACACGGAATACACAACACCATCAACAGGAATCTCAATCGCCCCCTCTACAATAGCGCCAGGTGATGCGTGCTCCAGCACCGTTTCTTTTGAAATTAAAGCCATATTTATCTCCCTCAGAATATTCCCTGGCTTGGTTGCAGGTATCGATTTTTTCACCTCAAAAAACCAGGGTTTTCGACATGTTGACGCGCAGCGGAGCTCCGAAATAGAGCCCCATTTCGATGTTCTTAGAATCCCAGATCCGCCTTAGCACTTTCAGCCGCCGCACCCAGCAACGTATCGCTGTCGTGATTTTTATTTAGCTGAATGAATACCGAAGACGCCGCTGCCTGGATAGTTTCCGCCGGCGCGATCGCCCCCAAATTCCGCTGGGCAGCTTTATAGCAGTCGGTATACAGGGCAGCCATCGCGCTGATTTCACTGGCGATCGCGTTACTGGTGGCGGGACGCTGATACTGAGCTGCTACCGGCACCTGAGCCTGTTGCCCCGGTGCGGTGGACTGCTGGGATTGGTGTCCTTCGATAACCTGTCCCGTTTGTGAATCCACCGCCAGCTTCCAGTTTTTAGCGCGGGGGCTTTTCTCCAACAGTACGGTACGCCCTTTGTGCAGGGTCTTCAGCAGATTAATTTCGCCCCAGACCTTAATTTCCCCGTGGGCGGTGGTGACGACGATATTGGAGTCCATCTGCCCCTCCACGAACTTGGAAGGGAACGCCCGCCCGGCGGTGTACAGCACCACGCCAGCCATGAAATCTTTCTTTGTGACCTGGGGATAGGCAGCGCTGCCACGGGACTCAATGTTGGTGATTTGGGTGGCGGGTTGAGGTAAGTGTGCGATCATTGGGATGACCTCATTGAAGGTTTTACACAACCCCTGCGCGAGTTCCTAGGCTATCGCAGGGGTTGTTGTTTGCGTTGATTCTATTATGCCAGTATACCGGCATAATGTCAAATGCCTGCACAGGTAGATTTTCCCGGTATACTGGCAAGAGAGTGTATACCGGGAAAAACAATGGCTAAAGGCAATCCAAGCCCCAAAAAACCAGCGGAGTGGGATCAGTTCAAGAAGCCTAAGCACGACACGCTGGAATTAGCGAAGAAGCCCATCGCTGTCAGGTTCTCAGTTGAAGCAGATGAGGCGCTGCGAGCAATGGGAAGTGATCGGCAAGAGTTTGTGCGTAAAGCTGTTAATGAAGCTCTCTTTCAGCAGAAATCAAGAGAAAGTTCATGCTCTTTTAGTCTATGAAACAGAATTCAAGAGCATGGCCAATTAGCGAGATTCTCATGAGATTTCGCCTCAAAAAAACATGTCGATATAACTGGAGAACAAAAAACAGTTAAGTTTTTACCTCAAAATTATTTTCTAAAAAATTTTGAGATTAATTCAATTTCAATTGAAGTTTAATTTCCATTCATCTACTCAAAAACAAGACTTTTTGATCGTCAAAAGTTTTCTACGCTTATGAATTTTCTAAACAAGATAGATGCATTTTTAATATTTAGTGGGATTGCCCTTACAGTAATTACTTCAGTACTAGAGCCGTATATTAAAGAAAGTTCGGCTTCAAAAGTTGCATCAGCTATTTCAACAGGATTATTCTTGTCAGGTGTTGGGATAAAGATTACACGTGTCGATTTGCAAGTAAGTAGCATGAAAAAGCAAATAGACAACGATATGGGGCATGTAATCTCAAAAATAAATAGACACTCTGTTAGTAAAAAGCCTCAATATCTTCAAACGACCAGCAAAGTTTTTGGAGACTATACCTATAAATATATAACTGACAGTGCCATGGCAATTGTCAATCACATCACAGATGAAACTCAAATTATGCAGATTGATAACTTGACTCCTGCATATCTACTTATGAGTGAAATCGTAAAAGATTTAGGGTATGGATATGCTTATATTGCCACTTCCAAGTTATCTAGCTATGGTTCAATTCCTAATATTGAGTTTAGAAAATTTTCTAATGAACTAGAGAGAAAAGCAAAAGATTCAACTATTCTTGCCAGTAGACTTTACTACAGAGAGAGAGAATTTGATGCAGGAGAAAACGATGAGATAAAAAGAGCATCTCTAAATAACTTTCTAGTTCGGCACAACACGCACAATGTAAATGGATTCAATTTCGATGACTCGAATGATATAGCTTTTATCCTAGCCCCTTCAAAATGGAAGAGGATTGATGTTGTCAGGATAAGGGAATCTCTATCTAAAAGTGAGCTGGATCCGATTCAATACTTAGTTGAAGCCGAAAATTATACTATACTTTGTGCTCTTAAATTTCACCTTCGAAGTATGCGACTAGAGCCATTAAGTAATGTCAAAGTAAAAGAAGTCAGACGAATAGAAATACTTTCTTCAAGAAATTGGCCTCAATTCGGTCAGTACAAAGATGAATTCTCCCGAAACTGGAGAGCAGCAGTATCATAAACTTCTCTTAATTCATACGAGTTGCCTGAACCAATAAAAACCTTGGTATTTTCACAGACTAAATCTATATGATATTTCGTAAAGCTCCCCAACCCTAAACCGAAGTGGACGCCGGGAAATCTTTCATTAGGGAAGTAGTTTTCATCAAATAGATCAGCACAGTTGGGATTACTGCCAAATCCAATTTCATGGATTTTACAATATCTACTATCTGATGAAAGCAATTCTTCAAACTCTTGCAAAAGACTGGTGTTACGCATACTCGCATCCGCAATACTTACAATCTCTCCATCCTTAACATTAAAAATAATAGATTCTGTCTTCATAGAAGATAATTTATCGTAAGTCTCTATGGTTTCTTTCAGTGAGACATTAAAGTCACTTCGATGAATAATAGGTACCCCTTTAACAAGTAATTTTCCATCTAAACGAAATTTAGACTGATCGGAGAATTGACCAGATTCATCTGTTAATACAGATAACTCTCCTGTTGGGAGAACTGCTTGTTGCCCAAAGGAAAGAGGTCCATGCAGAGAAAACCAATTATCACTTTCATGATGCTGGAAGACAGACTCCGTACCATAATCTTCATCTCGAAAAATAGTCACATCTGCCTCGTCTAACCTTTCCACCAGAGCTAATTCTGTTTTTAACTGAAGAGCGTAATTAGTGTTCTTTATAATTTCAGCCGTCCTCGAAAGTGCTTGCAAACTAAAGGAGGTTGAAAAGAAGGAAATAGCTGCAATTTTGGCGTTAAGTATTTCGATCTCATCGAAATGACTATAATCATCTTCAGAAATAATTAGCACTGAACAATAGCGCCCATCTTGTTTCAACGATAAAATTTGATCGGCTATTTTTCTACGAGACTGAAAATCTATCCACTCTATTTCAGTCACTTCAACAATATCTCTTAAGGCTTCAGAGACATGAATAAATTTTCGAATTTCGTGTGAAGCAACAAGAAATAAAATGTCCCCAAATTCATCGCCAAAAATTGAAATCAGATCAGACAAAAAAATCATTTTCTAGAAGATAGTTCTTTATCAAATTCTTATCCTTGTAAATTGTCATACTGAGTATATCTTTTAAGCTTTTCTTTAATGCTTCTTCGAGAAAAAATTCCTGACAAATTTTCTTTTTCTTCTAATTCGGAATCATCACTAGAGATAGATTCTACGGATAGGGAAGAAGATTTTTTATTTTTGTTTTCTATGGACATTTTTTAAGCCTATTTGACATGTCAAAAATCGATAGATTAATTTCCGAGAACTGCTGTCTTGTTCAACTCAAGAACTTTCTACATTCGAAGTCAATTATTTATGTTTTATCCCCATACTGTTATTCGTTAGGGAATATCTGTAATGAAATTTACTTCTACACTACCTAAACAAAATCCGCAATCGCCACATCCCCAATTACATGGGCATAGGTATCCAACGTCGTTTGCCCCGACGAATGCCCTAAATACACCTGTACCTGCTTAACCGTCGCGCCTCCCTGCAAAGCCGCTGACGCCAACGCATGACGGAACCAGTGGGGACTCGCATCGGGAATACTCGGATCTGCCTCCCTGGCGATCGCCGCCGCCTCCTTCACCACCCGCCACACATGCTGCCCTTCCAGTCTTGATCCACTACGATGACTACGGAAAATCAGCCCCTTACCACTGCTAGCAGCTCGCCACACATTCAACTGCTTCAGCAGCTCTTCCGGCACCATCAGAGATCGCACCTTCTCCCCCTTACCCCGCACCGTAAGGCGGTCATAGTATAGGTCGGACCATTCCAGCCCCCGCAACTCAGCATTCCTAAGTCCTAAAGAAAACAAGCACTGCAACATCAACCGGTCCCGCTCATTCCCAGCCGCCGTAATGATGGCTCGGGCATCGTCAGGACTTAAGAATCGCGACGCAGCAGCAGTCCCCGGCGATCGCAATCGATATTTCAACACCGACGGGGGACAACGCCAATGCCCCTCATCATGCCCCCAGCGCAACAACGTTTTGATATTCCGTATATGGGTTGCTTTCGTTGCTGGCGACAAATGAGCCATCGATCTAAGAAACCGATCTAAATTAGCTGCCCTCGTTTCTCCAGACGGCAACCTCCCAAACACCGATTTCCACTTATCCAAACTCTGTTGGTAGATCCGAGCCGTATGAGGCGATCGCGCTCGACTGATCCAATCGTGGTAAATCGGTCCCATAATTTTAATATGAGATAATTAGTATTATCTAACATTAGCAGTAAATACAAGGATTGTAGGCAGGCGGCAATTTATTAATCGCGGCTGTTGAAAACAGGTGCCAATTATTGAGAATGAAATTTAGTGGCGGCGCACGTTAACGCCGTTTTCAAAATGAGTTCCATCCCTGTCGGTTGCCGTCTTGACCAGACAACCATTGATGAATTTGACAAGCTAGCGAATGAACAAGGGACAACCCGCGCTGGTTTGCTAAAAAAAATTGTTTTGCGCGAGCTAAAACGAGAAACCGGAGCAAGCCTCCAAAGCAAAGTTGCCGATTTAGAGAACAGAATGAAGCAACTCGAAAAAACGTTGTTAACAGTGGCGGGGGCGATCGCACAGCGATGAAATCCTGGATAACCTTGCTGGCTCTACTGCTACTGAGTTGCGATCAGAACTACAGCAGCCAGAGCGGCTTTCTCTCTGAGATCATCGATGGTGAAACTTTGGTGGTCCAAATCAACGGGCAAAACCAGCCAGTAAAGCTGTGTGGCGTTTCCCCTAAGCCGGGCGCTAAAGCTGAGCTAGAAAAACTGGTAAGCTTCGGCGATCAAGTTGTGGTTTTAGGCAGTGATAATCAGGTCGAAATTTTCATCCCTACTGATTCCGAGCTAGAAATTCACTTGAATGCAGAGCTTCTGTTGCGCGGCTTGGCAGCCATTGACGAAAGCGATATTGACCGATGCCCCAACCAGCAATCTCTGCGCATTGCGGCTGAAGGGCTAGACACCGAAGCCAACAAATAAAGCTAGTTAAGGCAGACCCGACCACTCTCTCCTGGAACATTGCTATTCTGAAATCAGTATCAATTTTCATTAGATATGACCGGCTGAGCCACTTATCTAGATGGCGAAAGATAAAACCACTAAACTGTCGCGAACTGTCGTCACGCCAGTGCGCTTGACGAGAAAGAAGCGGGCACAGGTTGCGGCGCTAATGGCTGCTCAACGATGGTGTTACAACGAGCTGGTTAATGCAATGAGGTTGCATTCACAGCCAATATTCCCAATTGCTAATGGGGATGCAGTTCGACATTGCTTTATCAAAGGAAAAGGAGCTGAGCGAGCCCGCCGTATTTTTGCGGACACAGGTGAAGTAATAGCTGGGGTACCGGTAGCTGAGTACCGGAAGGACGCCATGCTAGAGCCATGGCCGTACCTGAAAGCTTTGACGGACCGGCAACCAGCTCCATTCGATGCCGGGTGCAAGTATGGCATTAGCTCTAAGCAAGTATCCGCACTCTGCCGGGGGATGCGTGGTCAAATCAAAGGCTTCTGGACTCATCGCAAGAAGGGAAATTACCGGGCTCAGTTGCCGATGCGGTTCCGCTCTGTTCGTAAGCCATCAGGGCGTAAGTGGGATGTCCTGAAGGCAGAGTGTCGGTGGGTCGGTACTCACCTGCAGCTGGGGTCTAAAACTCAGATTGGTGGTTTTGTCACCGTATCAGTTCCTCCCAAGATGGTAGGAATGGAAGTCTTGCAAGCATCCATCTCTTTTGATGACGGGGGAGATGCATGGATTCACCTTTCCTATTCCTTACCAAAGCCAGATGCAGATGAGGTGAAAGCGCTGACTAATGTGGCAGCGGTCGATCCTGGTCAGCTTCGAGCGATGGTTGTAGCTGATAGCAAAGGGCGTATTCGTTCGGTGTCGGGGCATGACATCCTTGCTGTTAAGCGCCAGAGGGAACGATCACAAAAGGCTATTAACCGAAAAAGGGCGCGGGTGTTCCGTGGACAAGTGCGCTATTACCTTTCCTCAGAAGAACGGGAAACAATGACGTCTATGGAGGCGAAGTCTTCAGGGGCGGGTACGAAATACGCCCACCAACGCATTGCAGCCCACCGTCGCAGAGAACAGTTAGAGCGCCACGTTGCAGCGGGCAATTCTCCTGAGACATTTCGGTATCGTCGTCGTTACTCAAATAGGGATTGGAAACTGAAGCATGCCCTTGGGCGCCATAACGCGATCGCCCGGCGAAAGCTACGTTATGCAAACCACTGTGTGACTAAGCGAATTGCTAATTGGTGCATCGCCCAGGATGTTGGAACGCTTTACTTTGGAGATGTGTTCAACATCCCTAAGGGACGTAAAAAGGGGGAAACTCGCAAGCTTCAATCTAAGCGAAATGCCCTATGGGAGGTTGGACGTCAACGCGATCTTTTACAGCAGAAATTAGAGGAACATGGCGCAACGCTATCGCTACAAAGCGAGCGCTATACCTCTCAAACTTGTCCCAAGTGCGGGGCTAGACGCAAACCACGGGGACGACTCTACGTCTGCCGTAGCTGCGGATGGACAGGTGATCGTGATGGGGTTGGTGCCGCCAACATCTTGAGCGATGCGCTTGATTCTAAATCCCGGATTCTACCGGGACGCTTAAAGCCACTGAGCTTATCGCCAGTGATGTCTAAGAAGGGTGCGCTCGTGTCGGTGAGCGATGCCCCTAGCCGTTTTGACGGCCTATGTAGTTCGCCTGAGAGCGGTGATAGTCAGGTTCGTACTCTGGTGCGCGAGTCGGGGGATATTCTCTCGTCCAACTTGGTGAATCATCCCGAAATCCCCGCTACGCGGGACAGACGGCGAAAAGTGCAGCCTAAAGGGTCCGCGCGAGTCGCGGAAAGCCCAACACATCTGCGATCGCCACAGGCTGAGCGATCGCACGATCCCACTTCCGACACCTTTGGAATATCAGCTAATAATCAATCCGCGCAAAAGGAGGCTCAATCACCGATATAGCTTGGGCTATAGGACACCACAGCTGAAATCCATCGGAATCCTTCCTAGGGATTGAAAGGATTCGAGATAAACCCAACCATTAGGAGCATCCAGCTGCGCTGAAATCCATCGGAATCCTTCCTAGGGATTGAAAGTTCTCCTAAATTGCGGGAGAGTGATCCTCAACTTGGCTGAAATCCATCGGAATCCTTCCTAGGGATTGAAAGACTGTTAAACCTCACCCCCGAGAAGCTGAATGAAAGCTGAAATCCATCGGAATCCTTCCTAGGGATTGAAAGTGAACAAGAGGATCAATTAGCCGCCAAACGCCAAGCCGCTGAAATCCATCGGAATCCTTCCTAGGGATTGAAAGCGATAAATCTTGGTGGATTAGCGCCGCCCTGGTGCAAAGCTGAAATCCATCGGAATCCTTCCTAGGGATTGAAAGGACTTGAATCCTGATCAGGTACCTGGACCTGATGGGCTGAAATCCATCGGAATCCTTCCTAGGGATTGAAAGAAATACCTCTGTAGGGGTGATGGGCTTAAGGGGACGCTGAAATCCATCGGAATTCTTCCTAGGGATTGAAAGTGAGTTTGGGACCATGTGCCCTCTAGGCGAACTATCGCTGAAATCCATCGGAATTCTTCCTAGGGATTGAAAGTCCTTCCCTCGGGCGTTTAACGACGCAGCGTATGGCTGAAATCCATCGGAATCCTTCCTAGGGATTGAAAGCGTTCAATGCGCTGACTTTTCAGTGGTTCGGTTACAGCTGAAATCCATCGGAATCCTTCCTAGGGATTGAAAGGCGAGATTTGCCCCGTTTTTTCGGTTGTTTGGATCTGCTGAAATCCATCGGAATCCCTCCTAGGGATTGAAAGTTGAAAAAGAAGGTCGCCTTAACTTAAAAGCGTTGGCTGAAATCCATCGGAATCCTTCCTAGGGATTGAAAGTCTAAGCTGTCCATTGACCAGACGAGGATGGGGTCGCTGAAATCCAGAGATGTATAAAGCGCATCCTCAAGACACACACCCTCAAAATGTCCCCCGCGCGAGAGCAATCGTCACAATGCAAATCGTATTTAACTGTCTTGGATCAGAGAGCCAAGCTGAAAGGCCGGTAAAGAAGTAACGAGTGAAGAGCTTTCCTGCTCTCCCAAGCACTCCTCAATGCAGCTCAATAGATCTTCCTCGGAAAGTGGCAGCGTCACGTTGACCGTCAGAGTTATTTCCTCGCCCTTGCACATTTGCTCAAAAGCCTGCCTTAATCCCGCATGAATGAGTCCGGGCTCAAGCTCAATGGAGACTGGTCTAGCAGCATTTTCTGGGGGCGGGCTTGAGACGATCTCCCTAGCACTCTCTAGCCGTCCATATGCCCTCACAGCCTCCTCAATAACGTAGCGGGGGAAAGGATCAATGCCATTTTTGCCTTTGGTCTTCATCACCTACACCTGAACTAAGTGTGATTCACCCTATTGTCCATGCAGCGGCTACCCCTAACACAGGGGGCAGCGATTTTGAAGTGGTGGCAATGATTATTCCGGTGGCAATATGAGCACCGGTTTTGGAGCGGTGATCGCCTGGTCTACAGCCGCAGCTGCGATCGCCCGATCTATACCGGCACGCCCATAAGTCGAAACGCCTTCGATTGCCCGTAGAAACTGAGCTTGCCCGTAATTCTTAAAATGCTCCTCCAATGTGGCCATGGTCTCTAAAGCGTTGGCGCTGCCAAAGAAATGCCCACAGCCAATAGCGTCTAATTCCTGACGCAAAGTCTCCAATTCAAGACTGTTTTGGAAAGTGGTCAAACCACTATTAATGGTTTCTAATAGCCGTTTGACCACTTTGGAAAATGCTCGGTAGCCTTGTCCGCAAACAGACTTAACTGCTCGTTGTACCGTGGACAGCGAGCGTCCGGTCGCCTTCGCTAAGGCTTGTTGGGAAGGCATCACTCCGGTGTCTTTAGCGGTAGTTATTGCACTATCGATAACCGCGTTGGCAGTACGCTGGGCTTTCTCTGTTGCCGATTGGGGGCTGATTCGCATTACGTCCACCACTTCGACGGTTGCCCCTGGAAACTCCTTTTGCAGTCGGGCGATCGCCGTCTTGCTCGCCCCGGCGACGTACACCGTCTGGGACGTAGATGACCATTGGGCTCGAAGTCTGGAAATTTCCTGAACGGTCAGGTCCAGCGATCGCCTTCGTACCCACGCGAGGAATCGACGGTCATGGGCAAGGTCAGCAATAGTGCACCGGTGCAGTAACTCATACTGAATGGCCAGCTGCCCCAGGTTAGAAACGCCGACACCCATTAGGGCGATCGCATCCAAATCTTTAGCCCGGTTGGTGCCACGGGACTCGACAAATCGGGACAGGAATTTGAAGCCCAGTCCGTCATAGTCGTCCCGGTAGCGCTGGTAATCAATAAGCCCGATGGATTGTCCTTGATGAGCATCCGCAACTCGCTGGGCCAATAATCGGGCGCGGTCGCGCGTTGATTGCTCACGATTTACCTTCAGCTTGTCGGTGCCGGTGATGAGTTTGATGGTGAGGTTGGGAAACTGCGATCGCCGCTGCTGAATCCAGAACACCGGTTGTCCCGTGATGCGTCGTAGGTGCGCGGGAGAGCCGGTTGCATCTAACAGTATCGACAGCCGGTTAGCAGTTTTGAATTGCGCCTTAGTGCGGGCGTTGGCATTGCTTAGCTGTAGAGTTGCCGGGCGATCACCATTGGCAATGTTGGTGCGGGGCATGGTGGCTCGACTGTGTTGCCCGGTTGTTGCTCGTAACCGCTCTCCAAAAAATCGTGCTCGGGCCAGGTTATCCAGTGCCCATAGGTGCTCTTCCAGGGTGGAGCCCAGGTGATGATCAGGTAGTGTGCGGGTTGCTTTATCCAGGCGTTTGGCAAGCCATTCCCACGGTGTGGCAGCGGAGATGTAGTCGAAGTGTGGAGATGCCTCTAGTTGGCTCTCCACAGCTTTAACAGCCTGAGCTTGAGATTCCATCAGGGCGTAACTTGATAGCCCGTAGTAATCCTCTGGGTCTTTGCTGGCAGAAAGCTTGTGGAGCGCCAAAATATCGGCATCTACAAGGGGTTCAATGATGGCAGCCGGCTCCGGTGCCGTTACCTTGAGTGCCTGAAAATCTTGGGCTAGATCATTAGGGCTAAAGCTTTGGGATTGCACCGCTGATAGCGCCGGTGTGGCTTCATCAATGATTACGGTCTGGGAATCGTAGCGCTCGCTGGGCTTGGCTATGGTGCTGGGATGGCACCGGTAGGCGGGGGTATCTTTGGTAGCCCGCTTACGATTTAGGTGTTGGCAGGTTAGAGCTACTACCTCCCCTTCCCTATAGGTGATATCTGCCATGGGGCAAGTACGACAGGCATGGCAATCCGCACCGGCGATCGCCTGCACTCCCATGGAGTGAGCCTTGTGGAAATAGGGTGCTTTGGCGCATGACGGCTCAATGTTGGGCTCTTCACCAGCTTTAGGGGTGCGACGGATATACCGCCCATCGATGTCGTTGCCGACCAAGCCCAGGTGCTTCGCTTCTAGCTCTGGCAGGGCATCTAACGTGGGATCCGATGGGTTGCGATATTCCTGAGACGCAAACACTCGCTGGGTGCCATTGGGGGCGTTGTGCAGAAATATTCCGGCGTCCCGCGATTTGCCGCTTCCGGCTTCGCTAGTATCTAGCACCACTAACGACTGCCCACTGGCGATCGCCCGATCTTCCATGCCCTCCCACACCCGCTGGCGATCGCCCGGCTCATACAGCAATGGCATTCCTACGCCGGGTACCAGTAACGCCTGTCGCTGGGGGGTTTCGCTCCAAAGCTGAATCGCGCCGGCGGGGATAGCGGGTAGCGCCGGTGCATCGATGATGGTTTGGGTGGGTACTTCGTCAGGGTCTAGGTTGCCCTTGCCCGATTTATCGAATTGCCCCCACCACTTAAATTTGAGAGTATGTCCCAGCCCGCGTAGGAGCGATCGCAGCCTATCCGCTTGCCCCAGGATGTTTTCGTTTTGGGCCGCGCCGGCGTCGGGTAACAGGTAGATTGCGGTGGGATTGAGGCGCTGCAGGGTGCGTTCCCATTGCGCCGGTGCGCTTGCCCAGTTGGAACCGCCACAGCCCACCACTACGACATGGGTGAGCCCTAGCCGCCATGCCAGAAACGCTGTAACGAGTGCCTTTAGAAAACCCTCAGTAATCCAGATTTCCACATCCCCACGGCGATCTGGATGCTGAAATACCGGAATGGGCTGCTCATTATTACGCAGGGCGCAGCCAGCTAGCCAGCGATATTTGGGTCCATCGCCCTGGCTATCCGGCTTGACTTGGAAGC
>CALGDE010000077.1 GCA_937883785.1 uncultured cyanobacterium
CTCTAAAAGCCGCTCTATGGCTACCCTTCACAGACTTGTGCCTAATGGATAGCCTAGGGGAGAGAGACTTTAGAAAATCCCGATTTCCACTTATGGACGTGTCTTCGTTTTTCCCTCCGTTTATTTCTCGTTATTTCTTGCTTGTCATTCTTTGGTTGTCTGTTTCTTCTGGTTTGCCTTACTGACTCTTGCCAGAAGGCTTTTCTGTTGAAGGTCTTGATTTAAGGCGCCAGCCGGGTTTTATCATTTGCCGCGATCGCGCCACCACCAGCGCATCATCCTGCACGTTCTTGGTAATGGTGGATCCAGCGCCCACGGTCACGTCATCGCCCAAGGTAATAGGAGCCACAAGAACGCTATTGGAACCGGTTTTGGTGCGATCGCCAATCACTGTTTTATGTTTATTGACGCCGTCGTAGTTGGCGGTAATGGTACCCGCGCCGATATTGCTACGGTTGCCGACAGTGGCATCACCCAAATAGGACAAATGGGAAACGTTGGTGCGATCGCCGAGGGTGGTTTTCTTCAGCTCGACGAAGTTACCAATGCGACATCCTTCGCCGGTGACCGCATTGCCGCGCAAATGGGCAAAGGGACCCACTCGCGTGCTGGGTCCCACTTCGCTATCCATCACCACCGAGTGCAGCACCTTGGCATCAGCGCCGATAACCGCGTTTTCTACCGTGCTGCCGGGACCGATAATGGCTCCCGCTGCGATTTTTGTGGCGCCACGCAAGTGGGTTTGGGGCTCAATTACCACATCAGCCACCAGCTCCACAGCGTCGTCAATGGTGACACTGGCGGGGTCCAAGATTGTTACGCCCACCCGCATCCATTTTTCCTTGATGCGTTGTTGTAAAACTTGATACGCAGCGCTGAGCTGTACCCGGTCATTAATGCCCCAAATTTCCTGGGGATCCTCCACGTCCACGGCGATCGCCGGTCGTAGCTGTGCCAGCACGTCTGTTAGGTAATACTCTTGCTGATCATTGTCGTTGCTGAGATTGGGCAAAATTGCCGATAGATCCGCCCAGCGAAAGCAGTAAATACCAGCGTTAATGCGGTTATTGTTGCGCTGTTCCGGAGAACAATCCCGATGCTCAATAATTTCCTGCACCGCCAGTTGGTCGCCAGATTCATCGCAGAACACCCGCCCGTAGCCCGTTGGGTCTGACAATTGCGCGGTCAGCAATGTGGCGGCGCTGGCGGCGTCCCGGTGGGAGCTCAACATCGATTGCAATGTGCTGGGGCGCAGTAGGGGCACATCCCCGTTTAACACCAATAAATCTCCTTCAAAATCCTTTAGGGGCTCCAGCACCTGCTGCACGGCATGCCCGGTGCCTAACTGCTCCGTTTGCTCCACAAACTCTAGAGATTTGCCGTTAATGGTTACGTCGGCCAGTCGCGATCGCACCAGGTCCGCTTGATGTCCCACCACCACGAGACAGCGCTCCACGTTAATTCCATCCAAACTGTCCAGCACCCGCTCCACCAGGGTTTTACTCCCCAGGGAATGGAGCACCTTCGGCAGGTCAGATTTCATGCGCGTGCCTTTGCCCGCAGCCAAAATAGCAACAGCAACCATAGATTTTTGGGGACTTTTTCAAGAATGTCTTAGGAATTAAACCGTTGGCATCCTACCAGCGATCGCCTAAGCAACACCCTGACAGAGGCAGCAAAGACATCAAAGCTGGGCTCGATACTGGTCAAAAGTCCTAAGGAACAGCCCCAAAGTCACTACTATAAATAATTTCACCGAGAAAAATGATATTTATTTTACAAATACGACCATGGGCAAACTTCAAAATTTAAAATCCTTGCCATGCCTTTTCGTTACAGGGCATACAAAATTTTGGGGTGTTACGGCTGAAAGTCCGGAATAGTGGAATCTGCGTGGAAATACTGAAACAGGAGGCTAAGTCCCCAGGCTTTTTCCCGTTGGGGCTTCATTTTCCATGTTAAATATCGCCATGGGTTTCACGGTTTGCCTATCCCTTGTGGCTGCCTTTCGCAGTTGGGGGCTATCGCGGGATATTCGATCTCTGCGAAAGCGACTAAATCGTATGGATGACGCGATCGGTGCATTGACCCGACGCTTGGAGCTGCGCAGCAGTGATGAAAGAATGCGCCTGCGCACCCTGGAGGATGTGACCCGAGGAAACCAGGGACAGCTGAAATTTTTGCTGGGGCGAATTCAGAGAATTGAGGGATTTTTGAAAGAGCAGGGCTATGAAACCACCACGGAGCTGCGAGGAACGTCAGAAAATGTTAGCCGTCTGGACCTAAAGAGTAGTAAAAGTACTAGCAGCGTAAGCCCCGTTTCGCCTGTGCCTAGTCCAAGGCAGGTTTCACGGTACGTAAAGCCTAAATCTGAAGATGTGGCTAGCCGGGTGAAAGATATGTGGGGGTTGGGAAATTAGCTTGCCACTGCTGTCACCGATAGCGATTCTAGCTAGCCGTCCATAGATTCATCACGGCACACCGGCCCCAGTCCCATTGCTCGTTAGGATTGAGGAGACGTTCCCGTGTTCACTATGCCCCAAACTGTTAATCATCCGGGATGGGGGAAAGCCCCCGGTGCTTTGGCAACCTTGGCAACAAATCCTGTTTTGGCGGCGATTGATATTGGCACCAATTCAATTCATATGGCGGTGGTGCGTATTGATCCGAGGCTACCGTCCTTTGAAATTATTGCTCGGGAAAAGGCCACGGTGCGGCTGGGCGATCGCGATCCTAAAACCGGCGAGCTGACCCCTGAGGCCATTGGGCGATCGATAGAAGCCCTATCCCGATGTGGCGATTTAGCCACCAGTTTGCAAGTGGATCACACTGTCGCCGTAGCCACCAGCGCCACCCGGGAAGCTCCCAACGGTCGAGATTTTCTCCGCCAGGTGCGCGATAAGTTGGGGTTACACATTGATTTAATCGCTGGGCCGGAAGAGGCACGGCGAATTTATTTAGGCGTTCTATCGGGGCTGGAGTTTGAAGGACGTCCCCACGCAGTTATCGATATTGGCGGCGGCTCTACGGAATTGATCCTCGGTGATGGGCATGAGCCCCGCTATCTCAGTAGTACCAAAGTGGGAGCGGTGCGCCTAACGGCGGCTTTTGTAAAACACGATCCCCCCACGAAAGAAGAATTTATTGCTCTCCAAGGGTACGCCCGAGGCATGCTGGAGCGGGCGGTAGAGGATCTTCAGGAACAGCTTCACGCCCACGAAACTGTTAAAGATGTCACCCTGGTAGGCACGTCGGGCACCATCGAGTGTTTGGCGGAATTCCATGCTCGCAGCACCTTGGGTATGGTGCCATCGCCGCTGCAAGGGTACACGCTGACCCTAGAGGCGGTGCAGGATACGGTGGAGAAGTTGCGATCGCTAACGGTGCAGGAACGGCGAGAGCTGCCGGGAATGAACGAGCGGCGGGCGGAAATTATTGTCGCCGGTGCAGTGGTATTGCAGGAGGCGATGGATCTGTTGGGGTTGGATCAGCTAGTGGTGTGCGAGCGGGCGCTACGGGAAGGAATTGTGGTGGACTGGATGCTGTCCCACCGCTTGATCGAGGATCGACTGCGGTTCCAAAGCTCTATTCGGGAGCGCAGCACGTTGGCGTTGGCGAATAAATATCAAGTGAACTTGGCGGCGGCGGAGCATGTGGCCAAGCTGTCGATGATGCTGTTTGATCAAACTAAGGGGCTGCTGCACAACTGGGAAGAAGAGGAACGGGAGCTGCTGTGGACTGCTGCGATTTTGCACGGCTGCGGGCTCCACATTGGACACTCGGCTCACCATAAGCACGCCTATTATCTAATTCGCCACGGGGAGCTATTTGGGTTTACGGAAACGGAGGTAGAAGTGATTGCTAACCTCGCTCGATACCACCGTAAAAGTGCGCCGAAAAAACGCCACGATAATTATCAGAGTTTGTCGGGAAAGTCGCGACGTAGGCTGGTGGAAGAGCTAAGTCCCCTATTGCGTTTGGCTGCGGCGTTAAATCGCCGACAAATCCAAGCAGTCAGGATGATTCAGTGTCAGATTTTGGGAGACGGTGATAAATTTCGCTTGCTAATTTCCCCTGCCAATCCAGATGATTCCTGTGCCTTGGAACAGTGGAGTGTCAACCTAGAGAAAAAAGTCTTTGAAGAACAATTCGAAATGCCCTTGGAGTTGGTTGTGGAGTAGAAAAAGAGAGAGTAAGTTCCTACATCATTCGAAACAGTATTTGACTATGTTTGAGAGCTGTCAAACTCTTCTTCCGTCATCCAGATCTTCCCATCATTGCTGTACAGAGCTTCACGGCCTTCGTGATAGCGATTGGTGCCGTCGACGATATACTGTGTTGCTCGAATACCAGGAAGATTTAGATATGGACAGTCGTCGACGGTGTTGTGCAGCTCTAACGATTCATCCTCTGAGCTAATCCACCACAGCTTACCTGTTTGAATCCACGGTGCCAGATCAAAATCTCCCTCATATGGGATGCCTTCAGCAGCTAGCAGCATCTTTGTTTTCTCATCAAGCCGCATGTAGTATTCACTTCCCCACATGGGCGGCATTTTTAGACCTTCCTCTGGATTGGGAGCATCGAGTGGGTGAAGATAGCAAAGCGTCCCTTCCCACGAGCGATCGTATATAAACCTTAAATCTGGCTTTACTTCGCTGTAGTAAAAAATGGGATACGCAGTGTTTTTACCGACAGGAACGGATGAAACGGTTGCTTGAACAAATTCACTTTCAATCAATTTAGGCACTACAAAAGGCACCTCAGGACCAGCTTCAACCTGAAGTTCGGAATGATGAAGCGGATAGTGCAGTTTCATCGCGCCCAGTAAAGTTAGAAAATGAGAGCATAGCTGACTCCCATCCAATGCAGGTCGCTTGTCGGCGTAGCACCACCACAGACCGTCTATCCCTTCAATATCCATGGGAAACGCGTTAATCTGACCACAGTAAGGACATCGACTCAAAGGAACCGGTCTGAGGGTGTCGTAGTACTGTTTATATAGCTGTCTGCCCTTTTCTAGCTGAATCTCGTAAGGTTCTCCTGTTCCTTTGCAGCCAAAGTGTTGTTCGAGATATAGAATTATGGGTTTGCATTGATCGAGTAATGATTGGCGATCAGTGGGAGGGTTGAAAGAGGTCGGTTGTTTACTCATCATTGCAGTCCTACCAGCGTCGCCGTCCTACTCCTGAAATGGCGATGATGGCTAGGGCGATCGCCACCCCCAGCAGCACCCACAACACAATCCCTGGCAAAAAGGTTAGCAAGCCCAATCCCCGCAGCACCCACACCAGTACAAATCCACCGGTCGCCCAGGCGCACCAGATCAGAACCGGGGATTTTCGGGGCGATCGCATGGACATGGCAGTGTTTCCTTGTAATTTTTCCTAAGTAATTTTTGGCGGGGCGTCAGCGTTTGCATTGCCATTGTGTCATCGTTATAAGCCTGACGCTCGGGTACGTGTCTACTTAGAACTGGGCGCGAACCTGTATGCCAAACGTTCGGCGATCGCCATAGGCAGCGATGGTATCACCGCTAAACCCAGGAAAAGCAAGGACCACATATTCAGTATTGAACAAATTATTGGCAAATAAATAGACCCCCACCTTGTCAAATTCATAGCCAATACGAGCGTTCACCAAAGTGTACGGATCCTCCTTCGACTCATTGGCTTCATCAAAAAACACCGTGCCAATTCCCTGCAACTCCAATCGCCCAAAAAGCCCGTTGGGGCTGCGATACTGCATGGCAATGTTGTAGGTGTAATCAGGGGCGTAGATCAGCTGATTGCCATCAAAGTTTTCCCCGGTGGCTGGGTTGGTGTTGTCCGTAAACTCGGCGTCCGTATAGCCAAAGCCAGCAATAATATCGAATCCTGCGAACGGGGTCGCCCTAAGTTCCAGCTCCACCCCAAGGGCGCGAGCCTCCGCATTGGAAATATCCGCAAAGGTGAACGAATTATCCAGCACCAGCACCTGGAACTTATTGATGTCGTTATAAAACGCCGATAAATTAATTCCGAGGCGATCGTCAAACCAAGACGTTTTCACACCCAGTTCGTAATTCCAAGAATTCTCTGGCTCCACAATTAACTCTTGATCGCTCAGGGCTAAATAGTTGTGGGTGCCCGGACGATAGCCTCGGGCAACGCTGCCATACACCGCCACATTGGGACTAAGTCGATAGGTGGCCGCAAACCGTGGCAGCCACACATCTCCATCAATGTCCGACCCATCAATGGCAGCAGCGGGCCTAAACTCCGACGGGATCTCGCTACCATCTGGGTTTCGGAAGACCTGAGCGTCGCGGTTCAGATCCTCCTGCCAATATTCGTAGCGCAGCCCGGCAGTTAACGTTAAAGCTTCAATGGGGCTGTAATCCACTTGCGCAAACCCTGCATAGGTGGTTTGGTCGTAGGTGGCTTCACCAATATCTGTGCCCGTAGGCGGAAGATCTAAACTATCGCCAATGCGCAGATAACGGTCCTGGAAGAATGCCCCCACAATCCACTGCAATGGGTCCGCCGGATCCGAAGACTGTAGCCGCAGTTCCTGGTTGAAAATGCTTTGGTCGTAATCGCTAATAGTCACGGAGCCAAAGTCGTCGCTGACGCTGTTGTAGGCGTAATCCGTGTCGCTGTAAGAGGTAATGGACGTGAATCGCACCTTATCCCCTGCATAGCTCACCCTTAAGGATTGGGTGGTGGTATCTAGGTCGAATTTGCCGTTGTCGCTGCGGGACACTTCGAAGGGATCGTCCTGATCAACGCCGACATAAACGCTGGCATCGTCTCTGGTGCGGGCGATGGTGGCATTTAGGTCGATGCTCCAACGGTCGGAGGGGGTCCAGAGGAAATTAATACGACCGGCGATCGCGCTTTGATCTTCCGCGTTGTTGTCAAGGAACGTGTTTTCCGTAAAACCGTCCAGCTCTCGGTAAGTGGCTGAAAGGCGCACCCCCAGCGTGTCTGGAACGATGCTGGTGCTCATGGATAACTGTGCTTGGCGTTGACCGACGTTGCCCACCAGGACGCTGCCCCGCAGTTCAGGGTCTTCACTGGGCGGGCGGCTCGTAATATTTACGACTCCAGCCTGGCTATTGCGCCCATAAAGGGTGCTTTGGGGACCGCGCAGAATTTCCACCTGTTCAAGATCAAATAGCTCGGTGGGGAAAAACTGATGCACATTATCGTAGGGCACATCGTCAATGTAAAAGCTCACCGAGTCGCGCACCAGAATATTGCTGCTGTTGCCGAGACCGCGAATGCTGTACAGGGTAAAGACGCGATCGCCCGGCGTGAAGTAGAAATTGGGGGTATTGGCCGCCACCTGGGAAATGGAATTAATTTGGCTATCCTCCAGCTCATCTTCCGTGAGGACGGTAAGGCTGACGGGCACGTCGCGCGGATCTTCGGGAGTCTTCTCGGCGGTGACTGTGATTCGCAGAATACCCTCGTCCTCCTCCACATCGGCAGCAACGGGAAGAGGGGACACGCTCAGGGCAAAACCGTTGTCCCGCGATTGAATATCTCCCACCGGTGCCCCTTCGCTGCCGGTCACGCGAATACGCACTAGGTTGCCTTCGAGTTGGGTGACCCTAACGGAAGAAATTCCAGTGCCGGGCTCAATGGCTTCAAAATTCTGAGCACCAGGTAAAGCAAGGCGGGCGTTGGGGATATCGCTGACCAAACTATTGCCGTCAGTGGTGGGCGCTGGTGGCGAAAGCGCTCCGGTGGCGGTTTCCAAAACTACGTTAAGTCCAGTGTCTGTGGTCTCTAGCTGCACATTAACGATGTCTACGGTGGTGTCCGCCTGTGCCGTTTCCAGTTGGGCTGGCTCTGTCTGAGTCAAAAACGCTGCCGATGGCGATGCTGCTTCCTCAGGGGGAATCGATTCTGAATAGGTTGGGCGATCGCCCCCAGCTGATTCCTCTGTCGACCCAATCAGTGTGGGATTTAGGGAAGCGGCGGCGGCAGAATTAAACGCCAGATGCCCAAGAGTAATTGTGCTGAGCCCAGCCCATAAAAGAATCTTGGGATGCAAATTCTGGGTGCTCAGCAATGGCTGGCGATCGCCCAAGAATAAACACCACTTGCCATGTTGAACACTTTGATTAGTCACTGTATATCCCACACTTAAAACACCCTAAAAAGCCTACACTTTGACTTTCAATAGCCAGTCAAATGTTGCAATTGACAACAACTTTATCGTAGTAAAATTGCCTTGGCAAATGGTTCTGTAGATTTCTGCATTTATCTATTATTCGTGTTTGACACTGTGTCTAACGTCAATTTAAGTCCGTATTTGACACTATGTCTAACGCGAATAAATCCTCTGAATCCCTTATTGTTTGACTCATTTCCAGGAAAGTTAGATTAAAATTCAAGTTTGAAATTAAAGCTTGAGTATTTGATGATCTATGGTAATTTCTTGTTCACGCTAACCATAGATTTCAAGTCATTGAGCTCAAAGCTATGTGATAGGTTTAGGGCTGCATATTTTGGGGGCTGAAGCGATGAAGCGTCTGCGATTTATTGCCCTTTGTTGGGCGACGGTAGCTATTTTGATGGCCTGTCAGGGAGACCGGCTAACGAATCGCCCATCACCACTTGCTGAGCCATCGCAACTTGAGTCCGTAGAAACTTTCGACAGTGGCGCGATCGCCGCGTTGATGGACGACTTACCCCCAGCTCGGCCGGATATGTCCACCTTCCCGGTGACCATTGAAAACTGCGATCGCCCCCTTACCTTTTCCCAGCCTCCCCAGCGAGTAATTAGTCTTTGGCAACCGCCCAATGAAATGCTGCTAGCCCTTGGGGTGGAAGAGCAGCTTATTGGTTTTGCTGGGAACTATGCGCCCCTGCCGCCAGCCCTTGAGGACGCCGCCGCCACGGTTCCCACCTTGGGAGAAGCCCTGCGCTGGCCGTCCCGGGAAGTTATCCTGTCCCAAAATCCTGATGTGATTATTTCGGAGGGGCTTAGTGGCTTTGCCTTTGACCCAGCCCAGGGATATGCCACCGTCGCCGAGCTAGAGGCGGCCGGCATTCAGGTAATTTCCACCGGTTCCAACTGCAATCCCCTTCAGGCATCCGAAAGGGGCATTGACGCGGTGTATGGGGATTTGCAGATGCTGGCTCAGGTTTTTGGGGTGTCGGCGCGCGGTGACGATCTGGTTGAACGACTCCGACAGCGGCAGGGGGAAATTACTCAGCAGGTTAAAGATCTGCCCCGGGTTCCCACCGTTTTCTATAACGGCGGCGAAGGTCCGCTTGCAGTGCTGGGTTCTGGAGTTTGGGGCGATGCGGTGCGCCAGGCGGGCGGTGAACCGGTGTTTGATCCGTCGGTTTTTCAGGTGGGGCGCGAAGAGTTTGCCAACTCCAACGCTGAGGTGATTCTGATTGGCACCTATCCAGGACAAGATGCTGAGGTTTTGAAAGCTTTTCTCGTGGAAACGTTTCCCAACTTGCCTGCGGTACAGGGCGATCGCCTTTATCCGATTCCCACCATTGAGACCGAAGCCAGCATTCGGGTAATTGCAGGGCTAGAGCGCATTGCCCGCGCAATTCATCCCGGCGCTTTTGCCCCATGAGCAAGCCATTTTTAGTGCCCTTTAGGGTGGGGTTGATTGGGGTGGCGATCGCAACGGTGTTGGCGATCGGGGTGGCAGTTTCCGTGGGCGCAGTGGCGGTGCCTCTCCCTCAAGTGGGACAAATTATTGTGGCCCATGTGTTTCCCGGCTTAATTACCCCCACATGGACCCCGGCTGCCGACCAAATTGTTTGGGTTTTCCGGCTACCACGGGTGCTATTGGCGACGATTGTCGGGGCGGCCCTAGCCGTTAGCGGCACCACCCTCCAAGCCGTTGTGCGCAATCCATTGGCTGATCCATTTCTCTTTGGAGTGTCCTATGGTGCAACCGTGGGTGCCGTATTAACGCTGACCGCGGGAGCGGGGGCTTTTGGTGGAATTTCCCTAACGGTGGCGGCTTTCCTGGGGGCATTAATCGCCATGGGCTTGGTTTATCTTTTGGCGCAGCAGCGAGGACGCCTGGTGCCCCTGCGGTTGATTTTGGCTGGCGTTGCCCTTAGCTATACCCTTTCCGCAATCACAAGCTATTTAGTTCTTCAGAGCAGTCGTCTAGCTAATAACCAAGTGGGCTTAGTGCTGTCCTGGCTGGCGGGGAGCTTTGGGCGGGCGCGTTGGGAGCACTTGGGACTGCCGGCGTTTATCGTGATCGTGCTGACGGGCTATTTGATGGTGCGATCGCGCCAGCTAAATGCCCTATTGATGGGGGACGACACGGTTATCGGGCTAGGAATTAACCTAGAACAATTTCGCTTGCAGCTATTTGTGATCACCTCGTTAATCGTTGGTGCCGTTGTGGCGGTTAGTGGGGCGATCGGTTTCGTTGGGCTAATGGTGCCCCATATTGTTCGCCTTGGCGTTGGCAGCGATCACCGTCGCATATTGCCTTTAGCTGCCCTAGGGGGTGCCCTGTTTATGGTGATTGTGGATTTAATTGGGCGTACCATTGTTGCCCCGGAGGAATTACCTGTGGGGATTGTGACAGCGGCGGCAGGAGGACCTTTTTTCCTTTGGCTGCTGCGATCCAGTGGAGAAATGAAATTTTAGTTTTATGGCGTAAGTGCTGCCAAAAAAATTAGCTAATCTTTCTGACGGTTGGGCTTAAAGTCAGCAAGGCACTGAAAATTATCATGGCAAGCCCTGTGCCGCCGAACAGGGTCAGAAGATTAACGTTAGCGAGGATACCGGCTAGGGCATAGGAAAACGGCGTGACGCCAAGGGAAGCAAGGAGGCTGACGCCCATTACGCGCCCCAGGATTTCGGGAGGCGTCTTTTTCTGAATCCAGGTGGTCGCAATCAGGATAAAGAAGCTGCTACAGCCGCCTAAAACCAAACTGACTAAGCTAGCCAGGAGCCAGTGGGGGACAAAGCTCATCGCCACCATTCCAATCCCCTGAATGCTGGCCAACAGGAGCATTAAGGTGCCTAAGGGCGGTAAATTCGGTATCCACTGGGGCAGTAAGGACCCTAGGAGCCCCCCTGCGCCCCACGCTGAAATGGCAATCCCCAAAGCCAAAGCACCGGCGGCGGCAAACCGATCTTGGGCAAGGGCGACGATGCCCACCTGGAGCGGACCAATAAATAGAAAGTTGTAGACCGTTAAAGATAAAAGGAGAGCCCTTAGGGGACGATTTTGCCAACTATATTGCAGCCCCTCTGAAATATCGAGCATTAAACCTTTGGGGGCTCCATTGGTAACGGCTGATGAATCGACGGCTGATGAATCGACGGCTGATGAATCGACGGCTGATAAATTGGCGGCACTGCTGTCGGAGGCACAGCAGCTATGGGCTGTAGGAGAGGTTAGGGAGGGCGATCGCCGGGGATGAATCAACAGTAGTGCGGTGCTGGACACGAGGAAACTGAGGGCATCGATGGTAAACGCAGCGCCAACCCCCACCGCCGCAATCACGGCTCCAGCCAAAGCCGGCCCAATAAACAGAATTAATTGGTTAGCGCTTTGCCCCAGCACATTGCTGGCAACGAGCTGATCTTTGCTGACTAGGGTGGGAACGATCGCCTCAGCGGCCGGCGAAAAGAACCCTTCAATGACCCCAAAGCTAAACGCCAGCAAATACAGGTGCCATAGCTGCGTTGCTTGGAACCCCACCAGCGCTGCCAAAATTGCCGTAAGGACCACCCGCAACCCATTGGAAATCAACATCACATTGCGGGGGGAGAGGCGATCGCTTAACGCTCCCCCCAAAACCATTAGGATGGCGCGGGGAATGGCCACGGTCATTAGCACCGCGCCCAGGTCCAAGGGCGAGCCCGTAAGCTGAAGGGTTAGCCACGGCAGGGCCACAAAATAAAACTGGTCGCCAAAGTTAGACACCGTTTCGCCAATAGCGAGGAGGCGAAAATTGCGATTGGTTAGGAACGGTTGCCACAGGGAAACGGCGGGTTCAGGTGTCTGCTCAGGGTGTTGGGACGGGAGATCAGTCACGGAGGCAATCCATGGACATGGTGGCTATTTCCCCAGGGGCGGTGTTTGCATCGCCATTGTGTCATCGTGTGTGTCATCGTTGAAATAGGTTCTGTTTTTACTCCACAACTCCTATGCGCCCTTTGGTTTTGTCCCTGGTGACGCTGGCTGCCACTGCGGCGATCGCCCCCGCCACCCCATCAGCTTTTGCATTCGACCCCGAAGATTTACAGCAGCTAAATACCACCGGCCAGTGCCCCGGCTGCGATTTGCGCGATGCGGAGATTCGTAATCTGGACGTGCAAAATGCTGATTTGGCTGAGGCGGATTTAAGTGGGGCAACCATTACCAACTCGAGCTTGGTGGGGGCGAACTTTTCTCAGGCAGCATTGATTGGGACTACGTTTGACACGGTGGATTTGGGGCGATCGCAATTTTTCCAAACCCGATTGCGCAACGCCAAATTTCGCGGTGTAAATTTCGCCGGGGCAAGCATCCGTGAATCTTGGTTGCGGGGCGCGAACTTAGCGGGGGTGAACTGGCAGGGAGTGACCGTTAAGGCATTGGTGTTGCGCGAGGCGAATTTGGCGGGGGCGAATTTGGCGGGGCTCGACTTAAAAGGGTCGCAGTTTGTTGAAGCCAACTTGACCGGGGCGAATCTGACTGGGGCGATCGCCATTCGGGCAAATTTTGAGGGTGCAACGCTGACCGGGGCGATCGCTGGGGAAGTGGACTTTACTGGGGCGAGCTTTCAAAATGCCACGGTTCGACGGGCAGATTTTTTCGGAGCCAACCTATCGGCAGTTAATAGCAATGGGGCGGACTGGAGCGAGACGATGTTGGCGGGCAGCAATTTGCGGGGAGCGTCGTTTCGGGGAGTCCAGGCGGAGCGGGTAAATTTGCAGCGGGCGATCGCCACTTCTAGCAACTGGACCGAGGCTAATGTGTCTGGCTCGTCGCTGTATCGGATGAATTTTGGGGCGAGCATTTTGCGATCGCTCAACCTATCGGGAGCCGATGCCCGCCAGGCTAACTTTGGTGGGGCACAGCTTGCGGAGGCAGACTTCACCGACACCAATGTGGATCGGGCTTACTTCTTTGGGGCGGATTTGGCTGGAGCAAATTTTGCAGCGGCGATTGGGGGCGATCGCGCCAGATTCGCCCAGTTTTAGACGCTTGAATCGTAGCAAAAAGCCCCTCGCCGATTTTGGGCAGAGGGGCTACGAAGGTTGGCTTCTACCTATACGGCAAACCGTTTTAAACCGTTTCCACAGGCTCCGGTTCTGGCGAGCCCTGGGCTTCAAACTCAAACATGGAGTACACCACGTTGCGGCGCATGTTGGTCATCATTTCGAGGAACAGCTCATAGCCCTCTCGCTTGTACTCAATCAGCGGATCCTTCTGACCATAGCCGCGCAAGCCGACGGACTCGCGCAAGCCATCCATTTGCTGGAGGTGCTCACGCCACAAGGTGTCGATTTGCTGAAGGATAAAGAATCGCTCCGCCTGGCGCATTAATCCAGGCTGCACCGCGTCAATATTGCCTTCCTTCATATCGTAGGCAATGCGCACCTGTTCGTGGAGGAATAGACGAATTTCCGGCAGCGCCATATCGTCCATTTGCTCCGGTGTTAGGTCCGACAGGATTTTCACAAACTGCTGAACCTTGTCCACCAATTTGGGCAAGTCCCACTCATCGGGGGGCAAGTCTGGGTTGATATACGCCGACACCACATCATCCATGGTTTTCTCCGCATACTCGATAACCCGCTCCTTCAGGTCCTCCCCTTGCAGCACCCGGCGACGTTCAGCGTAAATGGCGCGACGCTGGTTGTTCATCACCTCGTCGTACTCAAACACCTGCTTCCGGATGTCGTAGTAATAGGTCTCAACCTTACGCTGGGCGCCTTCCAAAGACTTGGTTAGCATCCCCGATTCAATGGGCATATCCTCTTCCACGCGGAAGGCGTTCATTAGCCCTGCCACGCGATCGCCCCCAAAGATGCGCAACAGATTATCCTGCAAGCTTAGGAAGAATCGGGTAGAACCTGGGTCACCCTGACGCCCCGCACGACCACGAAGCTGGTTATCAATCCGTCGAGACTCGTGACGCTCAGTGCCGATTACGTGCAGACCACCAAGATTGACCACCTTGTCGTGCTCCACATCGGTCAGAGACTCGTAGGTATTACGAACGGCGGTGATGGCTTCCCGTAGTTGCTGGATGATGGGATTGTCGGTGGGAGCTTTCTCCGCTGCCACTGCCACCATTTCCTCCGCCTCCAGTTCCGTCATGGACTGAAGCCCGTATTCTTTAACGGCTGTGTCCACGGCGTCCTTTAGAAGCTGTTCCGTTTCCGGGGACAACTCTGTGGGGAAGATATCGGCGGACACTTTCCAGGTTTTCTGCTTTTTATCGTCGCCAAAGCCAGCGGACTTTTTACGGCTGCCAACGCCGGGAACGCTAACCGCTAGCTCGTCCTCTTCCGGCTTAACGATTTTGGGCATAAAGTACTCGCGCACCTTGAGGCGTGCCATGTAATCGGCGTTGCCCCCAAGGATAATGTCCGTACCCCGTCCAGCCATGTTGGTGGCGATCGTCACCGCGCCGCCGCGACCGGCCTGGGCCACAATTTCCGACTCCCGCTCCACATTTTCTGGCTTAGCATTTAGCAGATTGTGGGGAATTTCTAGCTGGGACAACAGCTGGGATAACACCTCAGATTTTTCCACGCTGGTGGTACCCACCAACACCGGTCGCCCTGTGTCGTGCATTTCCGCACACTCTTCGGCTACCGCCTTCCACTTCGCCTCTTCGCTCTTGTAGACCATATCGGACACATCTTGGCGAGCGTTGGGCTTGTGGGTGGGAATAATCGTAACTTCCAGGTTGTAAATCTTCCCGAATTCTGCCTCTTCCGTCTTCGCCGTACCGGTCATCCCCGCCAGTTTGGGATACAGCAGGAAGAAGTTTTGGTAAGTGATAGACGCTAGGGTCTGGGTTTCTTTCTGAATATCAACGTCTTCCTTTGCCTCGATCGCCTGGTGTAAACCATCACTCCAACGACGACCCGGCATCACCCGCCCGGTAAATTCGTCGACGATCACCACTTCGCCACCGCGAACAATATAGTTAACGTCTTTAACGAACAATTCCTTAGCTTTAAGCGCATTGAAAATGTAGTGAGCCCAAGGGTCTTTTGGGTCGTACAAATCATCCACGCCCAAAGCTTCCTCCGCCGCAATAAAGCCCTCGTCGGACATAATCACGGTGCGCGCTTTCTCGTCCACTTCATAGTGGTCCTCGTTCACCAAGCGCCGCGCCAGCTCCGCCGCCGTGACGTACTTCTCTTGGGGTCGCTCCACCTGACCAGAAATAATTAGCGGCGTCCGGGCTTCGTCCACCAGCACCGAATCCACCTCGTCAATGACGCAATAGTTAAATGGACGCTGCACCAGTTCGTTGCCGCTGCCGGCCATGTTGTCCCGCAGGTAGTCGAAGCCCAGCTCACTGTTGGTGGCATAGGTAATGTCGCAGTTGTAGTTGCGGCGGCGCTCTTCGGGGCTCATACCCTGCTGGATCAAACCAACGGTCAAGCCCAAAAAACGGTGGACCTGTCCCATCCACTCCGCATCTCGGCGGGCCAGGTAGTCGTTAACGGTTACCACGTGGACGCCGCGACCGCTAAGGGCGTTGAGGTATGCGGGCAAGGTGGATACCAGGGTCTTACCTTCCCCAGTTTTCATTTCGGCAATTTGACCGTTGTGGAGAACGATGCCGCCTAGCACCTGCTCGTCGTAGTGGCGCATGCCCAGAACTCGCTTGGCGGCTTCGCGCACCACCGCAAAGGCCTCGGGCAAAATGTCGTCGAGGATATCTTCTATTTCGTCGTCGCTGTCTGCCTTCTCTAGCTTTTGGCGAAATTCAACAGTTTTATTCGCCAACTCTTCATCAGATAGGGGTTGGATATCCTCTTCTAACAGTTGGGTTTCCGCCACGTCGGGGCGAAACTTTTTCAGTTTCCGCGCGTTGGGGTCACCCAGCAGAGCTTTAAACATGGCAGTGATAGAACTTGGCTAAGAAAAGGTGGAGAACAGGATAAAAAGACGGCGAAAAACGGCGTCTTAGGGTTAGCGACGGAAGTTGCCGTTGCACACGTTTCAAATGATTACAATCCTATCACTGGGACCATCGTTGGGGCGTGGCGCTTTGTGGGGCGATCGCCGAACCAAAAAGCCTTACATTTACCCAGGCTTTCCCAACCCTTTTCCCGAAGGCTGCAAAATCGCGAAAACACTAAGATTTCCGTTAAACCATCGCTAAAGTTGCAGCGTTCCGTGCCAAGCTTTTACTTTTCAAGCCACCGTCCACTTCGGCTTAATCCCAACATTATCCTGGCGCAGACCCTGGTAGAGCGGGCTGTCTACCCTTGCGAAATAGGCGATCGCCACTCACTAGCCCGTATTGGCTTCCGACATTGGCTTCCGATATTGACTTTCGATTCAAATCTGTAGACGTCTCAAGATTCCAAAGTTGCCACACCCCAGTCCTCTAGCTCTCCTGGAGCCTGAGGGTGGCGATCGCCCCACACTGCTGCCACCCACTGGGCAAATTGGTCATCATCGAGCTGCATCAATGCCTGCTGCACGATCACCCCGAAAGAACCGGAATACTGGGATAGCTCCATGGGCATTGCCACCTGACCGATACGGTCCAGCACCTCTGCCATTTCCATGCGCCAGCGATTTTGGTGGGCGGTTAGTACCGTCAAGGTGCGCTGGATAGCTTGGGTACGAAATTCTAGGGAACAGGTGGGCGATCGTTGAAGATCCCTCGGTGCCAGGGCGGATGATGCCTTAAACGGTGATGGTTTAAAAGGCGACGATTTAGCAGACGATTTAACTAATGCCTTGGACGACGGGCTTGGTTCCGGTGTTAACCCCATTGCGTTACCCCGCGTTTCTACCTTGCAGTCCCGCTTTTCAGCTAAAGACAGTCACCATTTTCAAGGCATTTCTGGGAGCTGATGGCGAATGATGATATCCCGCTACAAAACCCCATGGGCATTAACAAACCCTGTTATTTGTTCGCAATGTTATTTGTCCGCAATCACAGGGGGCTGTCCCAACACTCCAATATCTGCTAAAGGCTGTCATCATTAAATGCCCAAACTCTTTATCTGCAACGGTTTCAGCCCTAGCATTTTTTGTTTTGAAAGGGCATGTATCTGCCACTGCGTAAAGCTTCTGACACTTAATTGATGACATGCCCTAGTGCTCAAAAATATTGTCGTAATGCATTAGGTCCAAAGTAACGATGGTGGGTAGGCAATCGAAGCAATCCTGAGCCAACTCAGTACGCTCTTCCCGATCCAGCATCACTTCTAGCTTTTCTTTAGCGGTAATCAAATAGCGCACGTCGTTGCTGGCATATTCCAGCTGTTCGTCCGACAGAGCCATGGCATTACCCCAGTCAGAGGATTGGGCACCTTTATCTAGCTCCACGCCCGCCAGTTCTTCCACCAAGGCTTTTAAGCCGTGCTTGGGGCTATAAGTGCGCACCAGTTTGCTCGCGATTTTGGTGCAAAACACTGGGCTGGCTTCGATATTGAGGTGATACCACAGGGTTGCCACATCAAAGCGGGCAAAGTGAAAAATTTTGGTGCTGTCGGCATTTTCTAGCACCGCCTGTAGGTTAGGGGCTTCTTCTTGGCCGCGCTCGATGCGCACCACGCTCACTCGCCCTTCGCGATCGCAAAGCTGCACCAAACACAGGCGATCGCGCCACGGTCGCAGCCCCATGGTTTCCGTATCCACCGCCAGCTCACTGGCATTCAAGTAGGTATCCCGGGCGATCTCCGATAAATCCCCATCAAATACCTGAAAGTTGCCCAGCGCAGAAGCCATGGTCCAAATC
This sequence comes from uncultured cyanobacterium, assembly GCA_937883785.1. GTDB lineage: Bacteria > Cyanobacteriota > Cyanobacteriia > CACIAM-69d > CACIAM-69d > CALGDE01. The sequence goes on from CALGDE010000077.1 coordinate 17,928, forward strand.
CTTTGTCGTTAACTGCCTAACTTGAAGCCTTCCAAGAATAACCCGTACATTAGCCCGATTTTTAGGAGGTTCAGCGCCGTTATTAAAGGGCGGCGGCGGCGGGGCGGGGGCAGGTCCTCTGGCGATCGCGTGGTGGTCAAAGCGGGCGATCGCTGCACCTCGCGACGATAGACCAAAATGTTGATGAATTCGCACAGGGCAATAAGCACCGCCGTTACGCTCATATCCCACACCGCCGCCTGTCCTGCGGTGGTGACCGCCGCTCCCGCCAGAAAAAAGCCCAGCAGCAGGGCGAATCCTTGAACGGAGGTGCGTCGCCAGGGATTTGCTAGCCATCCATTAAGCTGACGGGCACTGGCGGCAATAAGATTATTGAGGCGCGTGTCTTGCATGGTTTCGCTAGTACCGTCTTAGATACCGTCTTGAATGGCATTTTAGATATCGTCGTTATCTGTCGTTTTAAGACTGCCAATATGTTGCCAGTTATGTGGCAAATATCTACGTGGCAGATGTCCTAGTCAATTTCCTTTACCGATTTCTGGTTTCCCAGTGTCCCCCAACTCCAACCCGTTTCCTGCCGATATTTCCTTGGACAGTCCCCCTCAGAATAAATCCAATGGTCTCCCATCGTCGCGTCCCCTGGGCACTTCTTCGCTCCCAAGCTGCCCCAAAAATCGTTCTATGGCGATCGCCCTGGCAGGACTATGGATACTGGCGCTGTGGAGTATTTTCTATGGGTGGCATCTAGGCAGCGTGGGGCTGGTGGATGAAACGGAGCCGCTATTTGTGGAAGCCGCTCGGCAAATGACCGTGACCGGCGACTGGATTACTCCCTATTTCAACGGCGAAACTCGCTTTGATAAACCACCGTTGATTTATTGGGGAATCGCGATTTTTAACGGAATTATTGGTGCTAACGAATGGTCGGCGCGGTTGCCGTCGGCATTGTCGGCACTGGCATTGATGGTGGGCGGATTTTGCACCCTTTGGAACTTTGTGCCTGCGGCGGAAGCGGTGGAAAGCGGTGACAAAACAGCGTTATCGAAAAAATTGGAGTCCTGGGGATTGGACGGACGCTGGTGGACGGCGGCGCTGGGGGCAGCCATTATCGGATTAACGCCGGAAACCATTGTGTGGGGACGGGCGGGCGTGTCCGATATGCTTCTGAGCGCCTGTATTGGCAGCAGCCTATTCGCCTTTTTCTGGGGCTATGCCACGGCGGAGCGATCGCCCAAAATGCGCTGGTACTGGGTGAGTTATTTGGCGATCGCCCTAGGCATTCTTACTAAAGGGCCCATTGGTTTTGTGCTGCCCGCCCTAATTATTTTTTGCTTTGGGCTATACCTGGGCGAATTGGGAACAATCTGGCGAGAAATCAAACCCTGGCGCGGACTGGCGCTGATCTTAGCCATTGCCCTGCCTTGGTATGTGGCCATCATCACCATCCATGGTCAAACCTACATCGACTCATTTTTTGGCTACCATAATTTTTCCCGCTTCACCCGTGTAGTTAACCAACATGCCGCCCCCTGGTATTTCTATTTCATTGTCGTCGCCGTGGGATTTTTGCCCTGGTCTGTGTCCTTACCCTGGAGCATTGCCCGGCTAAATCTGCTTAACCGCAACGCCTGGATTAATCGCCCCCGCCGCGATCGCCTCAGACTATTCGCAGGGTTCTGGCTAATTGCTATTTTTGGATTTTTCAGCATCGCCGTCACCAAGCTACCCAGCTACGTCCTGCCTGCCATGCCCGCCGCCGCCCTTTTAGTAACCTTCTTGGTGCGGGATATTTGGACGGGGCACTGGGACGATACCCCCCGATCACCACGACCGGGCACCAATAGCTTTTTGAACTCCAGCAAAACCTGGGGATTTCGCGCCAGCCACTGGGTCCTCGTTGCCACCTTCGCCCTGCTCACCGTGGGATTTATTGCCTCACCCCTGTGGCTACCCACCATCCGCGACCCCGACATGCCCAATATTGCGATCGCCCTAGGTCAGTCTGGTCTGCTCCCCCGCGCCACCGTGGTTTTTGCTGCTGCCACCGTTTTTAGCGCTTTGGCAATTTTGAAGGATCGCGATCGCCACCTGTCCCTCATTACCGGACTCACCCTGGTGGTGTTTTTTATCACCACCGCCATGCCGATTATTTTCCTGCTGGATAGTCAGCGCCAACAGCCCCTGCGGGAAATTTCCGTCGCCGCAGTGCAAACCCGCCAGCCCAATGAACCCCTAGTGATGGCTGGCTTTAATAAACCCAGCATGGCGTTCTACACCCAACAGCCTATGCACTTCTTTAAACGTCTAACAGACGCCCAGCGATCCATGGCCCAACCCACCTGGCCCGAACCCGGCAAAACCCCCGCCGGCGATCACGCCCAACCCAGTACAACGGTATTGCTAGTGGTGGGCGACGATAAATATAAAGAGGCTAACTTAGCGGCAATTCCCACCGGCAAGCCCATCGCCCGCATTGGCGAGTATCATTTATTGCGTATTCCCCGCACAGACCTCGCAAACCATGAACCCCCGCCAGATGAATAGGAATACCCATTAATCCGGCGAGGGACGACTCTGTAACTAGAGCAGAGGTTACAGACTTTGAAATTAACTGAAACTATATTTTTGGCAAGGATTTTTGCAAGACTTTAAGCAGGGAATAAATACTTACAAGCACTACTTACAACTCAATTAATCGTTCCAGTTCAAATCTCTTTGAGACTTATGATTTGGATCGCCAGAAAATGGCTGCATTCCAGTGGCGGGATAGTTATCATCGCTAGGGGAAAATAACCGTGCTGTTGCCTCCAAAAGATATCGCGTTGCGCCCTGCACAGATTGAACAATATTCATAAGTTTATTCACCTCTTATGACGCCTTATTGCCTATTAGATCACCACTATAGAAGACATCTTTAACCATTCGTCCCCTGTTTATATCTCGATAGAAGCTGATACTTTTCTCAATGGGTTTTCACCATGGCACAACAGCCCACTGCATCACATCCTAAAGGATCAAACCATCAGAAAAACGGCGCAAAAAGCTTACCTAAAGAGAGCCAAACTAAATTCGATGACTACTTAGAATCTCTTCGCCTTCGCTATCAAAGCGTTATTGAGGGGGCAGTGCCAGACTATATTCCCGAGTTAGCTTTAGCAAATCCTAACTGGTTTGGTATTAGCATTGCCACTGTCGACGGCAGGTATTTTGAAGTGGGTGATTGCACTCGGTTGTTCACCATTCAATCGATTTCTAAAGCGTTTGTTTACGGGCTAGCTTTAGAAGATCACGGGCGAGATTATGTGCAGTGCAAAGTAAGCGTTGAACCCACCGGGGAAGCGTTTAATTCAATTATGTTGGATCAGTCTACAAATCGACCCTATAACCCCATGGTGAACACCGGGGCGATCGCCACAACGGACTTAATTAAAGGAGCGAACCCTACGGAACGATTAAAGCGAATTTTAGAAATGTTTCGGCGCTATACGGGGCACCGTCACGACGTCAACATGCCGGTTTTTTTGTCGGAACGCACCACCGGGCATCGCAATCGGGCGATCGCTTATCTAATGCTAAATTTCGGCATGGTGACCGAGCGCATTGAAGAAACCTTAGACCTATACTTTCAGCAGTGTGCGGTGATGGTGACGGCCCGTGATTTGGCCACAATGGCGGCGACGCTGGCCAACGGGGGCGTCAACCCAGTGACGGGAGAACGGGCCCTGGATGAACGCTATGTGCAAGATGTGGTCAGCGTGATGTTTACCTGCGGCATGTATAACCATTCCGGATCCTGGGCGTGCAAGGTGGGGCTGCCGGCAAAAAGTGGGGTGGGCGGTGGCATTACGGCCCTGGCTCCAGCCAGACTAGGTATTGGGGTATTTTCTCCGCCGCTGGATGCGCGGGGCAACAGCGTACGGGGAGTGGGAGTTTGTCGAGACTTGGCTAACGATTTTGGGTTGCACGTGTTTGATATCGCTAAGCCTGACCACGATCTAGAAGCGTTTATGACTGCGCAGGGAGCTGACTCCTCTGACTCGCCTGATGTGATGTGGGATAAAACTTGAGACAGGGCGGCATCGGCGATCGCGCACTATCGCTGTGCTGTGCGCGATCGCTAACGGCTTCGTCACTTATGCCGCAACCCGCCAGTCTTGAGCCCGCTGCTGTATTTCCCACATAGTTGCGTAACGTCCCTGGCTCGCTAGCAACTCCCGATGTGAGCCTCGTTCGATGACTTTGCCTTCTTCCAGCACGAGGATTAAATCGGCAGCGGCGATCGTGGACAGGCGATGGGCGATTACGATCACCGTTTTATCCACCACCAGTTGGTTGATTGCATCTTGCACTGCCACCTCACTTTCAGTGTCTAACGCGGACGTGGGCTCATCGAGCAAGACGATGGGGGCGTTTTTCAGCATGGCGCGGGCAATGGAAAGGCGCTGACGCTCACCGCCGGACAGGGCACCACCGATGTCGCCAATACGAGTGTTGTACCCCTGGGGAAGTCGGGCGATAAAGTCGTGGCAATTGGCGGCGCGGGCAACGGATTCCACTTCGGTATCGGTGGCGTCGGGCTTTGCCATGCGGATGTTGTTGAGGATGGTGTCGTCGAACAGGTACACATCTTGAAAAACAACGGAAATGGAGTGCATTAGGTGGGCAGGGTCCACGTCCCGGATATTGACATCGCCGATGCAGATTGTCCCGGCTTGTATATCGGCGTAGCGGCTAATTAGGCGAGAAATGGTGGTTTTGCCGCTGCCGGAGGGTCCCACCAGCGCCGTTAGCGATCGCGCCGGAGCCTGGAATGAAACGTCCTGGAGCGCCCATTGGGTTTGGTTATCGTAGCGAAAGTACACCTGGTCGAAGTGAATATCGAATCGGGTTAGCGCGGTGGGAGAGGGTGGCGCGGGCAGTGCCGGAATCGCCAGCACTGCTTCAATGCGCTTAAGGCTGACTTCCATTAGATCAAAGATGCTGGTGAGCCCAATAAGCTGGGAAACGGGCTCGGTAAATCGCATCGCAATTACAATCAGCGCAAATAAAGCGGGCGTGGATAGGGTGCCTTGCAAAATAAATAGAACGCCTAAGCCAATAATGACCAAGATTCCGATCTCAACCAGGGTGGCCATTGTGGCTACGGGCACACTAACGAGGCGCTGCCCCTGCTGTTGAGCGATTCTTTGACCTTCCAACGCTGCCCGTAGCCTTTGGGAGCGCTCCCCCACCTGATTATTAGCGCGCAGAACCGGTAGTCCCTGGGCATATTCCACTACCCGTGAGGCAGCATCAACATTGGCGTCGGACGCTTTACGAAAGCTGGCTTGGGCTCGCGATCGCATCTGTCGATAAATTGGCACCGCCAGCGGGAAGAAAATGAGTAAGGCCACGGCGAGCCGCCAGTCAATTAGCAAAGTGAAAAGCACCGTAGTTAATGGCACTACCACCGTTCGAATCAACAGCGTCACCAGACCGCCAATCCACATCACCAGCTCGCTTACATTGCCGCTCATCACCACATTTAAGTCGCCGGAACGCCGCTGGTTTAGATCCTGCAATGGGATCTGCCGCAGCTTCTCCCCGAGGCGTAATCGCGTTTCGTGGGCCACGTCCAAGGAGGTCGTCCAGCTAAAATCTAACTCTTCCCAGCGGATTGCTCCCTCCACCACCACCAGAAGCCCAAACAGCCCTAACAAGATCCAGGCTGGCTGAGCGTCAATGGGCTGGGACATCAACGCCGATAGCAACGGAAAGAACAGGGCGAAGATGATTCCCTGGAGAATGGAAGCAATAACTGATAGTAAAAAAGACTTTTGCAGTTGTGGTTTGTAAGAGCCGGCCACAACCATCATGCGCCTGTAGGTTTTAAGCATGGTGGCGAGTACCAAAGGTAATGGAGATTGAACAATGAACCGTCACGGGAAAAAGTGGGAGCGTTATTGAGAGCGTTGGAAATTACAGAACAGATAGGGATACGAATGCGGTTGGTCAGACTGTTTATTTCTCCGTTGGCGCTGTGGAGGCACTTCCCCTCAACTCCCAGTTTTGAGCTTCTTGGTAGCGCTTCCACAGGCGAGAATAAACACCCCCAAAAGCGACTAATTTATCGTGATCCCCCAACTCCACCAGCCTTCCTCGGTCAAGCACTGCAATTTGATCCGCATTGATAACTGATGGCAGTCGATGGGCGATTACGATTAGGGTCTTATGGCGGGTGAGGGCGGCGATCGCATCCTGGATCAAAGCAGCGTTTTCAGGGTCCGCGAAGGCCGTTGCTTCGTCTAGGACCACGATGGGGTTGTCCTGCAAAATCGCCCGAGCGATGGTGATGCGCTGGCGTTGTCCACCGGATAGTCGGGAACCCCGCTCCCCCGCGATCGTGTCGTAACCGTTGGGTAAGGCCAGAATAAACTCGTGGGCTTGGGCAGCTCGAGCCGCCGCTTCCACCTCCTGATCGGTGGCGTTAGGACGTCCTAACTTGATGTTGTCTTTAATGGTGTCGTGCAGCAAAAAGGTGTCTTGGAAAACAAACGAAACCCAGGACATCAGGGTTTCCGAAGTCATCTGTCGCACATCCACGTCCCCAACTTTGATCGCCCCCTCTGTCACATCCCAAAAGCGAGGAATGAGCCGTGCCAAGGTGGTTTTACCGGCGCCGGAGGCTCCCACCAGTGCGGTTACGGTGCCAGCGGGTATGGTCAGGGATACGTCCTGTAGGGCGGTGCGATCGCCATTGGCAAGATCACCGTATAAGAAGGTGACGTGGCTTAGGGTAACCGAAGCATCTTGAGGAGATTTAGGGTGGGTTGGCTGGGGAAGGGCGGGCTCCGCCAGCACCGAACCGATACGCATAGCCCCCGCCTTTGACTGATTAACAAAGTGGGACAGGGTAAGGATTGGTTTAAATGCCCCGCACAGACGAGGGGCTAGCAGGAGAAACACCAGCAGCTGAGGAAAAGTTAACGAGCCCTGAGCCATTAACCAGGTGCCGACGGCGATGATCGGTATTAGGAGCGGTAGGGGTTCAAAAAGCAGGGTTGCTAAGCTTCCCGGCAACTTGGTTTTAGCGTTCCAGTCCCGCAGACTTTGGGTAAAGGCATTGAGGGATTTTTGAAACCTGGCAAAGGAGCTGCTGCCATCGTCAAAGGTGCGCACCACCTGCATACCCTGGACAAATTCGATAATGACGCCATTAATTTCCTCGTTGGCGCGATCAGTGGACTCTCGGACTTCCGCATAATCCCGCATCGTTAGCTGAATCAAAGCCATACCCAACGGGAGCAGGGCAAAGGTGGCGATCGCCATCCGCCAGTCGGTAATCAATACAATTACCAAGGACAGCGTCGGAATCGTATATACCTGACCGATAAGGGGGGTCGTGTCCGCCACAAAGGCGTGCAGCGACTGCACATCATCCTGCATCCATTTTTTAATGGCACCGGAGCCATGGGTCACTACGTAGCCTAGGGGTACCTGAGCCAGGTGTTCCGCCATGGCGGTGCGCAAAATCACTTCAAGCTTAAAAGCCGCTAGATGGGAAATGGCAGAGGACGCCAGCCGTGAGGTAAAGGCGATCGCCACCAGCACCGCAGCAAGCCCTAACCAACGCCAAATAACGGCAGGATCCGGCGATTCGGACAGTAATTCGACGGCAATCTGAGGAATCATCAACAGTGAACCGAGGCTGGCGATCGCACTGAAGGCTGCAAGGGCGATCGCTCCGGCAATGCGCCCCTTAACCGGAGCCATAATGCTCCAAACTCCGGTTGGCGGCTTAGTAAAAGCTGACTGAGTCATGGTTTGTGGCACCCATAATCTAAGGGCTGTCATCAGTTAAGGAGGCTTACGCCGCCATCTTTAAACGCTCAACGGTAATCAAAGCTAAGGAGCCTGAGGCAAGGGGAATATTCTCTGTAATGCTACTGACGTGTAAAAGAAAAAAGGCGCTTTAAACGCATTTTTGATACGGCGTGTACTTCCCACTGGGTAAGACTTTTGGAAATTGATCGATGGCATGCCCTAGGTTGGACCTTCAAAACTCATTGAACGCCCTAACTTTAAAACCTGGTTCTAAATTGAATGCCATAGGTTAATGGGGCTCCAAAGGAGGCAATATCTCCAATGGGAGGAAGAGCAAATGCTTGGCTAATGTACTCAGTATTAAAGAGATTATTTGCAAATAAATAAACGCCAAAACCATCCGTTTCATAGCCTAGGCGAGCATTCACAATGGAATGGGGATCCTGCTTAAGCGTGTTGGCATCATCAAAGAAAGTCTCCCCTACTCCTTGTAGTTCAACCCTGCCGAAAATTCCCATAGGGCTACGGTATTGAACCGCTAAGTTGTAGGAAAAGTTAGGGGAAAAGGTTAGCTTATTGCCGCTTAAATCATCTCCAGAAAAAGGATTATTAGAATCAGAAAATTCAGCATCCACTAACCCAAATCCTGCAATAACATCAAGCCCAGCCATTGGTGTTGCTCTGGCTTCAACCTCGAAGCCAGTGATGCTGACATCAGCGTTCGCCAAAAATGCCGAGCCCAAATTATCAAATGACAGCACCTGGAAGTCGTCAACCCGACTATGAAACACAGCCAAATTAACCACTAGACGATCATCAAGCCACGAAGATTTCAAACCGCCTTCATAATTCCAAGATCGCTCAGCTCCATAGGTCGCAGTTTCCGCATTACCCGGAATTAAATTGGCACCAGGCGGCCGATAGCCTCGTGTGATGCTGCCGTAAGCCATCAGATTCGGGGTAAAACGATACTCTGCAACAAAGCGAGGTAAAAAGGTATCGCCGTCTTGCTCAACATCCCTGAGGGAAAGCAATGTTGTATCTGGCAAACCGGGGGTGCTAATAACGCGATCAAAGTTTTCCAGCGTGCTATGAGTGGATTCATAGCGGAGCCCCGCCGTTAGGGTAAGAGCGTCAATGGGACGGTAGCTTAATTGCCCAAAAAGAGCAAAGGTTTTACTATCAACCTCGCCATTGCTTAAGTTAAGGGTGCCTTCTGGAAACGGTATTCCAAAGTTTGCAGCACTAGCGCCGTAACGAAAGCCATTATCCTTTGAATCGAGCTGGCTTGACTCGTAATACCCTCCTAGCAACCATTCGAAGCGGTCTGCCGATTCAGGGGATTGTATCCGTAATTCTTGGCTAAAGATCCGGTTACTCGCTTCATCGGTTAAACGTTCCAGAGCGTCAAGAACCGTGGGGTCACCATCACTGTTGAATTGACTACGAGACTCGCGGCGAGCGGTGATAGAAGTAATGCGAAAGTCAGGGTGAGTATAGGCAATTCGAAAGGCTTGCGAATTGATTGTTAGGTCGTTGACTCCGTCGATGTTCTGCTCGACTTTAAATGGATCGTTGCCCTCGCCCAGGACAATATTGCTTCCGGTACCGTCTTCATAGTCGTCAAAGGCGACATTTAAGGAGACTTCCCAGGCTTCGGACGGGGTCCACAGCAGTTGCGCTCGCCCTGTGCCTCTGGAGTTTTCATTAACGTCCTCATTTAGGAATGGGTTGCGCAAGTAACCATCCCATGAATCGTAGCTTCCGGATAATCGGAAGAAGAGTTCATCTTCAATGATTGGCCCGCTGATTCCGGCTCTTAAGTCTAAGTCGTCAAATCTTCCATAGCCAGCAACGGCGTTAAATTCAAATTTATTCGTAGGTTTGCGGGTGATTAGGTTGACAACCCCTGCAATAGAATTACGCCCGTACAAAACATTTTGAGGACCGCGCAGCACTTCTATTCTTTCTAGATCGGGGAGGTTGACGTCAATAAATGATAAGAAGCCGTAAGGAACTCCGTCGATGTAAAAGTCTATGGGGTCGCGATTAGCGATAAAGGAAGAGTTCGAAAGCCCGCGAATGCTGTACACGGCGAAGGAGCGATCGCCAATGGGAAAGAAGGAAAAGTTCGGCACATTGCCAGCGATCGCCTGCAATGAAGTTAGATCCGCATCTTCAATTTCCTGCCGCGTAATGGCGGTGACGCTGATGGGAACATCCTGCAAATCTTCAGGGGTTTTCTCTGCCGTAACAACAATTCGAATCCCCTCATCATTAGGAGTCGGATCGTCTGTCGCTAGCCCACTCCTGCCCGGCATCACCCCTAATATCCAGGTTTGTCCATCGGTCTCAATCGCTGCAGTGGGTGGAGCCTCCAAGCCAGTCATAACGATCTGAACATCATTGTCCGATACGTTAGAAACCACTATTAGAGCAATGCCCGCCGCAGGATTGGCAATTTCAAAGGTGTCCTCGCCTGCCAAATTTAGCGCTGCATTAGGGATATTGACGATTAAGGCATTTTCGATGACGGAGGTTGATACCCCTTCAAGCAATCCGTCAGCGGTTTCCAAGAGAACATTCAAGCCAGTCTCAGTTGTATCGACTCTTACCTCCGTAATTTGAGTCAAACTTGCTTGAGTTTGCTCCAATAGCGGTTCCCTTGCCTCCTGGGCTGAAACCGGTTGGGCGATCGCCATCGCGATCACAGCAGCCACAGAGGATCTGCACAAGCCATCAGATAACCACTTTCTCACCACACCACTCCTCAACGACTCAAGCTTGAATTGCACGATTTATGAGTTCAGAGTAAATAAGAATTAATCTCAACACAGCTCCAAGCGGTATCTTTTCTGACCCGAGAGGTATTTAGCCTCTGCTTTAAGATGCGGATCGGCTTGATTTAAAGGCTGTGGGCGTAATTCCATACTTTTTCTTAAATGCCGCCGCAAACTTCCCCGGGTGAGTGTAACCAACCACCTGTGCGACCTGAGTCACGTTTAAGCGCCCCAGCTCCAACAGCCGCCTTCCTTCTTCCATACGGTGCGTATACAAATAGCCAAATACTGTGGTGTTGAAAACCTGGCGGAATCCTTTTTTTAATTTGAGACTATTAATGCCAGCCTCTTTCGCTAATGCCAATAAAGACGGGGGAGTATCCAAATTACGAATGAGAATATCCCTCGCTAAATAAATCCGAGCAACATCATCAGACTTCAGGCTAGAGGAGGATGGGAGAGCAGGGACTTTCTCACCCAGCGCATCAAGCTGTAATGCCATCAGCTCTAACGCCTTACCTTCCAAGTAAAGTCGTTTTGTTAAACCTCGATAGGGGCAATGAATGATTTGACGCAGGGCAATTGCCATCGTGGGCGTTATATTGCGAGTCTCCCACTGGAACCCTGCTTGACTATTGGAAAAAATCTGGTCTAAGGACTTTTGGACGTCGTCCGCTGAATCCTCTAACAACTCACCCAATAAATCTGGGTTGACATCAAGCTGTACAAGGGAAACCTTTTGTCCAGACATCACTTCTGACACCGCCTTAATGTCGCCTTGGAACAACCCAGATTGGGCTTCAGAAGTGCGTGTTTCCATGTCTACAGTTGAGCCGGATATTTTCGTCAAAAAACCGCCAGAAAGGCAAAAGCTGAAGCCAAAGGAGGGTTGAGCCTGGCTGCTCATCGTAAGACTGAGATCTTGGGTCATATCCCACTCAGCCACCGATAAATTGAGGCCCTTTCTCAGGGAAATGGAACGATTAAGCATCGTTCCAAAGGGTTGATGCAGCCGCCATAAAATCTCATTACCTTTGACTTGATAATTTATGCCTGTTTCAGGGCGTTCTGCTGCCTGCTGTAGTTCTGCCAGCATTTCTTGAAGATCGCTGTAGTTCAGGGAGAGATGATGGCGGTTAAGCATGAGGATTAGGCGTCAAAAAGAGGTGGCATCATCGAGCATTGCATTAGGTCCTGCCGCCAATTCAAGTCGAAGTTCAGTCGTCACAGCCCTTAGTGTTTTCTCTTCTGGGGGATGCGTATTCCTATGGACGAAAACTTTTGGATGTTAATTGATAACGCATCCTAATTATGCGATCGCTCTTCACAACGCTCTCAGACTATTGATAGAGTTTATCAACAATCTAATGGGCTTCTCGCCTGGCGGATCTGGGAGCGCCACAAAAAAGGACGATGCACCGTAGCGCTTTAAAATCGAGCCTTAAACTGAATACCGTATGTACCAGGGGCGCCATAGATGCCAAGGTTGCCAATGGGAGGCAAAGCCAACGCCTGATTCACGTACTCGGTGTCGAAAATATTATTGGCAAACAGGTAAACGCCGTAGTTGTCCCCTTCGTAGCCTAGGCGGGCATTTACGATCGCATAGGGATCCTGTTTGACAGAATTATCAGCCTCAAAATAAGTGATACCAGCCCCCTGCAACTCCACCCGCCCGAAGAATCCGCTGGGGCTGCGATACTGCACCGCCAAGTTGTAGGTCAGATCCGGCGCATAGGTCAGCTTATTGCCCACAAAATCATCATTGTTGGGATAATCCGTAAATTCGGCATTGACGTAGCCCAGTCCAGCGATGATGTCTAAGCCATCTAACGGCGTTGCCCTCAGCTCCAGCTCAGCGCCAGTGATACTGACGTCGGCATTTTCAATCACTGACCCCAGCTGATCGTCAAAGGTCAATACCTGGAAATTTTCCACCGGGTTATGGAATACCGCCAGGTTAATCCCTAGGCGATCGTCCAACCAGGAAGACTTCAGTCCAATTTCATAGTTCCAAGACCGTTCCGCCTCAAACGTAGCCGTCTCTTCCGTGGATGGCGTAAGGTTCACCCCCGGCGGTCGATAGCCCCTAATGATGCTGCCGTACACCATCAGATTGGGATTAAAGCGATATTGGGCAATAAACGAAGGGAGCAGTTCAGTATTGTTTTGCTCAATATCCTCCAGAGACACCAGGGTTGACGGGGGGCTGCCGGGCATAAGCAGAAAGCGATCAAAGCTTTCTAAGGTGCTGCGGGTGGACTCGTATCGCAACCCTGCGGTTAAGGTCAACGCTTCAACGGGCTGGTAACTAACCTGACCAAAGAGAGCAAAGGTGGTGGTATCGACTTCCACATCGGCAAGGTTGCTGGCACCGGGAGGAAACGGAAACCCCAAAAGCGCCACATCGGCTCCAAACTCAAGACCATTATCAGATTGAGTGATCTGGCTTGATTCAAAATAAGCGCCAGCGGTCCATTGGAATTTTTCAGCATCCTCTGGTGACTGAATTAGCAGCTCCTGACTGAAGATGCTGTTATCCGCTTCATTCAGGGTGCGCAGTAGCCCATCAATGGTGCTGGCATCACCATCAAACTCAAACGCCGTGCGAGAAAAACGTCGCGCGGTAACTGAGGTAACTCGAAAATCAGGATGGGTATAGGCGATTCTCAAAGATTGAGAGTCGGAGGTCAGCTCATTGAAACCATTAAAGTCCTGCTCGGATTCAAAGGGATCTGATTCGCCGAGTGCTACATAGGGGGCACCGCCCTCGTCATAGTCTTCAAAGGAAGCGTTAAGGAGGATATCCCACTCCTCCGACGGTACCCATCGCAGTTGAGCGCGGCCGGTCCAACCAGACTGATCATCCACATCCTCGTCTAGCAGCGTGTTGCGCACATAACCATCCCGTGATCCATAGCTACCCGACAGCCTGAAAAATAGCTCGTCGTCGATAATCGGACCACTGATGCTGGCTCGCAAATCAAGATCGTCGAAGTTGCCATACTGAGCGCTGCCGGTAACTTCAAATTCATTGGTGGGCTTTTGGGTAATGATATTCACCACCCCAGCGATCGCATTTCTGCCGTAGAGAACACTTTGGGGACCCCGCAGGATCTACACCCGTTCTAGATCGGGAAAATCAAAGTCGGTGAAGGCTGCCAGGCTAGTGGGCACTCCGTCGATGTAGAAGTCGATGGGATCTCGATTCACTAGGCTGGAGGCGTTGGAGATGCCTCGGATGCTGTAGAGGGAGAAGAATCGATTACCGCTAGGGAAGAAGGAAAAGTTAGGGGTGTTCCGGGCGATCGCGTCCAAAGAAGTAATGTCCGCATCTTCAATATCCTGTTCCGTTAGGGCGGTCACGCTAAGGGGAACGTTTTGAAGATCCTCGGGCCTTTTTTCGGCGGTGACGATAATCCGTAGCGCTCCGTCATCTGCCCTAGCCGGGGACTCTGCGATGGGGGAGTCTGGGGCGATCGCCAACACCAACCCTTGCCGATCAGCACTGACGGCCACCACCGGTGGAGCCTCTAAACCTGTGATCGCCACTCGAACCACATTGTCAGGGGATTTAGCAACCGAAATCCGAGCAATACCGTCAATGGGGTCAGTGGCCTGAAAATTTTCCCCGTCAGATAAATTAAGCGTTGCATTGGGAATATCCACAATCAGAGCATTTCCCAAGACTGATGTTGGTGGAATATCGAGAGTCCCCGCCGCCGTACTCAAAACAAGGCTTAATCCGGTTTCCGTTGTCTCTAACTGAACCCCTGTAATTTCAGTGACGCTTACTTGATCTTGCTGCGATATAGGTTCTTCTAGCCCTTGGGCAATACCCGGCTCTTGAGCAACAACAGGTTGTGCGATCGCCACGGCAATCATCGCCGAAGCCAAATACCAGCCATCCTAGCCCTTGAATAACCACTCTCTCACCATGCCATTCCTCCTATACAACACCTCAAATCACGAGGCTCATAAGGCTAAAGCAAGCGCAGACTTCCAGCGTTGACGGCTCCTCGCCGAGAGTATGCGCTTACCTTGCTATGGAGGCAGGTTAAAAAATATCCCCTCTTGAGACAGCTCCAAAGGGTATTTCCTTAAGCCCTGTAGGGATCTGGAGGTTCATCAACGCGCCGATCAACGCGACCTAAGGGTCTTTGGCGTGATTCCGAATTTTTTCTTAAATGCTGCGGCAAATTTACCCGAGTGGGCGTAGCCAACGGCCTGTGATATCTGGGTAACGTTGAATTGCCCCAGCTCCAATAGGCGCCGCGCCTCTTCCATGCGATGGGCATGCAAATATCCAAATACCGTGGTCTTAAAAACCTGGCGAAATCCCTGCTTGAGCTTGAAACTGTTAATGCCAGCTTGCTTAGCCAACGCCAACAACGACGGCGGATCGCCCAAATTCTCAATCAAAATATCCCGAGCCAAATAAATCCGAGCCATATCTTCAGGCTTAAGGGTGGGAGAAGATTGTAGAGAGGACTGGTCTTCATTGAGCTGATTAAGTTGAAGGGCAATCAGCTCCAGGGTCTTGCTTTCCAAATAAACCCGCCTTGTTAAGCCCTGGTAAGGACATTGCAAAATCTGGTGCAGGGCGATCGCCATAGCAGGGGTGACTTTCTGAGCCCGCCATTGAAACCCCTCCTGAGTACTAGAGAAAATCCCATTCAAAGGATGCAAAGCATGATCCGGCGGTGTGTCCGTTAACGCTTCCAGCAGGCACGGGTCAACACCGAGCTGCACCAGCGTCACCTGTTCCCCCGCCGCCGCCTGGTTGGTTGTTTTAACATCCCCTTGGAAAAAGCCCACATGACCTTCGCTAGGATCAGCGTTAAACTCAGCATCAGAGCCCGCTATTTTGGTCAGGAAATCGCCGCCAACACAGAAGCTGAACCCAAACATCGGCTGCATTTGTTCGTCGATGGTGAGGCTGAAGTCTTGCTGTAAATCCCATTCGACGACAGATAAGTTTAGCCCTTCCCTCACATCAATGGCACGGCTCGACCACCGACCGAAAGGGTTATAAAGCTCCCAGGACACCTCGTGTCCCTCTGCCCGGTAGCTTGACCTCATCTTCGGCGATGTTTCCTGTTGTTTTGGAACTTCTTGAGATTCTGCCAACATTTCCAGAAGATCGCTGTAGTTCAAGGAGATGTCGTTAGCCATAGGAAAGGGGCACTAAAAGCCCATTGTTAAAACGTGAAACTGAGAATATGGGGCTAATCCTGCGATCGCCCCTCCCCACTCTTTTAGCTTGCTGAGAATTGATGTCAATAAAGTATTAAGCTTTTGCCAGCAGACGTTACGTACGCTGGATTAGTCGCCGTCGAGTCAATAGCCGCCGAGTCAACTACTTGAAGGGAACGCTTTATGGCTGCAAATTATGGCTGCAAATCCTAAGCCACAAGCGTGAAATGACTATGGTTTTGTCGAGTTTTGAGGCGCTCGGGGCAGTGGGGCATTTACATTTAATAGTGAGTCGGTGTTAAACGTATTGCCAGTCAAAATATCGCCGTTCGTGGAGAGAGAAGGCACAGGATCGTAGCCATTGGGTCCCCAGGGATTGCACTTTAAAATTCGCCGCAGTGCTAGCCAGCTTCCTTTGAACGGTCCAAATCGCTCGATCGCCCGAATGCAGTAGTGGGAGCAGGACGGGTAAAACCGACAGGTGGGCATCGACAGGGGGGATACCAGCAGCTGATAAGTCTTGATCAGACCGGTTAAAAAAGCGATTAAAAAGTGCCGCATAGGTAGCGATGAACCCGATTGCAACTGGATCTTCGTCTGTATGATAACGGTTGAGCAGTATCCACAGAAATACCGTAGGCGGGCTGGGAAATATGGCGGCTGAGGCGATCGCTGAAAACGTGGGAACCTTTCCAATTTGGCAGGGAATTATCCTGGTGGCGGCGTGGCTGGGGGGCTTGGTGCTGCTGTCGGAGGTGCTCTACCGGCGAGAGTTAGCGAGCGCGGAGGTGGGGCGGAAAATTGTCCATATTGGCACCGGCAACGTGGTGCTGTTCGCCTGGCTATTAGGAATCCCCGCATGGATGGGAATTGTGGCGGCGGTGCTGGCGGGGGCAGTTGCTCTGATTTCTTATCGAGTGTCCATCCTGCCCAGCGTTAACGGGGTGGGACGCAAAAGTTTGGGCACGTTTTTCTATGCCATTAGCGTGGGGGTGGCGATCGCCATTTTCTGGGGCGTTGATGAACCTTACTTCGCAGCGCTGGGCATCGGCGTAATGGCGTGGGGGGATGGATTAGCCGGGCTAGTCGGGCAGCGGTGGGGGCGACACCAGTATGAAATTCTAGGCGGTCGCAAAAGCTGGGAGGGATCGGCGGTGATGGGACTGGTTAGCGGTTTGGTAACGGCGGGAGTGCTATGGCTGGCGTTTGGAAGTTTCCCCCAGCTTTGGTTAATTGCCGGGGGAGTGGCGATCGCAGCTGCGGCACTGGAAACAATTTCCTTCGTCGGTATTGATAACCTAACGGTGCCCTTAGGTAGCGCCGGGCTTGCTTATGGACTAGTGCACTGGCTAATTTAGGGCGCAACTAATCCAAACCACAGCGAGTTCCCTGAAGCGCCTTATTTCCTGAGGGTCAGAAGATTGACGCAGCGATAGGAGGTACATGATGTTTAAGGGAAAAGATGCTAAGAACTAAAGCCTTTGCCGCCATTAATTTTGGGGGCTATTTGAGATCCAATGGGGAAAGCCCCTGGACAATTGGCATAAAAAATTGGCATGGGTAGAATCGGTACATTCAGCTTGTTAATAAACACCCATCAAGAATTATCGATTTCGTTCAAATCGGTTCATAATGGGGCGAATAGTTGCCGAGGCAAAGATTTCAGCCATTACTCAGCCATTAACTTTGAGGGCTGTCATCACTAAGCCTCAACATTTAAGTCTCAAACTCATATCCGTGGGAAGTAGCCCGAGGATATTCTGTTTGTTTTGTTGTGAAAGGCGTGTATTTCCGACGGTATAAAGCTTCGGGAGCTTAATTGACCACACGCCTTCGCCTGCATACAAAGTCAGGAGTGATCGTGGATAGCCTAAGCAAACAACGTCAGAATGACGACGATAGTTGGCTTGAGCGCAGTGATTTTGACGATGTGTATCGCCAAGCCTGCGGGGGAAGCATTGCCGCTATTGTGCAGGTGCTTAACCATCGCCTTGGCAGTGGAGGGGTAAGAACGCGAGCCATGTTATCGGGGCGCACCCTAAAGCTGCTGTGTGAAGCGCCCGATGCTGAATCGCTGGACCAGGACAAAACCGTTAATCGGATTTGGCAAACGCTGGAAAATATTGCGCCAAAGGGGATTTCACGGGTGCATTTATTTGGACGGCTGGTGCGGGAACAGCAGTTGCTATGGCTGGACGCCATTGAACGTAATCCAGAACATTTGCTGTGGTCCCATCAAGGGAAATTGAAGCGATCCCACTGGTTTCGTTGGATATGGCGGGACTTAAATCAGCAGCAGCCCAAAACGGAATTGCCGGGGCTAACCCAAAGTGAAGGTTGGACCGCGGGGGCTGAGAAAAAATCCTCCACTCGCCCGCTGATTTTGGGAGCCGTTGGCGGGGCGATCGCCAGCGTTGCCCTACTCGGGGGGGCAGCCTGGCACTTCGGGTGGCTAGGTCCCGCGTCCCCAGGTTCCACCCCAGCCTCAGCTCCCGTCCCCAGCACCGATCCCTTTGTGCAAGCGGTTCGCATTGCCGAAGCGGCCTCCCTCAATGGTCAAAAAGCAAACACCCGCGAAGATTGGGAAAGCTTAAGCGATCAGTGGCGAAAAGCGTCCAATTTAATGGGGCAAGTTAAGCCTAGCGACGCCCGCTACAAGACGGCCCAGGAGCGCCAAGGAGCCTATCTTCAAAACAGCATTGTGACTCGGAAACAGGCGGAAAAATTATCCCCCGATTCATAGGTTGGGACTGGGTCTATCCTTACGACAGTGGGTAGATGCGTTGTAAGGCACAATCTCCTAAACTATTCAAAAGGCGAATAGCTAAAGAACAAAAATAATTAATTTAATTCAAAAGTTTGTTTGAATACAGGGACTAAAGCGCCGTAAAAGCCAGCGTTCTAAGTATCAGTTTTCCAAGCATTAGCGTTCTAAGTATTTAGTTTCATTTTTCAGCTTCGAGGAATTACCTATGATTGGGTCCGGTTTATCCGACGCCGCCTCATCTCGATCCAATAGCCCTGACAACGCTGCAAATGAGTCCAGGGTTGAAGAAGCTGGAAAAAAATCCCAAGCCCTTGGAAAGCCGTCTAACTCGATGGCGGAAGAATCGGCGGCGGAAGAATCGGCGGCGGAAGAATTGGTGATCGAACCGGTGGTTTCCCCCAGCAAGCTAATGCAGTGGTGGAGCACCCTATCCCCCCTAGCTCGGGTGGTGGCGATCGCCCTGGCAGCCCCCTTAGCAGTGCTTAATGCCTGGGCATTGGCCACAATTTTCGGCTATTTCCAATCTTTAATTGCTGTCCTACTGGTGGCGGCATTGCTGTCGTTTTTGCTGAACTATCCCGTTACCTGGCTAAGCGATCGCGGCTTTCCCCGGGGACCGGCGGCGGTTTTAGTGTTTCTGCTTGCCCTGTCAGTGTTGGTCAGCATCGGCGTCACCTTGGTGCCCCTCGTGATTGTCCAGGCGCAGCAGTTGGTGGCGCGGCTGCCGGACTGGATCGACTCCGGGCAGCAGCAGCTGATGAACCTAAATGACAAGGTGGATATTTTTGGTCTTCCCGTCAGCCTTGACGGAGCCATTAATCAGTTAAATGATCGCCTTAAGTATGAACTGCAAAGCATTGCCGGGCGATCACTCAATATTGCCCTTAGCCTAACGGTGTTAACGGTGGTGCGCTTGGTGGACGTCATCCTGGCAGTGGTGCTGACCTTTTACCTACTGCAAAACAGTCGCGAAATTTGGCGCAGCCTGGTTAATTGGCTACCGCGCCAGTATCAGAAACCGTTCTCGTCCACTTTGCGCCTAAGCTTTCAAAATTATTTTATCGGTCAGCTCCTAATTGCCAACTGCATTGGGCTAGGACTGATCGCCATGTTTGTGCTGCTAAAAATCCCCTTCGGCCTTTTGTTTGGCATCACCATCGGCGCCATGGCGCTGGTGCCTTTCGGCGGCGCGGTGGGCATTGGATTAGTGACATTTTTGGTGGCGCTGCAAAATATCAGCCTGGCGCTAAAGGCCCTGGCGGCGGCGTTGCTGGTGCAACAGGTGGTGGAAAATCTAGTGGCACCGCGGGTGTTGGGCAGCGTTACCGGCTTAAATCCCTTCTGGGTTTTCGTCTCAATTTTGACCGGTGCACGGGTGGGTGGTCTGTTGGGAGTCATTTTGGCCGTGCCCACAGCGGTGGTAATTAAGGAAGCCCTGGAATTTTTGCGCAATCCCCAAAAGCCGGATCCTGAAACGGCGATCGCTCCCGCTGTTTCCATTGCGGCCGTTGATTCGCCATCGATGCAAGAGGCAAAGTAGGCGATAAAAAAGCGCCGACGAAACCATCAGGAATTTTTTCCAATCTTTGTGACGCTTATTGGGGCGGCAAGGATGTTTTGTGGCGTTTAAAAAAGTGGGTTGTTCAATAGGATAACCACAAACTTTCCAGTCACAATAAACAGGAATCGAAACGCAAAAGAAATTGCTGAAAACCAATCGATTCCATCGCATCTCCCTAAAATACAGCCCACGATCAAAAGCTATCAAGACGAAAAAATAGCGGGTCATCATTCATTACAGGCTGTTATTTTCTCTAGGTTAACCAGTCGATCTCCTCACCGTATCGACTCGTTTCCTACGCAATTTTTCCCAATCTTTTCTTTAGGTTTTAGCCATGTATCATCTATTGCAACAGTCCCTATCCCGCCCCACTGTTCGTCGTTGGGCGATCGCCCTAATCATTCCCATCACCATCGCCGCCACCGTTCCCAAAGCCCAGGGCAGCGAACAGGATATTGTTCCCGCTGACGTTATTGCTGATGTTATCGATTCCGACGTTATTGATGTTGATGTTGATGTGATTGACGTCCCAGGCGAAACCCCAAGGGGCATTGGCGAAGTTGTGGAAGCCCCAGAAAAGGGAGCGATCGCCGATATTGCCAGCGAAGATAGCAATCAGAACGGTACCTCTCGCATTTTGCAGGTGAATCCTAATGGTGGGGAAACGTTTGGCACTTTGACTGAGGCTTTGGCGATCGCCCAGTCAGGGGACACCATTCAACTGGCCGCGGGCACCTACAGTGCGGAAACTGGCGAACAATTTCCCCTGATCATTCCTAAGGGTGTAACCATTGTGGGCAATGAAAATACTGAAGGAAAAGGAGTAGAAATTATCGGCGGCGGTGCTTTTATTAGTCGCACCTTTGCCCGACAAAATGTTGCCCTGGTGGTGACCCAAGACAACATTAAAATTGGCGGCATTTCCGTTAGCAACCCCAATATTCGAGGCACGGGGCTATGGATCGAATCGGGCAACCCCGTTGTGCAATTTAGCCGCTTTCACCAAAGCCATCGAGATGGGATTTTTGTCACCGGCACGGCTCGTCCCCTGATTAAGAACTCCCTGTTCCATAAAAATGGTGGAAACGGCATTTCCGTCGCCCGCAATGGGGGGGGCGAAATCCGCGATAGCTGGTTTCAAGACACCGGCTTTGGTTTAGCCATCGGCGGCAACGCTAACCCCAAAGTAATTAACAACAATATCGTCAACAATAACGATGGTCTTGTGGTATCCGGGTCAGCTCGTCCCATGCTGCGGGGCAACGTGATCCGCAAAAACCTGCGCTCCGGCATGGTGGCGATCTCCAACGCCGCCCCCGACCTAGGCACCGCCGCTGATCCAGGTCAAAACCAGTGGATTGACAACGGACAGTACCACTTTCAAAATGCCACCCGAGCCGCCATTCTTGCCGTGGGCAACCAATTTAACGGGGGTGCAAATATGGGCTCAGTGATTACCCAATAGGCTGCTCCTTTTGGATTCCAGATCTTCCCAACACCGTTAAAAACCCAAGTTCCAATAAGGTCGAATGCCGTCATGGGGAAAGAAAACAGCCTTGGTGTTGTAAAGATCTGGAGCCGCTTTAAGGGGCTTAATATTGGCGTCAGGGTACTGATGCTTTGCGGTCCAGTACAAAGGCAGCAGGCGATCGCTATCAAAGGGATCAATTTGTTGAAAGGGCCAATCTCGCCCATAAAAGGGAATTAACCACTTTAAAGCCTGTTTTAAACTGCGGCCATCATGGGATTCAACGGACCATAAATCGTAGTTAATACAGTCTGCTAGTCGCGCTAAATTCACCGAACTTTGCAAGTTAAACGCACAATAATGGGCGGTGGTTGTTCGTCTTAATTCCTCCGGCTGCTCCCCCGTTGGTGCAATTTGCTGCGCAATTCTTAGCTGCGATCGCTGGAAAATATGAGATAAAGCTCGCGGATCATCCAAGTAGGCACAAATGGACGCAAGCTGTAAATCAAAGCAGGTGCCATGGTTATTTTTTTCCCTTAATTCCTTTTGTCCCTGGGGGCTTTCTTCCAGCCACAATCGGAATTCAGATAGCCAACTTTGCAGACTTTTCCTGTCACCTTCAGTCCACTGCCCCGACCGCTCTAGCAGTCTCACCGCGTCTAAAAGAAAGTAAAAGTCCTTAGTTTCAATAACTCCAAAACTGCTTCCCTGATTATCATTGTGACCCAGGCGCACTTGGGAATATTGCAAATGGGGATTCATGCGAGTTTCGGGTTCGATAAACCACGTGCGCACCAGGGCTGCTCCCCGTTCCGCATAAGCTAAATTCCCGGAAAAATACCACGCCAAAGCTAAGGTTATGGTCTCGTCAAACAGTCGTTGCAGGCGGGTGCGATCATAGCGATCGCTCTTAACTTCATACATCCGAGTTCCCTCCACCCGCTCCCCGTCACGGCGAATATAGGGCAATCCATCGGCAGTATCGGGATTTGGCCACCAGTAGGGAGCCGGATGCCAATAATCATGGGCATCGCCACTGGGGGGCAAGGTTGTTTTATGGGTGACCGAGTACAGCGGATTATCTAAACTATCGTCTGCAGCCCGTAGAAGTTGGGTGATAATTCTCTGAATGGCGGGATCTTGATCGTTCCAGCGATCGCGATTCTCCTCCAAAGTTTTCTCTTGATAAATACAGAGTTTCTCCGCCGAAAATTCCTGCCGAGCAATATTTTCGTCCAGGGTGTCTAAGAAATTGCAAATAGCGAAAACCCTCTGTTGCCCTCGATTTTTAATGGCTGCAATATCCCCCGTTTCCAAATGAGATACCCCAGAAAATAAGCGGGCTACCCAGCCAACCGGCTTGAACTGAAATACCTCATCAGATTCAACCCAATTTTTCCGCTCCCAAGGGTCAAGCCTCCACCGATCCCACTTCCCTGGAAACTTCAGTCGCCACAACATTTCCACCTTAGGACGACGCCCATATCTCGCCTTTTCATTGAATAACTCAATGGAATCCCGACGAAATAAGATCTGAGGCTCTTCCACCGGGTTGGGTTCTAAATTTGGATCCAATAAATCTTGGTTATCCAAACATCGCATCATAGGAACAATAAAATATTTATGATGGGGCGCACCTTTAACCCCTTCAACAATTTCGTTCCAAGCTCTCTCGGTCAAAAAGCAGTTTCCATCCCAGGGTAAAACCCACTTTGCCCTTTTCTTGCCATCCAAAAGAGCTGCATTTCGAGCACCATTGTTGTTCATTACGTAACAATTCTTGCCCGAGTAAGGGTGCTCTAACGCTCGGTTTTTGGCGGTTTTGTCTAAGGCTTCAAAAGCTTTGCTGTAAAAATATCCAGGCTCTGGAAAGTCATCTAAATCAAAGTTCACTGCTGCGTACTCTGATTCCACATAGGGAATAGAAAAATAGCTTTGATTATAAGATTTCAGCAGCTCAATCAGCCTGGCTTCCTGCTCAGGATTAACAATACGATTTAAGACCCAGCGCTTTTCACAGTGGGGCAGCTCAGGCTCATTTTCCAGCAGAAAGGTCACGCTTTTAATGGTTTGCTCAGGACTATGGCGCGGCGGTAAGTCATTCCCTAAAATCCGGTACAGAACAAAGGTATCGGGTTCCTTTGAAATCTCCAGCTGCCCATAGTCATCCTTTAAAATCTGTTGTTGAATGGGGCGAATGGGTAACACCAACGCCAAGGTTTGTTGCCATTGCTTTTGGTCCGTTAAATGGTCCGCATTGAATGTTTCCCCAATTTCTTCAGCGAATTTTTGAAAACTTCGAATCCAATGGCTAGGGGCAGCACTACGTAAATGGGGGCTGAAACTGAGCGATCGCCGCAAATACCGCCCCATTTCCTCAAACTCCCCGCCGCGATACAGCACCCAGCTAAGCCATACATAAGTGTTGTATCGCACCTCTCCCTCTAAATCTTGAATCTCTCTCCCTAACCCAGGCTGTTGGAAAAATCGATCTAGCCACGCCTGCACGGACTGGGCTTGAACCCGCGCCTTGCGAGTGGTGTTGGCACCATGCTGTCGGTAGGCCACCGCGATCGCCCGCCACCAGATTGATCGACAGCCCGCCTGGGTTAGCCGCAACATCAAATCCACATCATGGGACTGACGCAGGGATCCATCAAAACCACCCACCTTTTCCAGCCACCCCTTACGCACCAACAGCCCACTAAGGCGAATCGGCTTCCATCGCAGCCAGTCCACGAGGTCTAAATTAGGCGCATTATCCCAAGGCGTTACCTCTCGAATGCAGTGCCCACTGTCGTCCACCCGCTGCCAGCCCGTGTGCACACAGTCCGCCCCCTCCTGTTCCGCCAGCGCCAACTGCTGAGTGAGCTTATCCGCCCGCAGAAACCAATCATCACTGTCTAAAAATGCAATCCACTTTCCCGCTGCCGCCTTAATGCCCAAATTTCGCGCCGCCGCCGAGCCCTGGTTTTCCTGCTTAATCACCTTTAGGCGATCGCCTCGCACCGCCAGCGCCCCATCAAAAGCCTCCTGAATCACCTGCTGAGTATTGTCAGTGGAGCCATCGTCCACCACAATCAACTCCCAACTTTGACACGTTTGCTCACAGACACTTTCCAAAGCACGACCAATCGTCGCAGCGCTGTTAAAAACCGGAACAATAACGCTAATGGAAACTGCCATAGTCACGATATAAGTTTCAATAAAAGTCGCTAACTTGGTTAAAAATCAAACAAATTTGAAGTTGAGCAGAATTGTACGATGACGGCATCACCACAAAACAGGTGGTTCAAAGCAGGTCATAAATCAATTACCAATCCCTAGCCGTCAGGGATACTGCACCGTCTTTTCAGAGACATTTGTCAGGGGGCGTAAACCCTGTGGCAAGTGTCTTGAAACTTATGAAATTTAATTGATGACACTGCCCAACGGGTGTCTGGGATAGGTGCCTAACGCCTAGGTAAGTTCTTCCGTTACTTTTGCCACTCCCCGGAGTATTGTCCACTTCAGTGGAGCGACCTTTGGCATATGGATATTTGGTTTATCCCTGCCCCAGTGTATTGCTCCCGTGAATAACTTTCCCAGCTTAGTGGCTGTCCATTCACGACCTTATTTGAGGACAAATTCGCCCAAACTCAAAGGCATTTTCACAGGCTGACGTTCTTTGGGCAGGTCATTGGTGACGATTACAACCTTTCTAGCGAATCCTTGCGGCGATCGCCCTCTGGCTCAAAGGCAAACGCGAAATCAATACACACGACGTCAACACTGTTAATTCAACTTCAGTTGATTAACAGAATAAACCAAATCTACCTTTAAAAGCTTTCACCCTAGATCTAGGTAAGCCGCATCAAGTGCACTTAAAACGTAGCAAATTTAGTCCCTGAAACAAATTGAGTCTGTAGGCGTGATTCTCAAACCCTATCCACCCTTAAAGCCGGGCTTCTTAGGGCACACTTTCATACCCGAAACCATTAGCTTTAAACGACTTAACCACCAAAAAGTATCGAACATGGGCCCCTTTTTACTCGTTATTTGCTTTGTGGACTTCTGTAACGATCGTTTATCAAAAATTCACAAGTCATCAGATATAAAAAAGGCATATTTCTTGATGGATCTACCTGTGGAAAGAGGCGTTACATGTGGGACTGTGCCGTAAGTTAACACTGTTGACGCTACCAATAAACTTTCCTTTTGGACTATTTTATTTATCCTTTGTCGAAGGGAAATTGAAGGATTGGTAACTCCCTTTACAACATAAATATTGTTGTCAGTGCTAGGCTAAAAACATCCCTTAAATATTGCAAAAAACTGGTGATTGCCATGGCTCAAGTTCTTGATCCCGTTCCTTCTTCAGATGGCTCTAAACCCATCCTGTGTTGCTACGTTAATGCGACCAGTCGTATTCAAGTTGTACGTATTACTAACGTGGCTAATTGGTATTTTGAGCGCGTTGTCTTCCCTGGGCAACGACTGGTGTTTGAAGCTCCTGGTATGGGGCAGTTGGAAGTGCACACTGGCATGATGGCGAGCGCTATTTTGTCCGACCGAATCCCCTGTCATAAGCTGGCGGTGCAAGAGGAGTTGAACGGGACTTTGGAGCTGTTGGACCGCGGCGAGGAAGGGGCTGAATCCTCAGAATCTCCAGTGATTTCTGCGGCAATGTAGGGGGTTTTTGGGCAGTTTCCTGTGATGACTTTAGTCAAACTTTAGAATCACTGACCTGTTTAAATGCAAGACCATTGTAATGAGATAAATGGGACTAATAGCTTTGCGAAAATGCTTAGCAGCTGCTAATAAGTATGCTAGTTATGGTCTCTGAATAGCGACCTGGATGTCGACACAGAACTAATCCAGGTCGTTATTTTTATGACACTTATGACGTTGCATTTAACCCACTGGATTAGCGCAACATATTCAGTGCTTAATTCGGAGGGACAAATAGGTTGGACGGTCAAGGATTTAAGTACAGATTTAAAAAAGGTTTCTGACAGAAATCTAGATAAAGATTTGGACCATTCTCTATGGTTTTATAACGCCTGCTGGTGGGGCGATAAATAAGCCCATTGCGGTAGATATAGTGGGGCTATTGTTACTTTGGCGATTCGTCGAGACTGTGGCACTACCGGATTTTATGTGGCTGTGGCGAGCGGCAGCTTGGTCGATGGGCGGGGCAATGGTGGCCTACGTCATTTTGGCGGGCAGCGGTTTCTTTATTTTTCGCTGGATTCGACAGCCAGCCAATTTACCGGAGGATGAGCGGCGTGGGACGATCACCACCTTAGCCATGGTGCATATGGGCTTCGGTGTTGTGATGGTGCTGCTGATTTTATTTCTATTGGCGATCGGGGTAGTGGGTACGCTGGGGCATTTTGGCAGCCTAGGACATTCGGTACATTTGCCCATTGGCATTCTTGCGGTGCAGCTAACGCTGGTTTCGGCATGGAGTGCGATGCAGATTTTACAGGGAAAGTCTTGGGCCCGGCGAGTCCATTTAATAAGTAATGGGGGGATTGCGATCGCCCTTCTTTTGGCATTGATTTCCGGTTGGAGCGTGGTGCAAAAGTATCTGCCTTAAAAGCGCAAGCCCGAGAGTTATCTCCTCGATAGTTGTGTCTCCTAGTCCTATAAAAATATCCCAAGCGCCAACAAGGGGAGGCGCTTGGGATATTTTTAGTTGGGATTTTGATCCTAAGGGAGTCGACTGGTGACTTTGCCTAAAATTTGATCCAGCCCAATGGCGCCGAAATGGCGACTGTCAGTACTTTCATCAGGGTTGTCACCGAGTAAGCTAAATTTCTTCCCAGAGCCAAAAGTGTTCGACACACGCTTCACTAAACCTCGACCTTTCTCCCTTGGGTCCCAGGCAACCACTAAATCACCCACCTTTGGAGAAGCACGGTCGTAGGCACGACAATCAACAAACACCTGATCTCCCGGACGTAGGGTGGGAAGCATGGAACTCCCCGATACCTCTACCCGGCGGCGCGATCGCCACAGCCATAGCCAAAATTCACCCCAGCCACTGTCCGGAACCGGCGACAATAACTCCGCGGATCCAAACAAAGCTGGGCTTATGTTTAAGCTGGCGCTGCCTCAGCTAGCGGTATACCAGCTGACATCGCGCCCCTTAGTGGACCAAAAGATGTTGTGGATTTTTTCCACAGCTTCCATTAGCTCAGCAGCATGGGTTTCGCTCACTTCTACCTTGCAGGCGGAGCATAGCTTGGTAGCTTTCCAGAAAGTGTCGTGTAGATCGGGATACTTCTCCAAGTGAACAGGCTTGAAGTAGTCAGTCCACAGCACCAACATTTCAGTTTTCGCTAGGTGAGCCTGCTCTTCCTTGATCGCCACATAGCGAGCCACAGTGTTTTGGTATGCAGCCATCGCCTTTGCGTCGCCAGCGCTGGGAACTTCCAAAGCTAGGATTTTCTTGGTCATCGAAACAACGGCTTCAGCAGCAACGCGAATCGAAGAAGGATCATACACACCGCAAGGACCATCGCAGTGAGCATAAACGGTTTCACTGGGGCGATTGGACTTAATCAAATGTGAAATCTGCTTCAGCATGGTTTTCGTTCTGTTAATTTTTCTCAGCATTTGTAAGAGTTTAGCGTGATCCACCGGGGTTCGCTCCGTTTATTTTTGACAGCGTTCAATCGTCATACCTAACAAGCGAGCCGTGAAAAGATCTCTGGGGAGCAATGCCGCGCCGAATATAGCGCGTTGCTATTTCAGTCCAAAGCAGATTTGGAAAGCTTGTACGCAGGCTGGAGTCGTTCAAAATTAGGGGCAGGGAAGTCTTCAGCCAGGACTTACGCAAGAAACCTGAATGCCCCTCATCCCCCGGCCCCTCATCCCCAGGTAGCTATCCATTAGGCACAAGTCGGCGTAATCCTTACTTGGCATAGCTTTTCGCCA
>CALGDE010000078.1 GCA_937883785.1 uncultured cyanobacterium
ACTCTAAAAGCCGCTCTATGGCTACCCTTCACAGACTTGTGCCTAATGGATAGATTCCTGAGGATGGGAGCGCGTTCGAAACCACGAATCGCAAAACGCTCCGTGCGAGGATCGCTATCGCCAGCCACCACACCACTAACGTTACGAATGGCATCGTTCAGACCAGTGACCGCCTGGTCATCCAAAACAGCTCGGGGAATCACCTGAATGGACTGGGGCACGTCTCGTAGGGGAGTGTTGGTGCGGGTACCCACGGTGGACTCAGGGACAAAGTAGTCTTCCCCTTCACCAACCACGCCAATTTGGATGGCAGCATCGCCACCATCGCCCCCAGGAACGCCGGGAGTCACTGCCAAGGTCAGCCCTGAAACGCCAGAGCTAAGGCTAACGGTGGGCGGAGCATCGGTACCGGTAATAGAAAGCTGAATGCGATTATCCGGTAGCGACGACGCCTCTATCAGCGCAATACCCTCTACCGGCTGGAATGCTTCCAATTCATTTTGCCCCAGCACCGCATTAGGAATTTCTAGAATCAGCGCATTGCCGATAATCCGTGAGCTGTCCGGCTCCGCCAAGGTTCCCCCGGACGTTTCCACGACAACTTGTAGGCCAGTATCTGTCGGCTCAACGGTTAAGCCGGTGACCGTAACCGCTTGACTTTGGGCAAGTTGCTCAACATTCTGGGCGGTTACCCCATGGGACTTTTCCCGCCGGGGCGATCGCGCCGTCGTCACGTCGGTCGTAAACAAAGTCCCGCCAAGGCTCAAGAGCATTAGCAGAGGTAACCTCAATCCGGTCAACTTTACGGGCGGTTTCATCTTTATTCTCAAAACTGGACCATTAAACGGAGGCATTGAAAGGTTTAAAGGCGAATTGAGAAAGATCCAACCACCGTAAATCCTTCGCCAGGATAGTTAGACCGGCTGCGGCTGTTGAAAACACTTTCGATGTAGTCCACGTCAAACAGGTTGCGGAAATTCACTGCCGCCTGCCAGTTGCTCCCCTCATAGGCAATCACCGCGTTGGTGATCAAGTAACTGTCCACTTCAAAGCTGTTGTCCAGGTCGCCGAAGCGATCGCTCACGTAATTAAAACCACCCCCAAACATCAGCCCCTCTAAAGCACCGGACTGAATTTCATAGGTGGTCCAAAGATTCGCCACATGCTCAGGGGCGTTGAAAATTCGATTGCCCGAATTGGGATCGTCCTCATCGGTAATTTCCGTGTCTAAGTACGCGTAGTTGGCGACAACGTTCCACCCCGGCAGGATTTCGCCAATAATATCTAGCTCAATGCCACGACTGCGCTGGGCATCGCTGGCAACGGAAAAGCTGGGATTGCGGGGGTCGGGCACCGCCACATTGTCCTTCTCCAAATTAAACAGGGCTAAACCGATAGACAGCTTATCTTCCAACAGCTCTGCCCGGGCGCCAATTTCAAACTGCCGACCGCGCTCCGGCTCAAGCAGCCCCCCGCCCAAAGTGGTTACAAAGTTGGGCGTAAAGGA
Source organism: uncultured cyanobacterium (assembly GCA_937883785.1). Classification (GTDB taxonomy): domain Bacteria; phylum Cyanobacteriota; class Cyanobacteriia; order CACIAM-69d; family CACIAM-69d; genus CALGDE01. The sequence continues at coordinate 1,508 of CALGDE010000078.1, forward strand.
CGTGCTGTAGCTGGCGTAAAGGGAAATATCCTCCGACGGCTGATACACCAGCCCCACCCGAGGGCTCCAGGCGGTGTCTTCGCTTTCCGATTCGGTGGCGCCCCCCAGAAAATCGAACTGCTCCGACTCTTGATACACCGAGTCAAATCGCAGCCCCGCGAGCAAAATCAAGTTGTCTAGAATCTTGACTTGGTCCTGCACATAAATGCCCAGACTGTCAGTGAATGATTCGCTCATTTGCACCACCGATAGGTCCTCCAGGTCCAGCGTGGGCAGAGCATCGTAATTGGGATTGAATATGTTCAGCAAGCCAATTTTGCTGGGATTCGGCGGAATAAAGGTTTGGGATTCAGCGCCGTCGTTTCCGCGGAAGGAGAGGAAGTCAATGCCCACCAGCAAGGTGTGTTCCAGGGAGCCCGTTTTAAATTCACCCACCAGGTTGGTTTGCATCTCTAAATTACTGGCCGGCTGTCGCACGCGGGACGCGTAGAGAAATAGGTCTCCCGTGGTGTCATTGAACACCTCTGGGATTAAACCCAAGCCCACCGCCACATCGGCAATGCTAAACGTAAAACGAGATTCATAGTGCCGAAAGAAGAATGAGTTACGCAGTTTCCAGTTTTCGTTAAAGCGATGCTCAAAGCGATAGCCTACTCGAAATGACTCCCCCGTAGTTTCGTCGCGGGGGTCGTCAACAGCGCGATCTAGGGGAATATCGGCAATGGCGTCACCAATCACCGGCACCCCAAAATCATTGGGGCGGCGATCGTTGCGATACTCCATTTCTAGGGTCAGATTAGTATCGTCACCAATATCAAAGGCAATTACCGGGGCGATAAAATACCGCTCCACGGGAGCCTCAAAATCGCGGAAATAATCTTCGGTGCGATACAGGGCATTCAGGCGATAGCGAATACTACCGTCGGCGGTCAGGGGACCGGTGATATCAATGCTCGGCTCCAGCAAACCGCGGCTGCCGGTGCGAAAACTGAGTTCATACCGGGGCTCCCTAAGGGGCTGCTCAGTTACCAGATTAATTACGCCGCCGGGCTGAAGGGATCCAAATAAAATTGATGCCGGTCCCTTTAGCACCTCAATGCGCTCAATATTGGCCAGCTCCTGAAAGCCAATATTGCCCACGCCGCCGTTCGCCAGACGCACCCCGTCCCGCAGCACTGAAGAACTACCGAAGCCGCGAATCCCAAATCGCTGCCCTCGAGGATCGTTAGAGTTCACCACCACACCGCTGGCATTGCGCACCGCTTCGTTTAGACGAATGACTCCCTGGTCGTCCAAGATTTCCCGAGGAATCACCTGAATGGACTGGGGCACGTCCCGCAAAGGTGTGTCGGTGCGGGTGCCTACGGTGGCGTTGGGCACATAGTAATTATCCCCTTCCCCAATAACGCCAATTTGAATGGCATCGTCGCCCCCATCGCCACTGGGAGCGCCGGGAGTTACGGCTAGGGTTAAGGCTGAAGGGCCAGCGCTAATGCGGACAGTGGGCGGGGCGTCGGTGCCGGTGATAGAAAGCTGAATGCGATTGTCCGGCAGCTCCGACACCTGCACCAGGGCAATACCCTCCACCGGCTGAAATTCCTCCAGTGCGTCGCGCCCCAACAGGGCGTTGGGAATTTCTAAAATCAGCGCGTTGCCCACAACTCGAGAAGTGTCGGGTTCTGCCAAGGCTCCCCCAGCGGTTTCAAGGACCACTTGCACGCCGCTATCCGTGGGTTCAACGGTTAGTCCCGTTATGGTTACGGCGCTGGCTTGGGCTAGCTGATCAGCCCCTGGGACAGGATCCTGCGCGGTGGCGGCATCAAAATCTTCGACGGAATTTTCGACGGAATTTTCGACGGGGTTTTCGACGGAATAATCTTTAACGTCATGAGGTTCTCCGGGCGATCGCCCCACAGCGGCATCAGTTATCCACAGGGCACCACCAAGGCTTAACAGGGTCAGCAGGCTTAATCGCGACAGAGTTGGTTTCATGATCATTCCTCACACTCCGAGGAAAGACAGCTATGGCGGAACGATCACTCGCCACACTCAATCAGCCGCCACACCAACGGAGACTTAATTTCATCAAGGTTAAGGAATAGACCATCACAAAGAAAGAACGTTGCAATTTGTGCGCACTCTTGAGACAAGAAAGCTGTAGCATTTGGACTGCCTGCCCTGCGATGCTTTCAGCCTTAATTTCAGCCCCAATGCTGAAAGCGCCAAAGGGCAGGTGATCCAGGGCATGTGGTGCTCTAGGGCATGTCATCGATTATGGTCAGTGCGATAGGACAACTTTAGTCACGTACAGGACTTACACAAAGCCCCCCTTTGATAAGCTATCCATTAGGCACAAGTCTGTGAAGGGTAGCCATAGAGCGGCTTT
>CALGDE010000079.1 GCA_937883785.1 uncultured cyanobacterium
ATTGGTGGCCTGCATAACTCTCAATTTGGGGTTGAAAAAGCGGATTTCGTATGACAAACCTCGACCCTTGGTGGTCATTATTTATTGCCATTAAAAGGGCTCCGAGAAGAAACTCCCTGGCGGTTCAATGTTTAGAAGCGCGAAGGAGTGTTCTTCATCAGAGGTTATGGAGTTAGATTTGCCCTAGCCTCCGATGAAGGTGGAGAGTAGAGGAAAGCCAGTCCTATCTATGAAATATCTCGATTTGACGCTGACGTTATCTATAGATAGGAAGAACAGTTGAAAAATCTTAAATGTTTTTGACTGTTTCACGTGAAAAATACTTTTTAGACTTTGCTTTATTGACAATTTTACGGTTAGAGTTTTCTGTTTCAGTGAACTTAAGAATAACAATATCCCTCGAATAGTAGATGAATTCTAGTGATTTTAACGGTTAAATAAAGAGGAAATTAAATGAGGTAATTAACTTTATGAGTCCGTTAAACATTGGTTTAACACAAGAACAACGACAAGGCGTTATTCAACTACTTAATCAGGGTTTGTCAGACACTTACCTACTCCTAATTAAGACGAAGAAATACCATTGGGATGTGATTGGTCCTCAATTCCGCACACTGCATGAGTTGTGGGAAGGTCATTACAAGCTTCTATCAAGCTATGTGGATGATTATGCCGAGCGAGTGCGTATGTTAGGTGGTTACCCTGTGGGCACTGCCGAAGGATTTATCAGCAATTCCACCCTACGTGAACACCCTGGTGATTTGCCCAGTGCTAATGAAATGGTGTCTCGCCTCGTGGTTGATCACGAACAAGTGATTAGGAGCTTGCGTAACAGTATTGATCGTTGCTCCAACGACTTCCATGATGAAGGAACTGCTGATTTCCTAACTGGAATTATGGAAGAGCACGAAAAAATGGCATGGATGTTGCGCTCATTTATTGAGGGAGACAGTTTCACCACGACAGGTGATCGCAGCTTTTATCAAGAAGAAACTCCAGTTCCTACAGGGGCGTAATTCAGCCGTTTTTCTGGCAAATTTAGCACCTGAAAAACGCAAGAAAAGTATTACCAAGGAAAAGGAGAATTTAATGACAGTAGCAACTAAATACAACGCAGACCGAGCGATTTCCGCTATTTTTTCGACTCAGGAGCAAGTTGATGAGGTTATTCGTAACCTGCTGAAGGAAGGTGTTCCCCGAGATCACGTGTCGGTTATCGGGCGTAATTTCCAGACGGAAACTCGCATTTCTGGTTTTATCACCAAGCGCGATGTAATTCTGGATGGATTGAAGTCGGGAGCGATTTTCGGATCTCTGTTCGGTTCTTTACTAAGCCTTTTGACAGGGGTGGGCGTACTGTTTATTCCTTTCGTTGGTCCAGTGGTTGCGGCTGGTCCGTTGGGGGCAGTGCTCTTGGGCGCTACCAGCGGGGCGATCGCTGCCAGTGCCGGAGCTGGCTTAATTTCCGTTTTGACCACATTGGGAATGCCTGAAGATAAGGCAGCGGTGTATCAAACGCGGCTGGAAGCGGGCGAATTCTTTCTTGTGATAGACGTACCTGCTGAGCAAGTTCAAGGTTTTGAAGCGTTGCTGGAGCAGTTTGGCGGCGAAGAAATTCATACGGTGGATCAGGCATTGCCTCGCCCCTGTGAAGGACGATGCACGAGCGTAGAGGATTTGTCGCCGGAGGTGCGATCGCACCTATCTAAGGACGCTCAAAAATCCTTTGTGGAGCGCTACAACGCCATTTTGGACGAGACTGGCGATCCTCTGAAAGCGGAGGAGGAAGCTTGGAATCAAGTGCGAGAACAATACGACGTTGACGACAGCGGTATTTGGTCTCGGGAGAAAGTGCTGGTGTAACGCCAACTAGCAGCAACATTTTCGCTGGGGCGTTGTTTCATCCGTTGAGCATCTGAGGCCTTACGTGGTGGGGAATACATGCCCTTTCAAGGCAGAAAGTGCCGAGGGGCTGAAACGCTTATGCCTGAAGGCTTTGAAACTGATGGCCAGTTCGATGAGAAGTCGGACGGTTTCGGACCACGTAATCGAATCTGAATCCGCACTATTTGCTTGGCAAATGTCTCGCGAATTCGTAAAACCCTTAGCGATCGCTGGCAGTTTTACGAATTCAAGAGGCGACCGTAAACGATGACAGCCTTCAGCTAACACTCAATCCTCTGGCGTTACCGCTGCGCCCTTTGCTTTTTTAAATTCACTTACAGGAGAATCAATGACTATTAATAGTGGCAACCCGAAAGAGTCAGCTTGGGACGGACAAGGAGGCGTTGCCGGTGCCCCAGAGCCTGACCCGAATAAAAGCACCGTAGACGCTGTTTCTGACAATCACGGGCTTGGTCTTAAGCGTGGTGAAGAAGCGCACTTAAAAGAAAAGCTTGACCGGCGAGATGAAAGGCGTTGGGAGCTGAACAGAAGTTCTTCGTTCAACAGCTAGGCTTTAGCAGGTCAGGCATGATTCCACTTTATGGTCAGTTTGATAAAAAGCAGGACAGTTTTGAGTCACGTAGTGAAGCTGAGTTCACACCATTGGCTTCGCAAACGCTTCGCGGACAATGGCCCTCAGCGATCACTGACTGTGCTACGAGTTCAAGAGTGGACCACATGACGACTCAATATGACGATTCAATTAAAAAATAAAGAGGAGGAGATTCAGCTTTATAAGTTAATCTCCTCCTCTTTTGATTTTTAGATTTTTTACTGCTGAGCTCCTCATCTGCAATGAAGCGTATTGGCTTGAATGGTGTTTACAGAACGGATAGTGCACACAGAGTTTTAATTCAAGGTTCTAAAGTGCCTTCTTCCTAAAGGGAGTGCCTAAAACTCTGTATTTTCACTGGGGGGAGCAAGGAACTCTTCGACGGGTAAAACCCTAACGTCAAGTCTTACCGACCTTTCTAAACGCTTTTCTAAAAAGCTTCGTACAAGCTGCACTTGATTTTGATTGATCCTTCCCCTAGGTGCAGCAACCTCCAGACGAATAGCTAAAATTTCGCCTCGGGTATCGACACGTAAGGTGCGAATTTGTGTGTCTTTAAAAGTAACAGTTTGGCGGCGAATCAATACATTAACTAGGTTGCGAGCCTTTGCCTCCGTAACTAATTCCCTAAGGGAAAGTCCCAGGGGTAAACCTAATAGCAAAATTGAAATACTAGTGACGACTAAAGCTCGCTGAGCTTTTTTTAAGGTGCCATATTCTTGCCAGATAAAAACGAGGGTGCCGCTAAATAAAATACCAGCTAAGTTCGTTAAAAATAACAGCCCTGCTCCTTGAAAAACCAGGCTAGATCCCATGGCAATGCCGATACCCACAACGCAAAGGGGCGGTGCCAAGGCAACGGCGATCGCCACTCCCGGTAAAGCATCAGCAACGGAACTTTTGGAAATAGCAAAAGCCCCTGCTGCGCCCGCAGCCAAAGCAACAATTAAGTCCAGTAATGTGGGCTGTACTCGACTAACGATTTCTTCGTTAAAGCTATGTAATTCACTTAGAAGGGCAATGGAATAGGCCAAGCTAACGGTGATCAATACGCCAATAAATAAGGAAATAAAAGCGTGTTTAAGGAGCTGGCGATTTCCTAGGGAAAGGGCAAAAGCCATGCTGCTAATGGGACCCATTAACGGAGCAACAATCATTGCGCCAATAATGGTGGCGGTGCTGTCCGTCAGCAGTCCTACGGTGGCAATAATGGCAGAGACGCCAGTGCGGACACTGTAATTAATCGTGGCGTTAGACGCTCGCCACAGCTTTCGATTTAATACCTCTAAAGAGATGGGCTCTTCACGCAGCCACGTCCACTTTTCGCTTCTGATTTGAGAGCGATCGCGAGCCTGTTGCCAAATTTTTCGTAGCGATCGCCGGGCAACTCGAAAGTAAAGGCGCAAACGCTCATAAGTCCACACTGGCACGCGTTTTAAAGTCATTAGCGTTATTGAAAAATAATCGCTAGATTAAGCGATTAACCAGCACTTGCGCATCTTTCAAGGGTTATATTTTAAATTCAAGGTTTGTCTTTAATGGGCATTGTAAATTTCACGTGGTGGAATAATGCACCCACTAAAAATTATTACAGTGCTTTTGAATTAAATAGGTTTGAGAAGATAAGTTTGAGAAAATAGGTTTGGGAAAAAATACTGTTGGATTAAAGATTAAGGGCGTGTTCTGTTTATCTGATCCATTTGTTGGGTCACAATACTGCCAATGGGAGCCCACAACAAGTAAGGAATCAATAGCAACACTGCCAGGGTTGAAACTGGTACGATCAAAATCGTTAGGATAACGCCCCATACCCATCCAGCCCAGCCAATAATGGCTCCCACTCGCAAGCTTCTAAGCCAAAACATGATGGGCACATAGCCCACAATTAATAGCTCTAAAGCCACATAGCCTGCCATCCTTAGCCAGGTTGCCATAGTGCCTGGTTCTGCCTCCCAAACTGCGTTGGCGGACAGGGCTCCCGCCACGAAAATAATGCTCCAGATAATAGGAATTAGTCCTTCAAAGGTTAGCCAACTGGGTCGCTGTTGACGGTTAAACCACCGCACTCCTTGGGGTTGAATCAGGCTGGATAAGCTGGCGATCGCCAAAGTGACCACCGCAATAACCATCCAAGGTCTAATAAAAGTCCACACACTATTTTCCTACTCATCAAGTTTTGTCACTTCAAGATGACACCTGAAGCGACAAAACTCGCCTATTTTAAGCTGATTTTAATTGGCTGGTTCTAGCTAGCTAAGTACTCAGAAAATCCCGGACGACGCTGACGTAAATTCCGCAGAGCTTCCCGCTCGAGCTGGCGCACCCGCTCGCGACTGACTCCCATAGTCCGGCTAATGGCCGCTAAGGTCATGGTTTCTCCGGTATCCAGCCCATAGCGTTGTCGCAGCACCGATGCCTGCTTTTCTGTGAGCAAGGTCAGTGCCTGCTCCAGGTCTTTCCGCAGGGATTTACGGGTGACATATTCCTCTGGGCGATTTCCCGTATCTTCCAATAAATCAATTAATTTTGTATCTTGATTGTCACCCACGTACATGTCCAGAGGCATGGGCGATCGCATGTACTTCAGATAATCGCGCACCTTGTTTTCCGGCAGATCCAGCTCCTTCGCTAGCTCACTAACCTTGGGCGATCGCCCAAGAGACTGCGTCATATTTCGCTGGGCACGCTTCAGCTTATTCAGCTTTTCAGTGATATGAATGGGCAGGCGGATGGTGCGACCTTTCTCGGCGATCGCCCGAGTGATGCCTTGGCGAATCCACCAGTAAGCATAGGTGGAAAATCGATAGCCTTTGGAAGGATCAAACTTTTCAACCCCTCGCTGGAGCCCTACTGTACCCTCTTGGATTAAGTCCAGCAAATCCAGATTTCGCTTCAGATACTTTTTGGCAATGGACACCACCAGGCGTAGGTTTGCCTCCACCATTTTGCGCTTCGCCTTAGCGCCTTTCTTTAATTTCTTGTCTAACTCCAACTCTGAAATTTCTAAAGCTTTAGCCCACTCAGCTTTACTGGGCGATCGCTCTAACGTCTCAGCCAATGCTGACTCTTTCTCCTCTGCTTCGGACAGTTCCCGCACCCAGCGCCCCAGCTCAATTTCTTCTTCGTGGCTAAGTAAGGGAATACGCCCAATGGCTTGAAGATAGGCCCGTACGGAGTCGGTGTTGGATTTTTTGCGTGCTGACTTTCTAGACTTTGTCGACTTCTTCTTAACAGCGGTTTGATTAGGCTTTGTCTTAGTTTCCATGGGAAGTTGCTTAAAATTACTATTAATTTCAGCGACCAAGATAGCCAGGAAGTATACCAGCTAGAACCTTGGAGCACGTTGACAGTGTGGAAGCCTACTGCGACGTGAGTCCTGAAACTCCGTGTGAGTCCTGAAACTCCCTTGAAGTTTGCTACAGAATAACGGCAAGAGCCGAGCCTTCAGCTAACAATTAAGAGTCTGAAAATCAAGCCTTTGAAAATTGTCCCAAAGGGATAATTTGCATCAAGCTTTCTACACTGTTTACGCTAACGGACAAAGCAGAATTACTTTGAAGTTAACGCTGGGCTTTCACTACTATTATTCTTGACGAAATATTAAAAAGGCGAATCACCCTTAGGAGTGATAATCACCAAGATAGAGACGCTTCTTAAGCTTTTAAGTGCCTCCACCCAACCTCCCTAGACACCGCCCTTCAAGTCTTCTGCGAGATTTTCAAAGGATCCAAATGCGCTGAAGCTGCGGTAGAAATCCAAGCAAGCAAAGACAAAAGCAGCTTTGTGTGTGGGCAGCTTTTTGCACAATCATCTTTTTGCACAATCATCTTTATAGTGCCGCTCTTGGCAGCCAAACCGTAAAACAACTGCCCTGACCCACTGTGGAGTCAACGGTAATACGACCACCATGGGCTTCGACCACCCGCTGGGACAGGTGCAGTCCCAGCCCGCTGCCCGCCCTCATATGTTGTCCCTGGCGGAATCGGTTAAAGATTTCTTGCTTCTCGCCCTGGGGAATACCCACTCCCGTGTCCCTGATGGCGATCGCCACCTGGTCCGCCTCAAGCAAAAATAGCTGCACCACCACCTCGCCTTCATCCGTAAACTTAAGGGCGTTGCCCTCCAAATTTGTAATCACCCGCCGCATTTCAAGCCCATCGCCCATCACCCAGCAATCTGACACCGCCAAACTTGGGTCAGCATCCATCCTTAGCTCTAGCGATCGCCCTGTTGCCAAAGGGGCCAGCTCCGCCACCACATCCGTCGCCAGGCGATGCACATTGATTCGGGCAAAAGCCATTTCCTTTTTCCCGGCATCGTAGCGATACACCTCCAACAGCGTATTTGCCATTGCCAGCAAGTTGCTGTTGTTGCTAATGACGCTTCTCAACATGTCGCGCAAGGGTTCCGGCGTTTCTCCAAACCCATCGTTCACCGCCATTTCCAAGACCCGATTCGCCGCCACCAAAGGGGTCCGCAAATCGTGGGTTAAACGCGCCACAAAATCCTCACGCTGTTGAGCCATCGCCACTTGCTCATCAACGCTTTTCTTCAAACGCAACAAAGCCCGCACCCGCGCACTCAGCTCGTCAACGGCGATCGGCTTTCGGATAAATTCATCTGCCCCATGGTCCAACCCTTTGATGGGACTGGATTCATGGTGAGCCGTCAACAGGAGAATCGGAATGTAGGGAAGGGAATTGTCCGCACGCACACGCTGGGTAAACTCGTAGCCATCCAGCTCCGGCATCATCACATCCAGCAGCAGCAAATCCGGCGGGCAGCTTTGCACATGCTGCAGGGCTTCTTGACTATCCTCAAAGCAGGTCAGTTCGTAATCATCAATGTCGTGTAAAACGGCCTCAAGCAAAAAAAGATTGTCAGCGACGTCATCAACAGCGACGATGCGACTGCGGTGAGTGACTTCTCCCTGCGACTCTTCTTTAACCCTTATTGATTGCTGGGTAAACAAGATGGAATCCTCAACAAGTGAAGCTGGTCAAAATTGGTGCGTGACTACAGGTTAATAAAAGTAGTGTCCAGTGCCGTCTACCTAGGGACAGACAACTCATTTAAAACTTAAGTACTTGTGTAAAGAGTTAACGATTGCATGATTAACTCTAAATTGCGACGAGACGGACGGCTTTAATGATTTTTTAAATAAGTTTGTGTCGGTAATTATTAGACGGAGATCCACAGCCAAGCTGCTGTGATTTGTAAATTCGCAAGGAGCTTAGTCTTAAATCAGAACTGTTTTTGTGGGGGTCGTTGAATTCTTGGGTAAATGGCGAGGCAGGCACACTTCAAATGTGGATCCTTCTCCAGGGGTGCTTTCTAGGTTGATATGCCCACCCATCAGTTCCGTCAATGAACGAACAATCGCTAGTCCTAAACCAGTGCCCCCTCGCTTTCTGGTAATACTTTGATCCAATTGCCGAAAAGCATCAAAAATTATAGATTGTCGACTCTTTTCAATACCAATTCCCGTATCTTGAATGCCCAAAACCAACCATTTAAATTCATCAATGTCGGAATCGGTTTTGTTGGAGTTGTCGTCAACTTCATAAGTCACTCTCTCATCAATCCAAACGCGGATAGTTCCCGTATCTGTGAATTTAATCGCGTTAGTTAAAAGATTTGCCAAAATCTGCTTTAGTCTTACTGAGTCGCCAAAAATTTCTGGATTTCTAAGCTTATATTCCGTCTCAAGTTGAATATTTTTCCCCGATGCTGATTGACGGAAGTCCTCTATGGTTTCCTCAACTAACTTTTGAATATTAAGTTTCGCTGGCTGTAGGCGTAAGTTTCCGGCACCTATTTTAGAAAAGTCTAGTAAATCGTCAATTAAAGCCTGTAATTGCTGGCTATTGCTTAGAATTCGATCAACAATTTGCCCCTGCTTACCATTCAGTTCGCCGTAGGTGGCTCGCTCCAAAACCTGGGAAAACCCCACAATCGAATTCATCGGTGTCCGCAGCTCATGGGACACCGTCGCCATAAATTCTGACTTAATGCGCGCTGCTTCAATCAGTTTTTGATTCTTTTCTTGAATTTGTTGCTTTTGATGCTCTAGAACCTCATTCTTTTGCCGCAAAAGCTCATTGGTTCTACGTAAATCCTTTTGGGTTGTATCGATAAGCTTTTCGGCACGATGCAGACGTAAGGCATTTTCCACCGTTTGCTTTAGCCGCTCGGGCTTAACCGTGGATTTATTGATATAGTCAGACGCCCCCGCCTTCATTAATTCAACGGCAATTTCCTCATCTCCCTGCCCTGTCAGCACGACAACCGGCGCCTCAAACCCAATCTCCCGCAGGGATCTTAGGAGGGACAAACCATCACTATCGGGCAGTAAATAATCTAAGAAGCAAAAATCAAAAGCTGTACTTTGCATTGCCTTTAAGGCATGTTCAGCATCGTCCACTTCTACGATTTCCGAACCAAATCCAGCTTTTTTCAGCGATCGCCGTACCAACATGCGATCAATTTCATCATCATCAACGACTAAAAATTTAAGCGCCCTATCCATAACATCTAAAGCAGCTCGTACTTGACATTTTTCTGCTGAAACAGGTGCTGTTATTCACAGTGCTGTTTTTTAGGTCAGAGTTTTGAAGGCGCCAATGGGGTCCTTGCTTTTACCTTGTTTCTAAACCTTGAACTCAGACATTCTTTTAAACTTTCTCAGCAAGAAAATCTCTGTTCTCCCGTCACCTAGTTAGCCATTTCCTTAGGGCATTTCGCATAGGGACCAATAGTCATTAAGGGTCCTAATAACGCCTAAGAACTTGGTAAAAGTAACGGGCTTCACGATATATCCCGCCACGTTAAAGTTATAAGCTTCGATGCGATCGCGATCTTCATTGGATGTGGTCAGGACAATAACCGGAATTTGGCGCAGCTCGCAATCATCACGAAGGGCATTTAAGAACTCAATGCCACCCATCTTAGGCATATTAAGATCTAGCAAAATCAAGAGACGGTTATCAGGTACCGACTGCTCTTCTTCATGGCGCAGCAGGCTCAGCGCTTCTAACCCATTACCCGCCACATGGAGAGTATTTTTAACGGTACTTTTTTTGAATGCTCTGCGGACGTTCATCACATCCACTTCGTCATCCTCAATCAAGAGAACGTTAAGGGATCGTTCTTTGGTTTCCATAAGCATGGGACTTCATATATCTGCCTCAATAACCGTGCAAAGTTTCCAAAGGCTTTACAGGGCAATGAGATGGAGTTTCTGGAATAAAACCGACGGGACGGATCAAGTATAAGGACTAAGCCTTTGCAAGAAAAAATATACGTTATACGCCCAATAATGCCCATGCCCAATTACATTAGAGCTGGACTTTTGCGCGTTAACTACTAGGTTGGTTAACTACTAGTTGACTAAATATTAGGGCTATTGGCCGCTGATGTAATCAGCTTTTAGTTGTAAAAAGGAAATATATTTGTTGACTAAAGCAATATTCCTGAGATAAAAAAATACCTTTGACCAACTGGGCGATAAATGTTGAGACGTTAAAGAGTTTGCTAAGGCTTAACTTTTATCCGTCGGTCTTCTCTGTCCTCTCCTCATGACAAAGGCTCACTCAAGCTTAAGAAGCTGTACTGCCCATGCTTCTTAAGCTTGTGAGTGCTGACTGCGCTAAAGCTATTCCCCAAGGGGGGCTGCTGACTAGTTAATTAAACCTGCCCGAAGAGCTCGGACAGCTGCCTGTGTTCTATCGTTTGCTCCAAGCTTATTCAAAATATTGCGCACGTGAGTTTTGACGGTTCCCACTGTAATGAAAAGGCGCCCAGCTATTTGTGCATTGCTGCAACCCTGAACGATATTTTCTAGGATTTCTAGCTCCCGCTCCGTCAGGGGATAAGAGTCGATAATCTGCTCAAACTCTGGCTCAACGGCTTTGATTGAAACGGTTTTTTCGGTGGTCACCATGCCCGCTGGCGCCGCTTGAGGGGCGACTTGTCCCAACACAATGCGGGCGATCGCCGGATCAATCCAGGCATTGCCATCACTGGTTTCTCGAATGGCCTGGGCTAAGTCCTCAGTGCCAATTTCCTTAGTGCAATAGGAGTCAGCGCCAGCAGAAAACGCCGCTAAAACCGCTTTTTCACTGTCATGCATGGTCAACATCACAACTTTGGTTTTGCGGGATTCTTCTCCCTGGGCTTCACGGAAGCGCGTAACCAACTCAATACCGTCAATGTCGGGAAGCCCGATATCTACCAGCGCCACATCAGGCTTGTACGCAGTCAACATATCCAAACCTTTCTCACCGTTTTCCGCTTCTCCCAAAATATCGATGTCGGAAAACTGACCTAAAGCTGCTCGAAGACCTACTCGAGTTAAGTCATGATCTTCCACTAAAACAACGCGAATTCTATTCACTAATTTTCCCCGCTAACCTTCAAAAGCTGAATATGTGATGACTATGACTGACGAGTTATTTTTCCTAGGATTTAAATATAAAATTGATGGTTTTTTCCCAATCAAATGAGGTAAGGATAGCGACTGTCTATGTACAGAGTATCTATCTAGAGAAGGAGAAAATGCCCTGCGAATGGCTTATTTATAGGGCACTTTGAAATTGATTTCTAAATTTTAGAAGGTTTTGTAAATGGGAACTTCAGGTAATGGAAAAGTCGAGCTTTAATAAGCTTGAAAATTAAGCAATACTGCCGCGTTTTCGGGCTTCTTTGTAAGACGTTCCAACGTTTTTTAGCCCGGCAGCCACCATAGCCCGCTCCAGCATGAGGAAAAATCGGGTGCGATCGCCCCCTCGCACTACCGCCTGATTGTGAGCCTCCGCCAAAGCCACCGGGTAGCCGTAGCCCTTTTGCACCTGCGCCAACATTAGGGACAGCGCCTGGTTGAATTTTTGGGTGTCCACCGCCAGCCACTCTGGCACTTCAATGCGGGCAATTTCTACCCCCACGTTTACGTAGCAAAAGTAGATGGGATGGGTGCGATACTCCTGTAGCACCTGGGAGGATGATCGCCATAGTGGACCCCGCTGCCCTGGCTCCAGCCACTCGGCCCAGAGCAGGGTGTCTTTCATGGGCTCAAGTTTTGGGTCGTAACTGCCTTTGTTGCTGCCCCCCTTGTCACCATCACTGCTGTCTGGGGCATCGTCGCTATCCCACTGTTCAAAAATGCAGCTAGCAAATCGGAGGAAATTCATGGCTTCGCCGCTGCGGGAGGCGCTGATATAGCCCATCATGGGCACGTTGGATAGGCGTAGGCGATCCCAGGCGTTGAGAATGGGCGGCAGGATGCGCTCCCGCGCCCCTCGCGGTAGGGGCTCTAAAAACCAGAAAATTAGGGATCCGTCCACCATGGCCAGTAGGGGCGATCGCGGTCCGTCCTTGCGCGCCGCCTCCGTTACCCCCAGTTCCGCCAGCACCTCCGCTTCCGCCACCATGCGCTGATACCCCATCCACTCTTCCGTGCCAATCCCCCATTGGCGGGACAGGTATAGGTCTTCATTTTTATAGAACACCTCCGGCTGGCTGTTTAGGCTGGGCTGTCGTCCTTGACCATAATGAAGGGCGATACGTCCGGTGTTAAGCAGATAGCAGTAGGCGATTTCGTGGTGGCTGGGGGCAATTTGGGAGCCGTCGGTGGCCAAAATCGTATGGGCGTCGGGTGCAGGGGCAATATCCTCGCGGGTGTCCAGGGATTCAATGGGTTCGGCGGCGGTAAGGCCAATGGTGTCGCGTTCCCGTTGGAAAATTTTCAGCAGCTCGGATTGGGTGGCGTTGGCGCGTTTCAGCAGCGATCGCGCTTCCGTCACCTTTTCCCGAGCGGCGATCGCCTCTTGGGTGAGATGGTCGCCAATGCCTTGCATCTGTTTAGCTAGGGCAACGAAGTCCAGCATAATTTCCTGGAATACCCGAGGATAAGATTACGGGGTGCGAGAACGATAATTGCGAGAACCACGGGTTGCGGAACTATGAATCGCGGAACTATGGATTGCGAGTGCCAGCCCGCTCCGCCAGAGCCACCTGCTGCTGCAACATTTCCATGGACGAAAACAGCTGACCCAGCCCACGGATGATGCGCTGTAGATTATCGCGAAACTGAGCATCTCCCGTCAGCTTATCCAAATCGCCAGTAATGCGCTCCACGTTTTGTAGCGTACCTCGGGCGGCGCTTAGGGTTTGGCGTAGCTCCAACAGTGCGTCCGGTTCGCTGGCGGTGGCGGTTAAAGCGCGAATATTGGCGGCGGCGGCGGCAGCATGCACCGACAGCACCTCCAGGTTTTTTAAAATGCTAGCCCCTTGCCCATTCGTGAGGGTGGGCGAAATATCGCCGATTAACCCGCGCAGGCTGGTGCTGGTGCGCTGGATATTGGTCAAGGTGGCTGTGATAGCTCCCCGATTAGACGCCAGCAACTGGTTCACTTCCCGCAGGGTTAAGGTGGCCGTTTCGCTAGTGCCGGCGATCGCATTCCCAGTTTTGACGGCGGTCTGTCCAAACACGTCCGCATTACGGCTGATGGATCGGGCAGTATCCCCAAAGGTCCCCAGCTGTTCTTCAATGGAGCGAGCAAGGCTGGCGGCATCCTTACTCAGATTTTGAATTTCCTTGGTGGTGTCCGTTAAATTTTCCACCGCCCCACCCATTTGGTCCTGAAAGTCACTGGAGGTGACCAAATCGGCAATTTTTACCATGGACCGAATTAGGGCGCCGTAGTTGATGGGCGGGTTGCCGGTAACGCGATCGCCATTGCACAAAATAATGTCGCTGTTGCATTCGCCGTCCAGGGGACCAGGACCGTCAAAATTTGTCGGCAGTGGTTCCTTCGGGTAAATGGACAGGCTAGCCTCCCCAATCAATCCCGTTTGATCCACCTCCACGTCCACGTTGCGGGGAATTTTTAGCGTAGCTGGCTTAACGGATACTTCCACCGACACAAAATTGGATGTGGCTTCCATGGATTCCACCGTTCCCACGGGGACCCCACGGTAAAACACCGACGACCCTTCTTTCATGCCGGCGGCGTTATCAAACTCGATAACCAATCGATAGCTTTGTTTGCCAAAGGTGATGTCCTTGAGCCACACCACAACCACCACAAAAAAGCTGATGCCGGCCAACGCCAACAACCCAACGGCACCTTCTCGAAAACTCCGCGATCGCATACTTACCTACCCCACCGGAGCGCTACGGCATGACGTATATCAGTCCAGTTGTTAACCATCCAGTTATTAACCCAAACCACACCAATTTCAGGAGAAAAAAGCTCGGCAATTACCTTAAGGTCTCGCGTGGTGTCAGGCGCGAGTTTTAAAAGGAAATTTAAATAACGGCTTAACAGCAAATGAAAGTCTCCCTAACTGGCTGGCTGAATTGGCCCCTCTACGGCGCTGCTGAAAAACTGGCGCATGTAAGGATTGGGGGTATCGTCAACGTCGGTAATGGGTCCCTGCCAGCGCACCTTGCCATCATAGAGAAAAATGACCTGGTCGGCGGTGCGGCGAATCGTACTGTCCTGGTGGGTCACCACCATATAAGTGGATCCATGGGGACCATTGCTACTTAGATCCCGCATCATATCCTCCACAATCGTCGATGCAATAGGGTCAAGTCCCGCCGTGGGCTCATCGTAAAGGATAATTTCTGGCTCGCTGGCGGACACGGAGGGATCTTCAATGACCGCTCGGGCAAAGCTAACTCGTTTCCGCATTCCCCCCGACAGCTCCGCCGGATAGCGATCGCCAATATTGGGCAATCCCACCCGATCCAGAGCATCGTTCACCAGGTGCATAATTTCCCCATGGCTGAGCTGGGAATGTTCGAACAAACTGAAGCCAATATTTTCCGCCACGCTTAGGGAATCAAAGAGGGCAGACTGCTGAAATACCAGGCGAATGTTGACGGGCTCCCGCTGGTCCGTTTCGTCCATGGTGCCTTCCCTTCGCTGGCCGCCCACCCATACTTCTCCGGCGTCGGGAGCCATAAGCCCACTGATAATGCGGAAAATGGTGGATTTTCCAGTCCCCGATGGTCCAATGACGGCGATCGCTTGCCCAGCGTACACGTCCAGGTCCACCCCATCTAAAATGGTGCGGCTTCCAAAGGACTTTTTAATGCCCCGCAGCTGCACCAGCGGCTTGTCTTTAGGGAGCATCAGAGACGGGGAAGAATCGGCAACAGCATCAGTCATAGCAGCTCTCAACGGAAGCGCGAAAGGCAGATGAGCCCTTTTATCTTGCCCCTTCGCCGAACCGTTTCGGCATGGTTCCGGCTTTGGAGCATTGGCATGGCAAACGTTTTCATGCGCCTAGGGTAACGGGAACGGGAAATCGTTAGTTAAGGCGGCAGGGACACTTTAGAGAATGGACACTCAAAATTGCTGGGTTTTACTCTGTACCTAGACACTACCTTTAATAGGGCTACTTTCAGGAGTTTAGACAGAGGCGTCATTGCTAGATGCCAATAGATAATGCCAATCAATTAAATACATGCCAGGAGCCTAACCCTAAAAAAATAATGCGGAGGAGCGAAGATGCCTTATGTAGTGGGAAACACCTATCTCATTGAAAAAAATAAACTATTGAGAAAATACGCTAAAGTCCATAAACCTTAAGGTGTTGGGCTGCGACGTTTGGCTTTCGAATTGATTTGAATTGATTTGTTCGAACCGAATGGATAACAGTCCTCAAAATCCTAGGGTTGGATAAAGCCTTGGCTTACGACCCATAACAAAGGACCCATAACAAAGAACCCATAACAAACCGCAGCAGCGTCTACCAAGCCTTTTTATTCCTGCCCCTTTTATTCCTGCCTCTTTTTTCTACTGTCCCTTTTCAACATTCTGTTTTGAAACATCGACTTTATCGTTCCACCGTAAATCACCTGACGGCGTTGCAGCGGGACTGGCGCGATCGCCCGGAATCGAAACGGGTTAACCGCTGGGCCAAGTGGCTCATGCCGGGGCTGCTGGTGAAGCGCTGGATGCTGCTTAGTACTGCGGGCACCTTAATGATTTTTCTGGGGCTAGCGATTTGGACTAACCAAACCCCGGTGTTTTATATCACCCAGTTTTTGGGCAGTACTCTAAGCTTCTTGTCTAATTTGTTTCCCAGCTATATTTCCGGACCAGTGGCGCTGGCGGTGGGCATTGGGTTGGTGCTGTGGGGACAGAAGCAAACCTTTGAAACCATTAGCCATGTGTACGAACCCAGTGGCGATCGCGAACTTATCGACCGCCTATGGACCCAGCGCAAACTTAATCGCGGTCCCCATATTGTGGCGATCGGTGGCGGCACGGGTTTATCCACGGTGCTGCGGGGGCTTAAACATTACAGTTCCCACGTGACGGGGGTTGTGACCGTGGCTGACGATGGGGGATCTTCCGGGCGGCTGCGGCGGGAGATTGGGGTGTTACCGCCGGGGGATGTGCGCAATTGTTTGGCGGCCCTATCGGCGGAAGAGCGACTGATGACGGAGTTGTTTCAATATCGATTTACGGCGGGAGATGGGCTGGCGGGGCACAGCTTTGGCAATTTGTTTCTTACGGCCATGAGCGATATTACTGGCGATATGGAACGGGCGATCGCCGCTAGCTCTAAGGTATTGGCGGTGCAGGGGCAGGTATTGCCCGCCACCCTTAGCGATGTGCAACTGTGGGCGGAAATGGACGATGGACGCATTATCGAAGGGGAATCGCAAATTCCCGAAGCGGGGGGCGCAATTATCCGCGTGGGCTGCACCCCCGCCAGTCCTCCGGCGTTGCCCAAGGTGCTTGAAGCCATCCGCACCGCTGACTACATTATTATTGGTCCCGGCAGCCTTTATACCAGCATTATTCCCAACTTGCTAGTGCCGGAAATTACGGAGGCGATCGCCCGTTCCACCGCCCCCTGTGTGTATGTGTGTAACATCATGAGCCAGCGAGGGGAAACGGATGGGTACTCGGTGGCGGATCACATTCGGGCGATCGATCAAGCCTGTGGACGGCGATTATTCGATACGGTGCTGGTGCAAAAGCTAAGCCCTTCCCCTGTGGCTCTGGACCGCTACGCCAGCCGAGACTCTTACCCGGTGCCGGTGGATCGTGAGGCGATCGCAGCCCTGGGACGACGCATTGTGCTCGCCAACGTAATGGACGAAGACCCCAATGGCATTGTGCGCCACCACTCCCGCCGACTAGGGCAAATGTTGCTACGGTGGTATGGGCGCTTGCAAACCCTTGACGACCAACTGGCAAATTAGCCCTAACTTTTACCCCATTCGCCCCTCACCATGTTTAGCCATTTGCCCCCTGACTGGCAGTCCAAATCCAGTGATATTAGTTTAGAAACGGTTTTCTGGAGCCGCCGTAAATTTCTTAAAACCTTAGGACGCGGGGCGATCGCCGCAGGAGCCCTATCACTGGCAGGGTGTCAGAACAATACCGATGCCGCCGTTAGCGCCCTAGATGAAACCTTAGAAGCCCCTGGAGCCACCCGTTTCAAAAATCCTTTCAAAGGAACCACCCGCAACCCCAGCTTCGCCAACCCCCAGCGGGAGCTGACGCCCCAAAAGCTTGCCGCCAGTTATAACAACTTCTACGAATTCGGCGAAACCAAATCGATCCAAACTGCTGCCCAACGCCTGCCCACCGATCCCTGGACCATTGAAGTGGGCGGACTGGTGCAAAACCCCACCAAATATGATCGCGACGACCTATTCAAAGCCTTTGACCTGGAAGAGCGCATTTATCGCTTCCGGTGCGTAGAAGCCTGGGCCATGGTCGTCCCCTGGATTGGCTTTCCCATGCGCAAAATCCTAGAAGCCGCCGACCCCAAACCGGAGGCTCGCTTCGTAAAATTCACCTCCTTCTACGACCCGAAAATCACCACCGGCCCCCTGTTTAGCTTTGGCGGTTTACCTTGGCCTTATGTGGAAAGCCTGCGCATTGATGAGATGGCCAATGACCTGGCTTTCTTTGCTGTGGGAGCCTACGGTGAACTGCTGCCCAAACAACATGGCGCTCCGATTCGCTCTGTGCTGCCCTGGAAATACGGCTTCAAAGGACCAAAATCTATTGTCAAAATTGAATTTGTGGACGAACAGCCCGCCACGTTCTGGAATACTTTGGTGCCCGACGAGTATGGCTTTATTGCCAATGTGAATCCGGAAGTGCCTCATCCCCGCTGGTCTCAAGCTTCTGAGCGCTTAGTGGGTGACGGACCTGCCCTCTCGTGGACCCGTATCCCCACCTTGCCCTACAACGGCTACGGCGAATTTGTTGCTAATTTATACACCTAGATGATCCCCCAATACCTCTAGGAGATCCCCTTCAAACTAAAAATAAACCCCTACCGCCCTAGGACTTGTGGTGGTCAGAGTTGATTGTGGGCTGAGTATAATCAGGGTCAATGCTGGTGATGACGTGCTGGCGCACGATCAGGGAATCGTGAAAAATACGCTTATAGCGGCGACGGAGTGACTTAGGACAACAGTCTAAGACTTTGAGCAATGGC
>CALGDE010000080.1 GCA_937883785.1 uncultured cyanobacterium
CAGGTTCCACTACCACTCCGCCATCCTGACTTCCTCTCCTAATTCTGCAACGCCACTATCTGGAGTCGGCTGAAGGGGGACAATTCCGAGGAATCTATCCTGGCGATCCGTTGACCGTACGGGCTTCGCTATCAATAACTTTCTAAATGACTCCTGAGACGACGTCTCGGAAGTTATCGAAGGGCAGGACACGATGTTTTGTAGAAATCGGGTTCTGTCTTTTACCGTTTGTTAGCCAGCTTCTGGCCATACCTGCATCTGGAACAGCTTTGGATTGAGGCCGGTTTGTTTGCGAAATGCTTTGGCAAACTGGTTACGACTGCTGTACCCCACCGCTGCGGCGATGCGCTCCACAGGCATGGTTGACTCTGTTAGCAGTCGCTGCGCCTTTACTAGTCGGCACTCCCGCAGATATTTGTAAGGGGTCGTGCCATAAACTTCGTGAAATCCTTGGTTGAGCTTCAGCCGGTTAGTATTCACCTGCCGTGCCAGCTCCTCTACCGTCGGCGGATTCGCCATTTGCGCTTTCAAAATTGAGGCGGCTTGGTAAATACAGTCCAGATCTGCGGGGTGTAGACGAGGGGGGGCGATCGCCTCAATGCGCAACTTCACCAGCTCTAATGCTTTCTTCTCCAAATATCCACGACGGGTCTCCCCTCGATAAGGACAGCTCAGAATTTGCCCAATAACGCTCTCCATGTCGGGCGTCACTGGCGAACGGTTTGCATGATTAATATCCACCGCCGAAAGGTAGAGATGATCTGGAAAGGCAATACTGGGAAAATCGCTGTGGCGTTTGACAGGGTAATCTGTCCGATTAATTATGGCTTTCAACCGATTAATCGCGGCTGCCAGATTCAATGGTTTGCTGCCTCGACAACGCCACATTGCTTGAACGGCTTCTTCAATCAGTTGTTGCGTCCGTGGTGAATAACGATCTATGCAAGCTTGAAGATAGGCAACCGCAGCGTGTCCTTTAAAAATTACCTCAACTTCAAAACATTCTTGTCCTTTGTGGAGTCCCGCCAGAAATTTAGAGCTAAATCCTGGAATAAAGTCACTTGAGCGCTCATTGCCACGGGAGATAGGAAATTCAAATTTGGTGGTGAATTCCTGATCGAGCCAACCATTGAAGACAAGTTCCCTATGAATGGTGTAGTCCATGATTACTAGGACCAAGTCATCCCGTAGCTGAATGTACTGTCGGTATCCTTGCCCAATGTGGTCGGGGTACAGCAATATTTGATCAGAAACTCCGCCATGGAATAGTCGCGGATCGTTTGGACTACCTGGCAACAGCCAACTTTCAGGATTATTGATGATTAATCGCGCAGCCATGGATCAGAAAAGTGAGCGATTACATCTCTAATAAGAATTCTTCGCATTATATGCCATGGATTGCCGAGAAACTGTGTTTTTGGTGCGTACTGTATTCAGCGCACTGTGCCTTAAAACTGTGATCTGCCTGACCCGTATCAACCCAACTGTAGAAATGTGGGAGCTTCGTCGTTTTCTTGTGGAGCGATCCCTTACGTCCTGTTTCTCAGGAACATTTTTTCGGAAAGAGAACACTGTCGCGAGGCGAATATTTTGATCGCTGTGGTGAAGTTTATGGGAAGACACTTTGAACGTTAAAGGGGCTGGCTATCGGATAAGTCGCCCAAAGATTCGTTTGCCAAAAATTTGTTTGAAAGTTCTGCTGTGGTGCCGTGACCGTTACTTTTTGTGGAGAGGATGTTCTTAATGATGTCCGCTGCAATGGTCGAATACTTGTCGTTTTATGGGCTTTTTCGGGATGTGTTTTTTACAATTCGAATAACTTGAAGAGTGCCCTATTAAGGGTGATTAAGGATAAGTTGCCGTTGACGAAATCTGGACCAGAATGGGATTCGCACAAAGAGTTTTAACAATTTATTTGCCTTCTTTCGAGATTTATTTGTTGATTTTCTGTGTGCCTTTGCGTTGATGTTGCTGTGCAATCTGCGCTTACCCTTCGCGTTTACTAGATTGAGTCCGGAATAAAGTATGCAGTACACACTAGGGAGAGCCCGACTCTTGGGAGTAGGGATTGTTTTGGGGATTGTTTTGGGGGTTTCAGCGGCGATCGCTATTCCATTCCCTAGAAATGCTGCCCCTACCACCGCTCCTTTGGTTAATACGGCGGACTCTTTAAATACCCTGTTAGCCCGCACCAATGAGGGCGTCGATTTTCTCAATATCAATTCGTTGTTGAGTAAGGGGCGGCAGGCTTACCAGGCGGAAAACTATAAGGAAGCGCGGCAGTATTGGACCCAAGCCATTGAGCGGGCGCGGGGGCTGGAGCAGTTAGGGGCTGAGGTGCAGGGGCTGGGCTGGCTGGCGTTGGCAGAGCTAAAGCTTGGGCGGTTTGAGCAGGCGGCGGATGCTTTGGAACAAGGGGAGGCGATCGCGGCGTCTTTAACGGACGGCAAATCCTTGCGAGCGCGGTTGGCGCTAGGGCGGGGGCAACTGGCGCTGGCTCAGGGACGGGGCGAAGCTGCGGTGGAAAGTTTTCGGGCGGCGGAGTTGTTCTATAAATCCTCGGGGGATTTGGTGGGGGCGCTGGGGGCCGCGTTAAACCAGTCCCAGGCGTTGCAAAGTGTGGGTGCTTATCGGCGATCGCTGCGGGTGTTACAAAATCAGCGAGCCCGGCTAGAGAAAATGGCGGTGGATTCTCCCGCGTTGGCGGCTCAGGGGCAGTTGTTATTGGGCAATAATCTGCGCCAGTTGGGGCAGCTTGAGGATGCCTTGGCGGCACTGGGGCGATCGCAGGAATTAGCGGACTCTTCCAGCGAGGGGGCTTTGGAAGAAGGGTTGCGAGATGCCATTAGTTTGAGCTTGGGGCAGACCCATTTGGCGATCGCCTATCAAGCGCGCACATCGCGGGACGGGACGTTAACCCGCAGCAGCAAAAAGCAGGCGATTCAGTGGCTGGGAGAAAGTGTAAAAGGGGCGCGATCGCCTGATTTAAAAGCGCGGGCCACGTTGGCACTATTGGAGGCGGAGCAGTTTCCCCGCACCGTGGTGAACGAGTCTGACCGACAGCTTTATTTTCGACGGTGGCTGGCGCTACATCCGTTGGTGGAAGAGGGACCGGCAGGGCGGCGCTCTGTGGAATTGTCGTTGCAGTGGGTGGATTATGGGCTGGAGCATTTTCGAGGAACGGTGCTTCAGCAACAGCTTCAGGAGGCTTTGGTGCCCACCTTGCAGCGGCTGGCGCGGCAGGCGGAGCGGCTGGAGGATTTGCGATCGCAATCCTTGGTGTTGGGCACACTTGGGGAACTATACGAACAGGCGGGGCAAACCGGAGACGCCCAAACCCTGTGGCGTCGCGCTCTGATGTTGGGCAATGGAGCCAATGCACCGGAGGCTACCTATCGATGGAACTGGTTGTTGGGACGCAGCTTAGCCCAGGGCGATCGCGAGGAGGCGCTGTTCCACTATCGCCAGGGCTTTGATTCGGTGCAGCAGTTGCGGAAGGATTTGGTGGGCATCTCGGAAACGGTGCAATTTTCCTTTCGCGATTCCGTGGAGCCGGTGTATCGAGAATTGACGGCATTGCTGTTGCAGGGAAGTCCTAGCCAGGGAGAGTTGGGCGAGGCGCGGCAGGTGATTGAGGCGTTGCAGTTAGCGCGATTGGATAATTTTTTCCGCCAGGCTTGCTTGGATGTGGAGCCGGAATTTCTAGACCAAACCATTGATCGAAATCTGGATGCGGCGTCAGTGTATTCCGTTGTTTTAGACAACAGCGTGGCATCCATTGTGAAACGTCCCGGCAAAGACCTACAGCATTTCACCACCGCAATTCCGAAGGAAACTCTGGACGATACGTTGCGGCAGTTGGATCGCAGTTTCCAAAATCCGGCGTTGCCCACCCAGGAACGACTGGCGCTATCCCAGCAGGTTTACGATTGGCTGCTGGCTCCGGTAGTGCCGACATTAGAGGAAGCAAATATTGACACTCTGGTGATGGTGCTGGATGGGGATCTGGGGAATATTCCGGTGGCGGCGCTCTACGACGGCGACTCTTATGTGGTGGAAAAGTTTAATCTGGCGCGATCGCCCAGTTTGCAGCTATTGCCCCCGGTGGCGAAAACCAATCAGGATTTATCGGTGTCGGCGGCGGGTATTGCAACAGAAGCTCCCAGTTTTTCCCAGGAAGGATTGACTGAGTTACCGTTTGTGGGGCTGGAGCTGGATGCCATTGGCGATCGCTTCCCCGGTAAGGTGTTGCGCGACGATAAGGTGACCCAAACGGCGTTGCGATCGGAAATTTTGCGGGGGCGCAATAACATCATCCATATCGCCACCCATGCCCAATTCAGTTCCAATGCGGAGCGTACGTTTTTGCTCACCTGGGACCAGCGTATTGGGGTGGACGAGCTGGATGGGTTGCTACAGCCGGGGGACCAGCAGGATGCGATCAATCTACTGGTGTTAAGTGCGTGTGAGACGGCTAGTGGTGATCCGCGAGCAACGTTAGGGCTAACGGGCATTGCCATTCAGGCGGGCGCTCGCAGCGTATTGGGCACCCTATGGCAGGTAAGCGATGCGTCAACGGCGGAGTTAATGGCGCGGTTTTATGATTATTTGCAGGATGGACTAACCAAAGCGGAAGCCATCAGCCAAGCCCAGCGCGACTTGCTCAACGACCCCGAATTCCGCCACCCCTTCTACTGGGCACCCTACACCCTGGTCGGCAACTGGCGTTAGCCGGTGATTGACGCTGTGCCCTAATTCCAAAATCGTTCGGCGATATTTTCAATTGCAACTTTCAGGTTGGGTAGGTCATTGGTGACGATCGCCCACACAACGTTGAGGTTGACGTCCAAATATTGGTGAGCAAGAAGGTTGCGGAAGTTGATGATACCAATCCAGTCGATATCGGGCTCTGTAGCGGTCCAGGTTTCTGGTAGCTGCTGGGTTGCATCAGCAAGGGTTTCTAGGTTGCGAAGGACAGCATCCTGGGTTTTAAGGTCGTTAAAAAATGCGGTTTCGCCTTCAGCGGTATAGGTTTCGATACGGTCGATGCAGTCTCGGATATGGATGATATAAATCCTGGAATTTTTCATAGGCTGACTGCTTCGCTGATAATCTCCTCCCGAAGGAGAGGATGAATGGAATCAGCGAGGGCAATATCAACGTCTCGTTGCAACAGGTCTTGTAAATCTCGTTTTAGACCGCCGGGAAACCAGGGGGTTATCTTGTCCAGGTCGTAGTCAACCAGAATATCGATATCGCTAGTAGAGCCAGCTTGATTGCGAGCAACGGAGCCGAAGATGCGGATGTTGAATGCCCCGTGTTTTTTGCTAATGGCGAGGATAGCGTCACGATGGGGCAAGATCCAATCGGAAATACCAAAGGTGGTTTGAGAGGGCGCTGGATCCATAGGGATTAGGGGGCGATCATGCTTTGATTGTAGTGGTTGAGTTCGGTCGATGCGATGGGAAAAAGCTCAGGTTGGTTAGACGTACCTCGGCGAGATTTGGCTTAGGGAATGGACTGTTTGGTGCCGGGATTTTATGTGTGGCTGGGGTGGTTTTCGGTGTGTTTTAGAAGCTGCGAGGCTGAGGATAACTATCCCGGAACGATTTATGAGGCTGTGGGTGTGGCGTTGGTGATACAAAACCATCGAATTTGGACTACTTACAAAGGCGGTTACGACTCTCAGTAAGTAGCTGATTTGAATTTGGGGCGATCGCCGCTTCAAAATTGCTTGGGTGCGTGTGCCTCACTTGTGGGGAGTGGCTGACGGGGTGACAGAGTAGGTGAAAGCCTTTTTAGCCATGACTTACAGCA
>CALGDE010000081.1 GCA_937883785.1 uncultured cyanobacterium
AACTCTAAAAGCCGCTCTATGGCTACCCTTCACAGACTTGTGCCTAATGGATAGACCATTGGTGCAGGGGCTTTTCATTAGAGCGATTCGTTTACGACCAGGAAACTTCCGACAACGAACATGGAGGGATTCGAACCCCCGACCCTCAGAACCGGAATCTGATGCTCTATCCAACTGAGCTACATGTCCTAATCACTCGTTCAACGCTGAGCTGTACAAGCTAGTAAGCATAATATCACGGGCAACTGGGGAGACTGCACCTTTTGTAACGTCGAAGATGGAAAGCCAAAACCTTAAAAGCCAAAACCTTATTTGTTGCAATCGCCCATCTGCTCGCGTACCCAAGCCCGAAACGCCCGCATCACACCATTGCGCCGCTCTGTTTTAGAGCATTGTAGATACTGCGGAATGACTTCAATCAAGTCTAACGGGGGAAAATATTGACTTCGGGGATTCGCCTGATAAACGCCGCTTTCTCGATCCAAATGCTTAATCTGCAATCCTTGTTTGGTGTACTGCCACAGTTCAGGGACACCCAAAGCAGCATAAATTTCGCGATAGCTACGGGATCTAAAATCAATCTCAATCACCAGATCTGGCGGTGGATCGATACTTAAATCGAGACGATCCTTACCCCGCACCGCATCAGCATTTTGAATATAAAAACAGTTATCCGGCTCAACCCCTTTCAAAACCGCCATTTTCTTAAACGTGGTGGAGCCAAGGGGACAAAAATCAATGTCCAGCTCCTCTAGCAGCGCCTTGATAAAATCCCCTAGATTTTCTTTTGCGTGTTCGTGGTCAGACCAGGGAACCATAATGTGAAGCTGTCCATTCTGATAAGCGATGCGGCTAGATCGTTTTTCCCCCAGCTCCTCTAAAATTTCGTTGAACTCTTCCCAGTTCGCATCAATAATCAAAGTCTCGCCGGGAAGAACTGTTAGGCGACCGCAAGTAATTGGCATAGCATCAGACCAGAAACTCAACTGTTGATCAAGCAGGGTTTACCCAGAAATGGTCTGTAGATCTTCGACTTCTTTGAAGTGGGCATCCCGCGTCACTAAAACTAGTCCATGTTGGATGGCAAGGGATGCAATCCAAATATCATTTTCAGGTCAGGGTTGCCCCTTCAGTCGCAACTTATTTTTCACGTCTCCGTAGCACTTAGCGGTCTCCGCATCGCAGCTTAGAATCTGACTGTCGCCAATGAAATCATCAATTTTGGCTAAATTTGACTGCACGCTCCCTGACTTCCGAGCCCCGTAGCACAACTCGCCAATTACAAAGCTGGGGACAAACACTGCATCGGCATCCCTGAGCTGATTAACCACAGCGGTCTCATTTCCAAAGAGGGCAATGATGATATTAGTGTCGAGTAAATATCTACCACTCATCAAAATCGACTTGGGCACAACCCTGTTGAATGGCGTCGCTCATAATTTGGAGATCTTCTGCCGGGATAATGCCAGCGAATCGGAGTAATTTTCGCTCTGGGACACCGCTGGGGGTAGTCCCTGACAAGAGTCGAACCAAGTCGAGAACGCGCCATTGCAAATGCTCTGGCATAAGCTGAAGTCCGTGAATTACTTCATCAATGATGGATGTGTTCATGCTGTCATCCTCCGAAGGCAGTGCCATGGCGGAAACGCCACACCTTATTATGAATGGTTGTGGTGACGACAGTTTTCTCCGGTTAATCCCAAGCTGTCACCACCGCCGGTCATTTTAGAAATCCCTTAGAGCTTATCCCTATGGTTGCTACTCCTACTGCTCCCCCCTCTGCTGCGTCCCGTCCGGCGGTGAGCGATCGCCATCGCCTCCAGGCTGCCCAATTGGACGTTCCCACTCGCCTTCTGCTGGGACCGGGTCCCTCCAACGCCCATCCCCGAGTGCTGCAAGCGTTAGGAATGCGCCAGGTGGGACATTTGGATCCGGCGTTTATCGAGCTGATGAACGAAACTCAGGAGTTACTGCGGTATGTGTGGCAGACGGATAACGAGGTGACCATTCCCGTCAGCGGCACCGGCAGCGCGGCGATGGAAGCGACCTTGGCGAATACCGTTGAACCGGGCGACAAGGTGCTTATTGGCATCAACGGCTACTTCGGCCTGCGACTAACGGATATGGCAGAACGTTACGGTGCCGACGTCAAGCAGATTTTTAAGCCTTGGGGTGAGGTGTTCTCCCTTGAGGAATTGCGGGCGGCAATGGAAGAGCATCGCCCGGCAATGTTGGCGTTGGTCCATGCGGAAACGTCCACCGGTGCTTGCCAGCCTTTTGAAGGGGTGGGCGATTTATGTCGCGAGTTTGATTGTTTGCTGCTGGCGGATACGGTGACTAGTATTGGCGGTGTGCCCCTGTTTGTGGATGA
Source organism: uncultured cyanobacterium (assembly GCA_937883785.1). Classification (GTDB taxonomy): domain Bacteria; phylum Cyanobacteriota; class Cyanobacteriia; order CACIAM-69d; family CACIAM-69d; genus CALGDE01. The sequence goes on from CALGDE010000081.1 coordinate 2,372, forward strand.
GTGGGGCATCGATATGGTCTATGCCGGTGGTCAGAAGGCGTTGAGCTGCCCTCCGGGTATTGCGCCGTTGTCCTTTAGCGATCGCGCCCTAGCTAAGTTAAATGCCCGCAAGAGCAAGGTGCCCAACTGGTATTTGGACCTGTCCCTGGTGGGTAAATATTGGGGGAGCGATCGCACCTATCACCACACCGCGCCCATTAATATGAACTACGCCATGCGCGAATGCCTGCGGTTGGTAGCGGAAGAGGGGTTAGAAGAGCGTTGGGCTCGCCACCAGTCCACCGGCGAACTGCTGTGGGAAGGGCTGGCAGATATGGGCATTGAGTGCCACGTTGCCAAGGAATTCCGGTTGCCTACCCTGACCACCGTAAAAATTCCTGAGGGCGTCGATGGCAAGGCAGTGTGCAAGCAGTTGCTGGCAGACTACAACATTGAAATTGGCGGCGGTTTGGGTGAATTGGGCGGTAAGGTTTGGCGTGTGGGGCTGATGGGTCACAACAGCCGTCCTGAAACCGTCGTTACCCTATTGGCAGCCTTGAAGAAGGTTTTGGGTAAGTAATTGTAAATAGTTTTGGGCATTGCCCCTAGACTTTGCTGTGGGCGTACTGATGATTCGAAGTACGCCCTTTATTTTTTGGTTATGTTCTTTAGGTAGCTTTCGGTTTCTAGCGATGAATACTCAAGGGCATGGGGTGGTAAATGTGGCGGCGCTGGGGGCGATCGCTGGTCCCAAGCTGTGGCTCCCAATCCTAGGGGGAGCGCTGCTACCGGACCTCCCAATTTTCATCTTTTACGCCTGGGTCAAGTTCATAGAAAAACTGCCTGATCGCACCATTTGGCGAGAAGCGTACTATCGACCCTTTTGGCAAGCAATGGTGGCGATCGGGCATTCAATGCCGCTGGCAGGGGCGATCGCTCTTCTCGGCTATTTCATCAATCAACCGGTCCTAATCTGGATTGGCATTAGCGCCATCCTCCACTCCCTAGAAGACTTACCGGTCCATAACCACGACGCCCACCGCCACTTCTTCCCCCTCAGCGATTACCGATTTATCAGCCCCCTCTCTTATTGGGATCCCCGCCATTATGGTCGCTGGGTCTCGTTAGCAGAATGGGGATTGGTATTGATTGCCAGCGCATTTTTATGGAGTGGAATTTTGCCCTGGGCAGGGCGTTTAGTGTTGGTGTTAATTAACGGCAGCTATGGCATTGGCTATGCTATTTTCTACGGTCGTAAGCTATGGAAAACCTGCGCCCAATCACCATCATCTAGTCAGCGTGCCCCTTCCCAAGCAGCAGTTTCCCTAAAATCTGATTAGTTTAGACATTCATGTTTAAGATCAGCGACAATACACTCCATTAATGGGGAGATTTTTATCTCACTTAATCGTCTTTTGGGTTTGGTACAATACTCAGAGGTGATTCAAGGGATTTTGCTGGCTAATGCTAAGACAGATTTTGATCGCGACAAAAACATACCCGTCAATTAGTACGAAGTATCGCGAGACAGTCTGTACTGCTGGAGTTTTACTTAGCCGCGATGAAGAACCTGAGCAGTGGATTCGCATTTACCCCATAAGATTTCGCTCTCTAGATTTCGACAAGCGGTACCCAAGATGGTCAATCATCGAGGCTGAAATTACCAGGAATCCGAAAGACAATCGCCCGGAAAGTTACAGGGTTAACGAAGAGTCAATCACTATTGTTTCAAAGGTGGGAACTCAAAATAACTGGGAACAACGCAAAAAACTGGTTCTTCCTCTGCGTTTTGACTCAGTAGATGAAATTCAGAATCGTGGAGCATCACTGGGCATCATAAAACCACAGATACGCCGCTACTACTCAAAACCCACGGAGCGTCACTGGTCTCCTAAACAGCAAGCAATCCTAGATCAGGAAGATTTGTTTGATGAAAAAATTCCCCTTGACAAAATTCCATACCAGTTTGGATATGAATTCGTAGATGGTGGCGGGAAGTCTCACAGGTACAGTATTAGCGACTGGGAAATAGCTCAGCTCTATCGCAGAAGCTTAGATTCATCGAACGCTGCTGGTGAGGATCTGAGAGAGCGGGAAGCCTTGGAGAAGGTTCGACAAAAGCTGGAAGATGAGTTTCTGTCGACCAAGGATTTGTACTTTATTGTTGGTAATCTGAAAACAAGACCTAAAACGTTCATGATTATTGGCCTGTTCTACCCACCGAGGGTCGAGGCAGAACAGAGGGTCGAGGCAGAACAACTGGCACTTTTCTGAGCTTCTATACCTTTATGTCTGTACCTGACGTTAAGCACATCTACACATTTGGCTACGGCAACCGCAGAGACTATGAATCGCTAGCTTTTTACTTAGAGCGATACGACATAGCGTTGATTGTTGATGTACGTCTACGTCCGCGTGCGTGGAGTCGGCTCTGGTATGGGGACAGTATTATGAAGTTTTGCCGATCTTATTCCACTCGTTATGTGTCGGTTCCAGCACTAGGCAATACCTCAGGAAAGAGCAACTGGATACCGCCTGATGCAGTCCGAGCGGACGCAGCACTAGATAAGGTAGCGGCCATTTCGAGAAAACGTAATGTTTTGCTGCTGTGTGCAGAACTCAAGTCGAGTCGTTGTCATAGAGTGGCAGTCGCAGAAAGAGTGAGTAAGTTAGTAGGTATTTCCGTGATGAATTTAACCTGACCTTGAACTTACGCTTGTCTCCACTGGGGTTATTCCCACCGCCGGTATGAGTTTGATTGGTGGTTTTGTTCACTGCGTCGCGATCGCTCATCCAAACTACCCAATATGGGGCCGACTACTGCTGATGATCCCAGTATAGCGATCGCCCTAAAACGACTTACGCATCAGAACTGCTTGGGATTGATAACCCAGGGATTGATACAAGGTGATCGCCCCAGCGTTATGCCCATAAACCTGCAAACTAATTCCCGCTGCACCGGATTCTTGGGCTTCTTTTTCTAGCTTCTTCAGGAGCGATCGCCCAATGCCTTTGCGGCGATGTTCCGGCAACACGTGAATCCAAAACACATGGGGAATCCGCTGACTGTCTGCCTGATCCACCACCCATCCCCACCACAGTCCGGCTACTGGGGCGATCGCGGCAGATTGAGATGGCAATAAACTTTGAATTTCAGCATCACCATCTCCCTGAGAAATCACCCACCACAACGGAGTTTCTTGGGAAAAGTGATTGCTGATTTGATTATCCAAATGGCTGAAGTCGGTGAGATGGGGGAACAGTTCCTGGTAGGTACGGGTTAGCCAGCGGAGAAGGCGCGATCGCTCCAACGACGATCCCACCTGCAGTTCATAACCAGGCAAAAGTTCTGCCAATATCACCCCTATCCCAACAGTCCATGCGGAACTTCTGACGGCACCAACCCACTCACTGCATCAGCGCCAACCTCCTCAGAAATTGGTGCAGGCGCCAACATGTCATCAGGCAGAAAAATGCGCGCACTAACTGCCACCAGGGCAATTCCGAATACTAGAACCACTAACAACGGCGCAATCTGTTGTCGAAAAAAATTCATAACCAGTAAAACAGCATCTAAAAAATTGATTGAAGATCGGTCTGTGAAAATTGGGACGTAATTGCCCTGTAGGAATCAGTAAGACGCTTTGGAAAAAGACAACAGTAAAAAAATCCCTCCCTTGAGATTAACAAAGGAGGGATTGAGGTGAAGATAATTGCGAACATTCAGTAGTACTTCCCCTGAAGGTAGTCCTACTGGTCGTGAATCATCACTGATTTAGAACGAAAACTCGGTGCGAAGCACACCAAGAATCGCGGTATCTCCATCATCATCAGCGTTGAAGATAGCTGCAACACCAGGAGTGATAGAGATAAAGTCATTCAGCGCGTAGCGATACAGCGCCTCGACGTGGATGGGGGTAAAGTCATCCTCATCAGCGCCGTCAGCATCGGTGACCGTAGGAGGCTGACCCACCAAGATTGCACCGTAGCTGCCTTCAGAGAACAGGTCGTAGAAGTTTAGAGCTACTGCCCAGGTAATCAAATCAACTTCATCATCGCTATCGTTGGCGTTGCGAGCGTTGGTATAACCAAACCACCCGTTGATACCAAACTTGGGGTTGAAGGTGAAGTTGGTTTGGAAAGCAATGTTGTCGCTCTCGATGGACTCGCCATCAAAAGGATCACTGACATTCGCAGTACCGGTGCCACCCAACAGTGCCAAGTCATTACCGACGCGAGACTGGTAGGAATTTGCGTAGAACAAGCCGGCGCTAAACCGGCTGTCGCTGCTGTAGTAGTTGATACTTGCGCTTGCAGTGTAGCTTCCGTTGAACAAGCCTTCGCCTTCGCTAGGGCTAGCAGGCTCACCAGCGTGGTAAGCAGCGTGGAAAGAGAAGTTATCGCTAGGAGACCAGCTCAAACCAAAACCAGCATCAGCGGGCTGACGCAGAACCGGGTTACGGTCGGCGAACACGGTGATTGCACCAGAACCGTCACCGTAAAGGGGACCGCTGTGAACAGGGTGTACGTCGTCAATATCAATACCAACGGGACCGATGATGGCCTCTAGCTGGTCGTTGATGGGGAACGCGTAGCCCAGGAAGCTCAGTTCAAAAACTGTGCTATCGCCATCGCCATAGCTCAAAGCACCCAAGCCATTTGCATCAGCAAAGGGGCTCTGGATGGTGTTGGACTCAAGACGAGTGGTTAGAATATCGTCGCCGGTGAAGCTGGTGTTAAACAGCAAACGAGTCCGCTGACCAAAGGCAACCTCCTCTTGGTCGCTTTGCTCGTCACCGTCGTCATCATCAATGCCACCGCCGTGGACGCTGAAGATTACCGAACCTTCCAGCTTGGTGGTGGTGGAGAACTGGTTAGCCTCTAGCTCAGTGGTACGCGCTTCCAAAGCATCAACGCGACCACGGATTTCAGCCAACTCAGCAGAAAATTCTTCTTGCAGACGCTGTAGAACCTGTAGATCAGCTTTACTGGCTAAAGGAGAGGTTGCAGCAGCGATTAGCTCATTAACCCGCTCCAAGCAAGCATTCAAACCGGCGGCAAACTCATAACGAGTCATGGCGCGGTTGCCGCGATAGGTGCCGTCGGGATAACCCGCAATACAGCCGTAACGCTCAACCAAAGATTGCAGCGCCTGGAAGGCCCAGTCGGTGGGGCGAACATCAGACAGCTGAGAAACGGACGTTACCTGGTTCAAGCCAGGGGTGGCAGCCCGCCCACGACCTTCATGACCGTACTGGGTCAGGGTTTGTAGGTCGATGCTGCTTGCGTTAGACGCATCGGTGGGCTCATTTGCGGAGGCATTTTCTGCCACAGCACCGGAGCCAATAACGGCAGCGCCGATTACAGAACTAGCCAGCAACATCTTCAAACGAAGCGCTTGCGAAATAACGGTCATTAAACTAAACCTCACAACCAATTTTTTTGCGATCGCCACAGCACCAACAGCGACAATCGCAGCTTTTTACAGCTTTTCAATGAGAATGATAATCGTTCTCATTCTTGCCTTAGCTTATATCACCGCAAGGAAATTGGTTTGGGTGACCAAACGTTACCGTGCAGTGGAGAGCCTAAGGAAGACTTTTAATTATCGCCATAGCGTTAAAACCATGGCGATTACAGCACTAGGAATAAAATCCGAAATTATTCCTGGGGAGCTGAAAAACTTTGTTGAGAAAGATTCTCAAATATTAGCCTAACCCTAATGCGTCCCGAGCTTCCAAAATGGCAGAACGGAATTCATAGGCAGAGGCAGAAATCTTACCACGATCAGCAACACTTACCTGGCTGTAGGGAGTCATACCAACTTGTCCAGGAATCTTAAACTTGCTGATAGACGCCATGCAAGCTTGATAAGCCGCGTCAACGCGGTTAGTCACCTTGCTGGGCAGGCGAGATGCGAAAGGCTTGTACTGGCTGTAAATACCTTTCCAATTGTTGTCAAAGATCAAAATGCTTTGATCAGACCAGGTTTCTTCTTCGCTGGAAATCTTCTTGGCTGGTACCTCGGTCACCAAAGCAACCATGCCTTCAAAGTTGCTTTCAGCGCTGAAGTTGCTGGAGTCGTCTAGCTTAGCGGTCAAAGCTTCAATGCTATCGATGAGACCGTCAGCGTAGGAAAGGGCAGCTCGTAGGTCGCCGTCACGGTATAGGTAAGCCTCAATGCGATGGAATCCCTTGAAATCAGGGGATTCTTCACCGTCGTCGAAGCCGTAGGGACGGGCATCAATGTCGGAATCTTCGTCTTCGAAACTACCGGCAAATACTTCGATTTGCTCATAGGGAGGACGAGAGTCTACATAGGCCTGCTTGGCGGCGGCTAGATTTCCGGAGGCGATCGCCGCCCGCAAATCCTTAACCAAAGGCATTTGCTCGCGAACTAGTCCACGGAAATAGTCAAGACCTTCCTCAACTTCCGCATTAAAGGCTTTATTAGCAGCCAGGTCGGGGGTGGCAGCGAAGGACAACGATGTAAAGTTGAGACCAATCACGGTCACCATCGCTACCACTCCGATCACCAGGGAACGGATTTTAGACTTCATGGAATTCTGTCAGTAAATTCTCTGGACGAGCATTGAGCCTATCACGGCCATATTTCTATTGCAAGCAGCTTGCAATAAGCGCGAAGGCATGTGTAAAGAGATATTTAAAGCTATTGAGTGAACACTCTCAACGAAGGTGCGATACAGGCGAATAAGCTAGAAACTTTACCCCTTTGAGGGTTCAGAGGTTCCCGATTTGAGGGATTGCGCGGGGCGAATTCGAGATCACCCATGGAATATGCTGTGAGTGTTCCTTTTTATGAAAAAAACTTTAGATAATTTCTAGAAAGTCTTTGTTTGGCATCTAAAGCTACGACAGTTTCAAAGCTACAGGATGCAAAATTTTTAGAAAGAATTTATTTTCAATGGTTCTTTAGCAGTTAAAGAAACTCTCTTTCTAAACCTATGATTGGGCGACTGCCGTGGCGACCTGCAATTCAACTGTTCCGCTACCGAGCCCAGCGGTTAATTAGTCGAGTCACCATTTTTCAATCGCTAGTGCGACCTCGTTCCCTGGCGATGGCCGAATCCTGTTTAATTGGGCTGATTTCTGGGCTGGCGGCGGTGGCGCTTAAAGAATCAGCAGCGATGCTGGGCACCTTGCGTATGGATTGGGTGCAAGATAGCAGCCTACCGGCCTGGCTTTTGTTGCCAATATTTGGCTTTGTGGGCTGTTGGATCGCGGGCTGGGTTGTACGCACCTTTGCCCCGGAAGGAATTGGTAGCGGCATTCCCCATGTGAAGGCGGTGCTGGCGCTGGTTCGGGCTCCGGTGGGAGGCGTTTTGGCAGCCACCAAATTTGTGGCCAATGCTTTGATTTTGGGGGCGGGGCTGCCCCTGGGACGGCAGGGACCCACGGTTCAAGTGGGGGCGGCGGTGGCGGCACAGTTGTGTCGATGGCTGCCCACGTCGCCGGACTATCGTCGACAAATGATTGCGGCGGGGGCGGGGGCCGGGCTGGCGGCGGGGTTTAATGCGCCGTTGGCGGGGGTGATGTTTGTGGTGGAGGAGCTGCTGCGGGGGGATATGTCCCGGGTTACCTTGGGACCGGCGATTTTGGCGTCTTTTGTGGGGGCGGTGGTAGCGCGCACCTTGGGGGGGGAGGTGCTGCCGGTGAATTTAAATGAGTGGGGCATTGCTACGGGATTTCGTCCCATTGAAATTCCTGCCTATATTTTGCTGGGGATTTTGGCGGGGGTATTGGGGGCATTTTTTAACCGGGGGATTTTGGCTAGCCTGGGGTGGACTAAGCGCCGGGCTATTTCCCTGCCTTTAAAAATGGCGATCGCCGGAGCCATTTCCGGTTTAACGGTGTCGTTTTTGCCGGAGGCCTTTTGGAATTACAGCTGGCTGCGGGAAGGGCTGTTGCTGACGGACACTACGGCATGGCTGAAGCTGGTGGTGTTCGGCGGCAATTTTGCCTTAACCCTCATTGCCTTTTCTTCCGGTGCACCGGGGGGATTGTTTGCGCCGTCTCTGGTGCTGGGGGCGGTGTTGGGCTCCTGGGTGGGGTGGCTTGGTGAATTATGTTTTGGCGTAGATATTACCGCCACCTATTCCCTGGTAGGAATGGGGGCGTTGTTTGGGGCGGTGTCTCGGGTGCCCATGACGGCGATCGCGATCGTCTTTGAAATGACCGCCGATTTTAATGTGGTGCTGCCCTTAATGATCGGCGTAGTGATTTCCTATTTAATTGCGGATCGCCTGGACCCTGGTTCCCTGTACGGCCGGTTGCTAGAGCTTCAGGGCATCCGCCTGCCGTCCCAAACCAACAGCACTGATTTATTGGCTAAGCTCACCGCCGAAGACGTGATGCATTCGCCGGTGGAAACCCTTGATGCTCAGCTAACGGTGGAGCAGGTGCTACAGGCATTTAATAAGTCTCACCATCGCGGCTTTCCGGTGGTGGATGGCAGCAAAGGGGACGGCAAAAATATGGTGGGCATCGTTACCCAGTCTGATATTGCCGACTGGAGTAAGCTGCACCTGCCGCCATCCGCGCGGCTGCGAGATATTATGACCCACCGTCCGGTGACGGTGACGTTAAGCGATAGCGTGGCGGAGATTCGTTACATGTTTAGTCGCTATCGCCTAAGTCGGGTGCCGGTGATGGAAGGGCGACGGGTGGTGGGCATTGTGACCCGCAGCGACTTATTGCGGGTGGAGGCAAATCGTTTGGGAGGGGAAGCGTCCCTGTCCACGGTGCGCAAGCCATCCTATTTGGTGTATGCCCGACGATCGCCCAACACCGGTCGTGGTCGGTTGCTGTTGCCCCTCAGCAATCCGAAAACTGCCAGTGCTTTGGTGCGCTTGGCGTTGGCGATCGCCAAAGAGCGTGATTACGAACTGGAATGCTTACATACGGTGGTGGTGCCGGCGGGGCGATCTCCTTCGGAAACCCCTGTAGATTTATTTGACTTGGGCGATCGGCGCACCATGCTGGACTACGCGTTCCAACTGGGGCGACAGGTACAAGTGGATGTGCATGTGCAAGTGCGCACCACCCACGATCCGTCCCAGGCGATTTTGGAAACCATTGAAAAACGCCACATTGACCTGGTGCTGCTGGAGGCGACGGATTCTCTACCGGACGGTATCTTTGGGCGAGGTCTTCAGCGGTTAGGCGAAAAAGTGCCCTGTGAGCTGGCGATTCTGCGCTGGTCGTCATCAACATTGGCGGAATTAACGCGGCGTTCCAATCCTTACAAAAGCTCGGCATTTTCCACGGCGGTGCCGTCCACCTACGACCCGGCACTGTTGGAGATCTTGCGCCAGCTGCGCCAGTGGGTGGTTTTTTTGGGGGGTGGTCCCAATGCCAAATGTGCCCTACGCCTACTGCCGGGGTTAACGTCTTTGGACCGCCACAGTCCGAACCATTCAGCGGGCATTCACCTGTGTCAAATTTCCACCGATAACCAGCGCACTGCGCCCGACCCTATTGATCTGGTTAATGCCCAGCGATACCTCCAGGGGCGCACCTCAGTGCCCATTACCCTGGGACAAACCTTTGGCAAGGACGTGCTATCCACCATGTTGTCCGTGAGTGAACAGCAGCGGGCATCGGTGTTGATATTGGGCATTAGTCGAGAAAATTTTATGCAGCAGGCTATTCGCGGTAATTTGCCCCAGCAGATTATGGGCACCAGCGATCGCACCGTCATCCTGGCCCGCGATGCTCTGCACAATTTAGAGTGACATTGATTTGGAGTGATATTAATTTGAAGTGAAACGGTTCGTACGCCATATTCGCCATATTCATATCTACTTCCTAGGCGTTTTCCGCTTCGCCTGCGCCGCCCGCCGCTAATCCTGGATAGAACACTTGGTAGTACCAGGGGAAACTTTTGCGCAGTTCCTTTTCCATGCGCAGGGAAACGCTGTGGGGGGACGGCGGCGAAATTTTCTGACGGGTTTGGTGGCGATATTTAAAGCGGTAATAACTATCGCTTTCGTGGGGGCGCACCGTTAAGTCCTGGGGATTAATGGCGTGGGGGGGCAAACCTAGCCACTGATAAATGTTGTTCATTACGGCGATCGGCTCTAGCATTAGGTGCTCGAACACCACATAGAACAAATCCGCTTGAATAGGCTGCGGCAGGTCCTGCACCGATTTAAGGGCGTTCAGCGCAGAACCCACCACCCCCGAATTGCCAAATAGGCGATCGCCCCGATCATAGGCAGAGAGCCGAGCCAAGTTATCGGGAAAATCAATCCATAGGGTTTTCTGGTGCTGGGCTTCAATGGAACCGTAAATCTGCCCCAGCTCCCGCACACAAATTAGGATTTTGTTGCGGGGATTGAGAAGCTTAACCAAATCCACCTGACTTAACCAGCCGCGATTTTTATCCACCACCCACTGATATTCGCTGTGGGCGAACCACCCGTGAACAAACCCCCGAAATGCCTGGTCCAGTCGCTCATAGGCGGTGTCGAAGTCAGGATCCAACTGGGACAGGAAAAATTCATTATCGCTAATGCGCTCCCGCAGCATCGTTAAACAGTTAAACAGCGGCGAACTGTGGATTGCGGGATCCACCAGAGGATGCTCCCCCAGGAGCTGACACAGCAGCGTTGAACCGGAACGCGGCAGTCCCGCCACAAAAATAATGTCCTTGTTCAGTGGACCATTATTTTGCGGATCATTCTGCCCACCACTGGGCTGGTCATTGGCATCGGAAAGGGGCGAGTTGGAAGCGGCGGCCGACATAAATTAGTGTTCGTGGGTTCTGGGATATCAGTATAAAAAAGCGCACATTATATGGGCAAAATTGATACAGGTTCTCGAAAAACCGTGCTCTATTCTGCTTGAAACACCCCTTAATTTTGCTCCCTAATGGGGCTTAAATATATCCACTAGGGAGCGCTAGTTGGGTATGATCGGAAGTAGGGCGCATCGGTTGCGATCGCAACTTTGAAATTCGACAAAATACTGAGTGTGATCCTCGGCAAAACAATATCCGATAAATAGATTGCGCAGTTGTTGCTTCAACTGTTGTCTTAACTGTTTGAGTCGGCTTGTTTAATTGTTTCTTGGTTATTTTTAGTCGATTTTCCATCAAAATCTAACCTTCCGTCCGGGCGATTAGCGTCCAGGAGGTGGAAGAGTTAACGGACCCAACTCTACACACCTTGGATTGGTACGCCTTGGATTTGGGTAATAGAACCGGGAATAGCCACACCACGACTCATTGAGCCCCATGCAACATCATCCCGAACGCCTTTACGACGCCATTAATGCTAACGAGCTGGGTGCCATCATTACAGAGCATCGCAACCTTTTGCTGTGCAGCTTACTGCGCCCAATATTGGACACCTTTGAGCAAGAAGGTATCCAAATGTCAGCTGTGCTGCGGGCCCTGGCGACGTTGGCTCAGCAACGCAGCGGCACCCTATCGGCAGCGGATAGCTCTAATCCCTGGCTCCAATGCGAAGCCCTACTGCGGGAAGCCCAGGCGATGGCAACGATGGCGGAACAGCGTCCCCAGGTGACGGCTCCCGGTGGCGAGGGTGATCGTAATGCGGCGTTGGATTATTTAGCCCAGGCAGGACGGCCCCAAACCACCAATGGTGACGGAGGGGCGATCGCCAACGGCAACGGCGGGTTTGAGCTCGATAGCGACGGTGACGGTCTGGATATTAGTCAGTTGACCGCCAATATGGATTTGTCAAAGCTTAGGGCGGATTTGGAAAATGAAGGGGAGCTTGGAGATGAGGGCGCTGGCGACGATACCGAAATCCAAGATGCTCAGCCGGATGGCAGCGGTAAAGCTGTCGGTCAAGGAAGCAACGGCAGCAACGGAGAGGCGATCGCCAATGCGGGCAGCTCTTTGACGGATATTGGATCGGTGGATTGGTCCCAAGTGGGCGATGACGAAGCCTGGGCTAGGGAACTCCTGGAAGAAAACTAGGGGCTGTAACTCTCGCCGCCATTCGGTTTGAATTTATGGTGGGCTCTTAAATGGATAGGGTCCTCGGCGATCGCTAGAGGGCATCGTTGTTCGCGAAGCATTTGCGCAGCCCATAGTGCGGATTCAGCTTTTATGCGCCTCAAACTTGGTCTGTTTTCTATCGAGCTGACCATAGTCGAACTGAACATAAGCTTCTGGTGCCAGCCCTTAACTTATCCAGCGGGCACCAAAGCCTTTAGGACGCCCTCAAACATTGCCAGTCCATCGGTGCCGCCGGTCGCCGCCTCTGTGGCGCGCTCTGGGTGGGGCATCATTCCCACAACGTTGCCGCGCTGATTGCAAATGCCGGCAATGTTGTTCAGGGAACCATTGGGATTTTTCCAGTCCCTTTCGTCACCGTTAGGCACGTAGCGGAACAGCACCTGCCCGTTATCTTCTAGGGCCTTTAAAGTATTTTCATCGGCTTGATAACGACCTTCACCATGGGCAATGGGCAGTGTAAGTACCGATCCCGGTTTATAACCTTGAATCCAAGGGCTAGAGCCGCCCTCTACCTGTACGCCGACGTGATCGCAAACAAAGTGCAAGTTTTGGTTACGGGTTAGGGCGCCTGGCAATAGCCCAATTTCCGTCAGGATCTGAAACCCGTTGCAAATGCCCAGCACGAGCTTGCCTGCGTTGGCAGCTTCCACCGTGCTTTGCATGGCTGGGGAAAACTGGGCGATCGCCCCGCACCGTAAATAATCTCCATAGCTAAAGCCACCGGGCACCACAATGGTGTCCAGATCCGACAGGTCTGATTCCTGGTGCCACACCATCCGTGTCGGCTGCTGCAAAATTCCTTCCGTCACCCAGCGCACGTCGCGATCGCAATTGGAGCCGGGGAAAACAATAACGCCAAATTTCATAAGCGGGGGCGGGTCTTACCTGCAATAGCTACCCAAATTTACCACTGGCGATTCCCCATGAGAGCGCCAAATCCCACCCTAAATAAAAATTTGAGACCAGGTGGCCACCAGAAATACAATCACCGCCACCAACGCCAGCACTCCTTGGATAATGCTGGAAACCACTGACCCCAATACAATCCCCGCAGTTGCTTTCAAAGAGCGTTTGGCCCCCAACACAACCGGCGTACGCGATCGCAATCGATAGGCGAATTCCCCGCAAAATGCTCCCACCGCTGGTCCGAGCAAAATTCCAATCAGGGGACCACCCACCGGCAGCGCAGGCAACAGCCCAAAAAATCCTAGCGCCAGTCCCACGAAAGCACCAATTTGTCCCCAGGAGCTGGCCCCGGCTTGCTTAGCTCCCCAAACGCTGCCCAAGGTATCAATGATTACACTGAATAACAGCACCACAACGGCCACCGCCAAGGGCAACCCAACGGCGCTAAACCCTTGCACAGCTCCCCACACCAGCACGGCCACAACAATCAAGCTGGATCCCGGCAACGCAGGTAAAAATGAGCCGACGACGCCAAACAACATTACGCCGACCAAAGACCAGTAGAGCAGTATTAATTCCATGATTTCCAGGATAGCGCCCTGGGTTCCTTAGCTGCCCTGAGCTGTGTCCACAGTTAGAGCATCATTAGCTGAAGTGTTCGACGCATTATCGAAAGAGTTAGCCAGCTTATCGGCAATACCTGCCACCCAACGCTCGTCTTGATTGGTATAGCTACGGGGGGCGTTGGCTCCCAAAATTAAAACACCGCGATCGCCCATGGGCTGCACAATAACCCCCTGGGTATTTTCCGGCAAATAATCAAACTCAATTTTTCCCGGATAAGTAGCTAGCCCTACCAAATACACAGACTTTTCTTTCTTCAAAGCCCGGCGCACAATTTGCCCCGGCTTCTGCAAATCCTTCGGTCCCAAAATCCCCCGGCGCAACACCGTTTTTCCCGTGGGTGCTGTGACAGAGGATTCGGGATCCTTCAGGAAGACCACCAGGGATCGCGTGGCAGTATTGGTCAGCAGTAAATGGGATGCCCAGGCTAATTCCAGCCGCACCGATTCCGGCAAGGTAGGATCCAACTCAAACCCTTCTTCACCCACCAAATCCACTGAATCCGGCAGTCGTGGCTGAATTCGCATCCACAACAGCCCAGTCAAAATTAGCACCGCACAGGCAATGACCCCCAGCACATCGGACCGTGCCTGGGACGTAAACAGCTCCGGCGTTGCCCCGCGATTAACCAGCAGCGCCACCCCGAGCAATATTCCCACGGCGATCGGCAGCCGCTGCAAAATTTGATCCGGTCTCTGCTGCGCCATCCCAACCCCTTAGTTTTTCCTAGGGTGCCTAGTTAATGCACCTCAATGCACCCAATCAAAAGCTAAATTTCCTGCGGTGCGTTTGCACGCACCCTCTCAACACAGAGCGCCAAGCTTCGACTATTCACCTGCATCCAGAATTCGCTGGAAAAGATAACCAGTACCTCGCGCCGTCAAAATTAGCTCGGGATTGCTGGGGTCTTCCTCCAGCTTGGCCCGTAGGCGAGAAATATGGACGTCCACAACCCGTGTATCCACATGGCGCTCGGGAGTGTAGCCCCACACTTCTTGAAGAATCTCGGATCGGGAAAACGGCTCGCCAGACCGCGACACCAAGAGTTCCAACAGGCTAAATTCCATCCCCGTTAGCCGGATGCGCTCGTCACCTTTATAAACTTGCCGCTTATTGGTATCGATGCGGATGGTGCTGACTTGAATAACGCCAGAGCTGGGAATGCCTGACGCGCCCACTTTATCCACCCGGCGCAATACAGAACGAATGCGCGCCTCCAATTCTTTAGGAGAGAAGGGCTTTACAACGTAATCATCTGCCCCTAGCTCCAAACCGGTGATACGGTCTGCCACATCCCCCAAAGCCGTCAACATAATGATGGGAATATCAGATTCTTTACGCAGCTCCTGGCACACTCCATAGCCGTCCAGCTTAGGCATCATCACATCCAGCACCACTAGGTCTGGGGTGTTACCGCGGAAAGTGTCCAAAGCCTCTTCACCATCGGCAGCTGTTACCACCTCGTAGCCAATCATGGACAACCGGGTTTCCAAAATGCGGCGAATGCTAGCTTCATCGTCTACAACAAGAATCTTTTCCTTGTGGTTGTCCATGGCTAGTTCCTTCTAAATATTTATCGTTATGCTTCGCACGATATCACCTAACTTTTTCAAGATATGAGGACCTTAATAAAGGTGTCAGGTTGAGTTTAATTTACGTCCATTTCTTTTAATAAAACGCAATATTTTCGCTGACTTTTGAGTCTTTTAGTATAGAAATGTTGCGTACTTCTCTGGGTTAATTCACTGAAGTTTAGTCTTGGTGGCGAAAAAGCGATGCCAGTTTCGATGATCTTTAATGGATTTTTGGCGGCTTTGCGGCTTATTGGCGGTGTTCAAGCGGTGTTTTTTGCTGACGGCTTATTTTTCTGCCGAGAACGCCTTGGCATTAGAGAGGCTTTTCAAAAGATCATCTCCGGTCATTAAGTAAACCGTTAAGGAATGGTGTTTCGGGGTTTCCTTGGCGAGATACGCTTAAGGGGATTTTGCGAGACTTTTCATCAAAATTTTTCTGTAGGTTTCTGTGTCTTCTTCAAGTCCTTTCTTAATTTTGGAGACCCTGATTCGGTGGGTCGAAACCCAGTTGCCGGTGGAGGTTTATGCGAGGGGGGGCGATCGCTGCGAACAGGATAAGAAGACCATTGGGCAGGTGGTTACCGATTCGCGGCAGATTCAGGCAGGGGATGTGTTTGTGGCGCTGCGGGGCGATCGCTTCGATGGTCATGATTACGTGGCCCAATGCCTAAAAAAAGGAGCCGTTGCTGCAGTGGTGGATAAGCCGGTGCCTGATGCGACTGGCATGCAGTTGGTGGTGAAGGACACATTGGCGGCGTACCAGGGAATCGCCCGAGGATGGCGGCGGCGGTTTGATATTCCCGTAGTTGGTATTACCGGGTCGGCGGGGAAAACCAGTACCAAAGAGACGATCGCCGCAGTGTTAGGCACGGCGGGCAAGGTGCATAAAACCTACGCCAATTTTAATAACGAAATTGGAGTGCCAAAAACGTTGCTGGCGCTGGAGTCGCATCATAATTTTGCGGTGGTGGAAATGGCCATGCGGGGGGCGGGGCAAATTGCGGAGCTGGCGGTGACGGCGGAGCCAACGATCGCGGTGATCACCAACGTGGGCACTGCTCATATTGGATTGTTGGGATCAGAGCAGGCGATCGCTGATGCCAAGTGTGAGCTGCTGGCAGAATTGCGGTCCGACGGGGTGGCGGTGCTGAATGCGGACGACGAACGGCTGATGGCGACGGCGGCGAAGGTGTGGTCGGGGCGGACGGTGACCTACGGTTTGACGGCGGGGGATGTGCACGGGGAGATGGTTGGGTTAGACCAGGTGGTGTTGGATGGGGTGACTTTACCGCTGCCGCTACCGGGGGCTCATAATGCGCGGAATTTTCTGGCGGCGATCGCTGTAGCCAGAATCCTAGATATTGACGAATCACCGTTAGTAAAAGGTATTGCTATTGATATGCCGGAGGGGCGGGCAAAGCAGCATACGCTTCCCGGCGATATTGTGCTGCTGGATGAAACCTACAATGCGGGTTTGGAATCAATGACGGCGGCGCTGCATTTACTGGCGCAAACTCCGGGGCGGCGACGTTTGGCGCTGTTGGGCACCATGAAGGAGCTGGGGAATCGCGCTCCAGAATTCCACCAGCAAATCGGTCGTCTTGCCGCTGAACTAAAGCTAGATCATCTTTACGTGCTGACGGATGATCCCACCGCTGAGGCGATCGCCACAGGGGCCACCACCGCTGCCACTCCCATTCCTTGCACTACGATGACCAACCACGATGAGGCGATCGCTGTGCTGCGTAAAGAGCTGACCGGGGGCGATCGCTTGCTGCTCAAAGCGTCCCATTCAGTGGGATTAGAAAAAATTGTGCAGTCTTTGGTTGAGGCTCAGTAGCTAAAGCTGGGGCACTTTATATGCCGTTGGAGTGGGCTCAATTTCGTAGGCTTCTTCCTGCTGGATTTGGTTGTGGGAATCGCAGAAAACCACTGGGGCTTTGAAGGGGCGATCGCTATTTTGATAGGCAATCACTAGACAGCGATCTCCCACGGTACCCAGTCGCGCCGAGCCGCCATTAAGAATAAATTCCCCTTTTGGTGCCGGAATTGCGTAGGTAATCCAGCGCTCTCCGTTACGCAAATTAATCAAATGAACTTGTTCGTAAGAATCCAGTCCCGCCGCCGCCATTAAATCCTTCCCGATGCCAACGCTGCCGTTGTAGTTAACGTCTCCAGCGGTGACGTGGACTCCATGGATTTTGGCGGACACAAAGGTTTTCATATAAACGTTGCTTGATGGATTTAGACAACGGGCACGGACACTTTATATTACAAAAGCTGCGGGAGTAACAGCCGGTATTTAGAGGAAACCTATGGTGTCGGTAATTGGGGTGGATTTGGGAGGAACCGCGATTAAGCTGGGGCGGTTCGGGAAAGACGGGGCAGCTCTGGCGGAATTAACGACGCCCACTCCCCAGCCATCGACGCCGGAAGCAGTGGTGGCAGCGATCGCCGAAGCCGTGCAAAAAGTTGATCCGGAGCGGAAGGCGATCGCCATTGGGGTGGGCACCCCCGGTCCTGCCGATGCTGACGGTCGCATTGCCCGCGTGGCGATTAATTTGGCGGGGTGGGAGAACGTGCCCCTGGCGGATTGGCTGGAGGAAAAGACAGGGCGGTCCGTGGTGATAGCGAACGATGCCAACTGCGCTGGGCTGGGGGAGGCGTGGCTGGGGGCAGCGCGGAATTTTTCGGACTCGATTATGTTGACCCTGGGCACCGGCGTTGGTGGTGCGGTAATTCTCAACGGTCAGCTTTTTGTGGGACGACACGGCACCGGCGCAGAGCTGGGGCTAATCACCCTCAATCCCGATGGGCATCCCTGCAATAGCGGCAACCGTGGGTCGTTAGAGCAGCATATTTCGGTGCAGGCGGTGCGGCGACGCATGGGCATGGAGCCTCATCAGTTGGCAGAGTTGGCGGCTCAGGGGGATGGACAGGCGATCGCCTTTTGGGAGGAATACGGTCGAGAACTGGCGGCGGGGTTGGCTAGCTTAATTTATATACTGACCCCTGAAGCGGTGGTGATCGGCGGCGGCATTAGCGCTAGCTTAGAGTTGTTTTATCCCAGCATGATTGCTGAGCTTGAGTCCCGTGTTTTGCCCAGCTCCCGTGAAGGGCTGCAAATTATTCCAGCACAACTAGGCAATCAGGCGGGCAGAATCGGGGCAGCCAAGTTAGCTTGGGAAAAGTTTTCAAATACGATGGCTTGATGGCACCAGTCTTATTAGTCTCCATAGGTCCAGTGCTTGGGGCTGATGGCTTGGTGACAACCGAAGAAGAGACAGAGCTAGAGGCAAGGTAAAGGATATATGGCTGGTTCAAATTCTAGGTTTTCTGGTTTTCGCGCACGACGTTTGATCGACGCTTTGGTGCAAGACGATTCATCCTCAGGGCGGCGCACTTTTGAACTACCTGGAGCTAAGCCCCACTATCGTCCTGATCGCCCTGGGCAGGTGGACCATATTGCCCTAGATCTGGCGTTGGATTTTGATAAGCAATCCTTTGGGGGCACTTGCACCATTACCTTGACGCCGGTGCGAGAGGGGTTGACGACGCTGGTGCTAGACGGGGTGGATTTGACCATTGAGTCGGTGCACATTGACGGGGCGGATGTGCCCTATGACCACGACGGCGAAAAGTTGACCGTGGATGTGGCGGGTTTGGAGTCTCCCTTGGTGGTGGGCACTGCTGCGACGATCGCGATCGCCTACTACGTGGATAATCCAAAGCGGGGTCTGTATTTTGTGGGACCAACGAAGGATTACCCCGATAAGCCATTGCAGGCGTGGACCCAGGGAGAGGATGAGGATTCTCGATATTGGTTCCCATGTTTGGACTATCCCGGTCAGCTATCTAGCTCGGAGTTGCGGGTGAAAGTGCCTAAGGGCATGACGGCGATTTCCAATGGGGAGCTAGCGGAGAAGAAAACAAAGGGCAAGTGGTGCACGTTCCATTGGAAGCAAACGGAAATTCATCCCAGCTATTTAATCACCCTTGCCGTCGGTGAGTTTGTGGAGGAGCGGGATGAGTGGCGAGGTAAGCCGGTGACCTATTACGGCACTGCTGAGCAAAAGGATGGACTGCGGCTGACCATGGGACGCACGCCGGAAATGCTGACTTACCTAAGCGATATTTTTGGCTATGAGTATCCGTTTCCTAAGTACGCCCAGGTGATGGTGGCGGATTTTATTTTTGGGGGCATGGAAAATACGTCGGCGACGTTATTGACGGATCGGTGCGTGTTGGATGAGCGGGCGGCGATCGATGATTATCGCTGCGAAAGCTTGGTGATGCACGAGCTAACTCATCAGTGGTTTGGGGATTTGCTGGTGATTAAACACTGGTCCCAGGCTTGGGTGAAAGAGGGCATGGCCACCTACAGCGAGGTGCTGTGGTTGGAGCATACCCGCAGCGCTGAGGATGCAGCCTACTACCGACTGGGGGAAGCGCGGAGCTATTTGGCAGAGGACCAGGGACGCTATCGACGCCCCATGGTGACCCATGTGTATCGGGAGGCGATCGAGCTTTACGATTGCCACATTTACGAGAAGGGTGGCTGTGTCTATCACATGATCCGCGCCGAGCTGGGGGATGAGTTGTTTTGGCGGGCGATTCAGCATTTTGTAAACACCCATGCCCACAGTTGCGTGGAAACGGTGGATTTATTGCGGGCGATCGAAACCTCCACAGGGCGCAATCTGGAATTTTTGTTTGACCAATATGTGTTCCGGGGAGGGTATCCCGACTACAAAGCGGCTTACCAGTGGAACGGGGAAAGTAATCTGGCAAAGCTGACGATTACCCAAACCCAGGCAAAGGATGATGACGATCGCCAGAACCTGTTCGATTTAAAAATTCCCATCGGCTTTGGCACGGTGATTGGAGCCGGGGAAGACACGGGCAAAGGCAAGAAGAAGAAAAAGAAAGCTGCGCCCACGGTGACGGTGAATACGATGACAGTGCGGGTGAGCGATCGCCAGCAAAGTTTTTATATTCCCCTGCCCCAAAAGCCAGATTTTGTCAGTTTCGACGTGGGGAATCACTGGCTAAAAACCGTCACCTTGGAGTATCCCTTGGGAGAACTGAAGGCGCAGCTAAACCATGATCCCGATGTGTTGGGGCGTATTTATGCGGCGGGGGCGATCGCCCAGAAGGGATCCTTGGAAGCCTTAAATGTTCTGGCGAGCAGCTTGGTCAATGATCCGTTTTGGGGAGTGCGAGTTGAGGTGGCAAAGGGGTTGGCGGGAATTCCGTTAGACGGAGTTTTGGATGCCCTAAAGCCTGGCTTGAAGGATAAAGATGCACGGGTGCGCCTGGCGGTGGTGCAGGGAATTGCCAAGCTTAAAACCCCTAACGCTTATCAGGTGATCGAGCCCATTGCGAAGAAAGGGGACGCCAGCTATTCAGTGGAAGCGGCGGCGCTATCTGGGATTGGCACCCTGGCAAAAGCAACGGCGGTCACTGCTCCCAAACCCCTAATCAATGGAGCCCTTAAAATTCTGAAATCGGCGCTTAAGGAACGCTCCGGCTGGAATGAGCGGGTGCGTATTGGGGCTATTCAAGGGTTGGCCGCCTTAAACGACTCGGCGGAAGCGCTGAAACTGGTGTTGACTTACACCGCTGCCGGAACGCCCCAAGCGCTGCGGTTAGCGGCAATTCGTACCCTCGGCGTAATTTCTGTGGGGCAGGAGGCAAACCAGGTGGGTATGGTTTTGGACACCCTAAGTCAGTTGACCAGCGAAGAGTTTTTCCTGACCCAGATGGCCGTTGTTGGAGGCTTGGGGGCAATGGAAACTCCGAAGGCGATCGCCATTCTTCAAGGTCTGGCGGAGTCGACTCCCGACGGGCGAGTGCGGCGGCGGGCTGAAGAAGCGGTGCGCCGGGTCCAAGGGAAGGTGAAAACCAGTCAGGGCTTAAAGCAGTTGCGCGACGAGCTGGACCAGCTTAAGCAGTTAAACCAGACCCTGCGATCGCGCATTGAAAAGCTGGAGGCGGAAGAGGACACGGCGAAAAAGTAGCCGCCTTTTCTGTCAACCCAATTGACAGCTAACCCAATTGGCAGCGTGGCACAAACTGGGCGATCGCAGCAGGCTAGCGAGATAGGCTAGATTATGCAGACGACGCCTTAGTTAGCGCTAGCGTCACGCGCCGCCCTCATTTGTAGCGATCTTCCATGTCTATTTACAAGCGTTTCCGTGCCGGTTGTTTGGGACTTGCCTTCAGTGCCCTGGGAACTGCCCCGGCGATCGCCCGCCCGGTCCCAACGGAAACCGACCCCGCCGCCATCATTCAAATTGCCCAAGGGGACGAGGGCGCTGAGCAGTCCACCGATTCATCAATCGATTCATCAGCGGAACCGGCAACAGCGGGAGATGCTGCCCCGGCGACCCCAGCCCCAACGACCTCGTCGCCGGGCTCAATTATTTCCGTAACCACCGGCGAGATTGTGCTGCTGGATGAGGGACAGGGACCTAAGTCACCGCTGCGTTTGGCGCCACAGGTGGGTAATCGCACTCAGCTAGGAGCCGATATTTCCATTAACGTCACCACGGAAATTGACGGACAAACAGCGCCAAATCCTGGCTTTCCATCCATTGGTATGGTGCTGGGCATTGAGGTGATGGACGTAGACGACGCAGGTCAAATTACTTACAACATCACCTACGACGACATTAATATGGGCACCGACGCCTCTTTCCCCCCAGAGGCGCGGCAGATGATTGATGATGTATTTCAACAGCTCAAAGGGCTAAAGCTAGTGTTGGTGGGAGACGATCGTGGCAGGGTGCTGGCCGCAAACGTGGAAGCACAGGAAGGATTAAATCCCTTTTTGGTGCAAATGCTCGATAGTCTGTCCCAGTCTATGAAGCAAGTGTCGGCGCCGTTACCGGAAGAGGCGATCGGTATTGGCGCCCAATGGTCCATTACCGGCGCCGTAACGGCGGGGGGACTCACCTTTGAGCAAACGGCTACCTATGAACTGGTGAAACGGGAGGGCGATCAGTTCACCGTTTCTGTGGATGTGGAGCAAACTGCTGAGCCCCAAAGCGTTGGACAATCTGGTCTTGCGGTTGAGTTAACGGACTATAGCGCTAACGGCACCGGTAACCTGGTGATGGATATTGGCTACCCTGTTCCCATTAGCGGTCTGTTTGATCTGATTTCCACCACTCAGCTCAGTCCATCCCATTTGAATCAGGTTATTACTAGCCGGGCTGAAGTACGCATGGAACTTAGCCAACAGTAAGCCAACCAAAATAAGCGCCGAGGCGATCAGTGCCGTACACTTTGCCCGTTGGCTACTATCAGGCAACCAACGGGCAATGATTTTAATGCAATCTTGAAACGGTTTTGAAACAAACCTATGAACGATTTGCAGCGTTGATTTCGTCGAGGATTTCTTTCGCCCCCTGCCCTTTAACGCGATCGCCCAATTCTACGCCCATGGTTGCCGCATCGCCAACGGGACCAGAGATGGTGTCTTTGATAAGGCGCTGACCATCAACGCTAGCCACCAACCCAATCAGGGTCAAGGTGTCGTCTTCAATGGAGGTGTTAACGCCAATGGGGACTTGGCAGCCCCCTTCCAAAGTGCGTAAAAATGCCCGCTCTGCCACACAACGGAATTTAGACGGCTTATGCTCCAGCACTTTTAGCACATCAAGGATTTCCTGATCACCTTCACGGCATTCAATGCCTAAAGCGCCCTGGCCAACCGCATGGAGAGATACATCAGCGGTCAAAATTTGGTCAATACGGTTACCCATATCCAACCGCTCTAAGCCCGCCACCGCCAAAATGGTGGCGTCATATTCGCCTGCGTCCAGCTTTTTCAGGCGAGTATTTACATTGCCGCGAATATCCTTGAAGGTGAGGTGGGGGTAGTGGTGACGCAGCTGAGCGAGGCGACGTAGGGAGGAGGTCCCCACAACGGCTCCCTCGGGCAGGTCCTTTAGCTCGCCACCCTTAAATTTTTCGTTAAATACCACCGCGTCCGCCGGGTTCACCCGCTCGGTAACGCACCCAAGCATCAGCCCCTCCGGCAAGTTGGTGGGCAAGTCTTTCAAAGAATGCACCGCAAAGTCAAAGGTGCGATCCAGCATCCCGTCTTCCAGCTCTTGGGTAAACAGCCCTTTGTCGCCGATTTTGGACAGAGCCACATCGAGCACCTTATCTCCTTGAGTTTCCAAGGTGCACACTTCAAATTCAATATCGGGAAACGCCGCTTTCAAGGTGTCGCGAACCCAATAGGTTTGTACCAGGGCAAGTTGGCTTTTGCGGGAGCCAATACGAATAGTACGGGTGCTGGTTTCAGTGGCGGTTACAGACATAAAAAGGGGCGCGGTAATTAGCACAAGTAGCTTGGAGGCTCGCAGTAGATCACGCAGCGGCGCTCAATAATGCCCACACAGACTACCTGTTGGCAGCGATCGCCCTCAAATAATCGACACTTTCAGTAACAAATTTTCTATATTTTTTCTTTGCACCCTAGCGACACCGAACAAGTCATTTACACCAAATTCAGTGCGTCGAGATCTAACCTAGGATGCGCTAGAAACCACTAACGCCAGTTGCTTGGCACTCAGGTTCATCTGTTTTAGCTCTTCGGGCTCAAAGTATGCGGCATTTGCCCACTGAAAGGCCAGCGCAATGGCGCATTCTCCCCCCACAAATCCTGGCACAATCACCTGGGCTGCCACGTTAGCGCTTCCGTACTGCTCAACGTCTTTCCACTCTTCACTGCGTCCAATGTTGTCCACCGCCACCGTTTCTCCCTGGGCGATCGCCTTTTCCACCATGGGATCTACCTGGAGCCAAGATAAATCTCCTTCCGCAGCCACTGCCGACGCCTTACCGTCTTGAATCATAATTACGCCACAGGAGTCGCTTAGGAACCGCTCCCTAAAGGCATCAGACAGCGCCGTTAAAGAACTTCCTTCCCCTTGCAGCGCTCCGAAAATTGCCGTGGTCAATGCCACCTGCGCTTTAGACCGCCGCACCTCTAGCGATCGCTGCTTGTGATCTTCATAACTACTGGCAGCATGCTCAACCACATCTTTTAACTTTTCAGGATCCCAAGGCTTGGTGATGTACTTATAAACCTGTCCCGCATTGATAGCGTCAACCAAGTCCTCCACATCCGTAAAGCCCGTCAAAATAATCCGCACCGTATCGGGATAGTCAGGCACCGTACGCCGCAGAAACTCAGTTCCTTTCATCTCCGGCATACGTTGGTCAGAAATAATGACCGCCACTTCTCCCTGATCTTTCAGCACCTCCAAAGCATCAATACCGCTCTCCGCTTTGTACACGTTGAACTGGCGGCGGAAAGTACGATAAAGCAAATCCAAGTTGTCGGGCTCATCGTCAACAACCAACATCTTTGGCTTGGGGGGGCGGCGGCTACTGATCAAGGTTCTTTGAAGCTTTTACTTCCTGTTCTGCTCTTTATATTCGCAGGGTGACGGAAACCCGTTCCTGCTCTTGTTACGTTTAACTCAGTTAGAGTCTATCAATCCGGGTGAGAATAGAAAACAGCCTAAAGCAAGACTATAGGTTCTTGATAAAACAGGCAATGAAACCTTAGCAACTGAGGGCTATGGTCAATCAAATCACAGAATCAGTGACTGTGAGGGTTTCAGCCCCCGATAGCATTGATTTCAAAGGACACAGACTCTCCACCACGAGACGTCCACAGAACTCAATTGATGACGCTCACTGCAAAATTTCTAAGAACACAATTCTCAAAAAATCAAATGAATAATCTGGGGGCTGTCATCATTTAAACTCCAAAGCCTCTGACCGTAACGGTTTAAGCGCCTAGATTCTTTACTCTGGAAGGGCGCGTACTCCCCGCTGTGTAAGGCTTCTCGCACTTAACTGATGATACGTTCTGGGGAGACCGGACGAAATCTTAAGTCGATGGTAAATAAACAGTAAGATGTCGCCTCAACGAGCTTGGTTAAATATTTCAAGTCGGGCACTTGAATCGGGCATTTAAGCAAAAGCTACAATCCGCTAAATTTCTGATTTTCCTATTACAACCGACAGCTCTAAGCTTATGCTTTGAAACAGGTGCAACGCCTTCTAGGACATGGGTCGCGTATAAGTCTTGGGAATAATTATACGAAATCCGCTTTTTCAACCCCAAATTGAGAGTTATGCAGGCCACCAATGAA
>CALGDE010000082.1 GCA_937883785.1 uncultured cyanobacterium
ATGCCATTGCTCAAAGTCTTAGACTGTTGTCCTAAGTCACTCCGTCGCCGCTATAGACGGTTTTGTACTTGGGGTAATCGTGGGGCAGATAGCTCCAGGGGCAACCACCCACCAACACGTAGAGAATGGCGTTAATCACCTGTCTCAAATCCACACTTCGAGGGCGTCCGCCTAGTTTAGCTGGGGGCAGAAGAGCTTCTAGTAAACTCCATTGGTCGTCAGTAAGGTCGCTGGGATAGGCTTGGTTCATAGCTAATGGGAACTGTGTTTTTTCGTAATTACAGATTAACCTCCGTTAGCTTTCTTACTTTTCAGACGTCCTCTGAGATCAATAATCCAGTGAGTTTTATCCACGGCAACCTTAGCCATGTGGAAGATCAAACTGACAGCCTATTTCAAATTGTCAGCCTTTATGGGGGAGTTTGCAATCGCCACCAACTAGCATTAAACAATGACGAAAAGGAAGAATTAGAAGATCTAGAACTCGATTTTATTCAAGCTGATTTACCAAAAGTATTGCAATCAATGCGCATGGGAACGGAGCGCATTCAAGAAATTGTTCTGTCCCTACGGAATTTCTCTAGACAAGATGAAGCGGAACAAAAAACTGTTGATATTCACGATGGGCTGCAGAGCACCCTTTCAATTCTGTCCCATCGATTTAAGGCCACTTCTACGCAACCGGCAATTACCGTTGAACGGAATTATGGACAGCTACCGGCGGTAAGTTGTTATCCCGGACTGCTCAACCAGGTGTTTATGAATGTTTTGTCCAATGCCATT
Source organism: uncultured cyanobacterium (assembly GCA_937883785.1). Classification (GTDB taxonomy): domain Bacteria; phylum Cyanobacteriota; class Cyanobacteriia; order CACIAM-69d; family CACIAM-69d; genus CALGDE01. Next base: position 784 of record CALGDE010000082.1, read on the forward strand.
GACGCAATTCGCGAACGGGCGGAGGCCTTGAGTGCTGTGCCGGTGGTGGCGGGTGGTCAGCCCATAAATCGAGAGGGCGATCAGGATATTTATCACATCGCGATCGCCACTCAGCAGCTACAGGGCAAAGATGGAGAAGATTGCGTTGAAATCGTGATCGCTGATCGGGGACAGGGCATACAGCCGGAGCTACAGTCTCGAATTTTTGACCCCTTTTTCACCACCAAACCCGTCGGTCAGGGCACGGGGCTGGGCATGTCTATCAGCTATCAAATTATTACCCAGCAACACAATGGGTCCATTACCTGTGAATCCCAATGGGGCAAGGGCACCACGTTTCGTATCCGCATCCCAGTTCAGTAATGGCTTTAGCGGCAATCATTTTAGCGGCGATCGCCGCCGCATCCCCACGGCATTTATTAAGCTTCCCTCTCAACAGAACCTCAGCAGAACCACCACCGCTGAGTCATTGGGGGGCGATCGCAGCAAATTTCTGAATCGGGGGTAAATATAGCTACCACCGTTTAAACCTGATCCAAAGTGCCGAAAAACCCCATCTCCCTTACGAAAGCTCAGTGATCGAATTGATACCCGTTGTCAATTGATACCCGTTGTCAAGGAATCGCCACGAAAACTGTCCCCTTGCTCGGGTTCTTATGTTTTTTGGGTACGTTGCTATTTAAAAAAGCTCGTCAAAAAAAAGCCCGTCAAAAAGGTCACTGTCAAAAACGCCCTCGAAAGGTCTATCCAAAAAGCTATCTAAACGACCGGTTCATATTACGTTCACTCATCCAGACCCCATTCATCAAAAAGCTGTACACAAAAACCAGTACGGGTTAGAGGGTGAATGATATATTACATTTTGATTTTGAAAGGCTCTGTATCAAACGATCGCCACAAAATTACAATCACCCCGTTTAACGTCGGCTTATTAGTTTTGTCTAATTGGTTGTTCTCAAGTTGATCTAGCACCGTTTATCTCCACCATTTTCCACCCCTTGTTATGCAAGCTCCTGAAAAAACCACCCCAATAAGTGTCGGAAATTTAACACCGGAGGCACTGGCTGAGCTGCTGAAAGACGATGCCACAACTTTGGAAAATGTGCGGTGGATTACCTCCCTGATGGAAGGGCAAAATCAGGTTCTGGAGGGCATTGCCCAGGGAAAATCCTTGGAAACGGTGCTTAGTAAATTAGCTTTAGTGATCGAAGCTCACTCTGATCAAGAGCTGTACTGCTCATTTTTGTTATTTGAAGCGCAGGAAAAGCGACTGCTCCATGGGGCTGCCCCCAGCTTGCCCAAGGAATATTGTGATGCCATCCACGGTATGTTGATTGGTCCTGGGGAAGGATCTTGCGGATCCGCAGCTTACAGTAAAAAGCCGGTGGTGGTAGAAGACGTTGCGACGGATCCGCTGTGGAAAGATTTCTGTGGTTTGGCCCTAAAGTTTGGGCTGCGGTCCTGTTGGTCAACGCCGATTTTAGACCGCCACGGTCAGGTGTTAGCCACCTTTGCGATGTACCATCCTTGTCCCTACAAGCCCACGTCCCGTGATCATGAATTGGTGGATAAGGCTACTTATTTGGCCCGAATTGCGATCGAGCGCCAGATTACAGAAATGGAATTGAAATTGGCGAATGAGTCGTTAGAGCAGAAAGTTGAGCAGCGTACTCGGGATCTGGAAACGGTGGTTAATCGTTTGCAAGAGCAAATTCGGGAGCGGGAGACGGCGGAAAGTAAGTTGAAGACCCAAGCGACGGTGTTGAAGCAAACGTTGCGGGAATTGAGGCAAACTCAGGCGCACATGCTGCAAAGTGAAAAGATGTCTTCTTTGGGACAGTTGGTGGCTGGGGTGGCCCACGAAATTAATAATCCGGTGAGTTTTATCCACGGCAATTTGGTCCATGTGGAGGATCAAACGGCGGGTTTGTTCCAGATGATTGATTTATTTTAGGGGGTTTGCGATCGCCATCAGGTGACGTTGAATGCGCAGGAGAAGGAGGCTTTAGAGTCCCTAGAGCTGACTTTTATCCGGGAAGATTTGCCAAAAATTTTGCAATCAATGCGAGTGGGCACTGGGCGCATTCAGGACATTGTGTTGTCCCTACGAAATTTTTCGCGGAAGGACGAGGCGGAGCGGAAAACGGTGGATATCCACGAGGGCTTGCAAAGCACTTTAGGGATTTTGGGGCATCGCTTGAAGGGCGATCGCACTCAGCCAGAAATTGTTATTGATCGAAGTTTTGGGGAATTGCCGGCGGTGAATTGTTACCCTGGGCGGCTCAATCAGGTATTTATGAATGTTTTGTCTAATGCCCTCGACGCGATTCAGGATCGAACAAACGCATTAAACTCCACGTGCCCTGTGGATGGCAACGGGTCATTCAAGGGAACAGAGGACCAAAATGAGGGCGCACAGGATGGGGACGAACCCAGTGTTTATCACATCGCGATCGCCACTCAGCAGCTACAGGAAAAGGATGGAAAAGACTACGTTGAAATCGCGATCGCTGATCGGGGACAGGGCATACAGCCGGAGCTACAGTCTCGAATTTTTGACCCCTTTTTCACCACCAAACCCGTCGGTCAGGGCACGGGGCTGGGCATGTCTATCAGCTATCAAATTATTACCCAGCAACACAATGGGTCCATTACCTGTGAATCCCAATGGGGCAAGGGCACCACGTTTCGTATCCGCATCCCAGTTCAGTAATGGCTTTAGTGGCGATCATTTTAGTTGCGATCGCCCCAGCCCCACTAGCCGCTGAAATTAACGCGCCCAATACATTCGCGCCATGGATTCTCTCTGTGCCCATGGGCTGAACACATATGCCATAAATCCCCATTTCCAGCGGAATGTCATCCCAAAGGAACAGGTTTATTGTCTGGTGAAGTTCAATACTTCATGTTTCCACATCTCCATCCATAATAAGTAAATAAGAGACACGATTACTGGTAACAGTCCGACCTTCACGTGGGGAGCCCCTGGTATGCAACTCGTCAATCCGATCCGTCAAGCAGCCACTGTCAGCAACCAAAGTTGGGAAGCCTCTGCCCTCAGTTGGGAATATCACAAAGCGGCTAATCCCAGTATTCCCGACGTGCCCATTCGTGCGTTTCCCGCCAGCCTCCACCAAACGGGAGAAACGGCGATCGTGCCTCTGGACCTATCCGCAGACCTGAGAACTTCCTACGCCGCGACGACGCCTAATCTGCTCGCCAACTACATTTCCATCACCCCGGGCGGCACCATCCGCTCCCACGCCACCAGCAGCTCTGAAGTGTTCTACATAATGCGGGGCAGCGGCTCCACGGAAACTGAATACGGCACCGTTCAGTGGACAGCGGGCGACTCTTTCACCTTGCCAGCTAACAGTGGCGCAACCCATCGGGCGGACGAGGACAGCGCAATTTATTGGGTCCACGACGCTCCCATGTTGGCTTACCTGGGCGTGCAGCCTAGCGCTCCCCGTTTTAAGCCAGCTTTTTACTCTGGCGAGTATCTAAACAATGAAATTAATCGCATTCGAGAAGAGGGCATCCGCCGCAAGCTCAACCGTAACGGCGTTATCCTCGGCAATCGCGACAGCGCCGAAACCCGCACCGTAACCCACACCATGTGGTCCCTTTACAACCTAGTGCCTCCCCACTCCGCCCAAAAACCCCATCGCCATAATTCGGTGGCGCTGGATTTGGGGGTCTTTGCCAAGGGCAGCACTTACACGTTGATCGGGAAGTCTTTAGACAAAAATGGCAATATTGTTAATCCCGTCAAGATGATGTGGGAATCCCACGGGGTATTTGTGACGCCGCCTGGGCTATGGCATTCTCACCACAATGACTCTGACGAAGATGCGTTTGTTTTTCCGGTACAAGATGCGGGGATGCAAACCTATATGGGCACTTTGGATATTCGATTTGCGAAGTAAGGATGTGCCACATCGAGCGTTATCTCTTGGGTGACTGACTCCCTGGGGCATGTCATCAATTAAGCATCAAAAGCCTTTCACAGTGCCAATTACACGCCGCCCTTTCAACACAAGACGGTCTGGGGGCTGACGTCCTTGTCGTTAAAGGCTTTAAAGGGCACGTGATGACGGACTCTAATGGGTTGGTTTTTGGATATATGGCGATCGCGATGGGCTGAAGGCAGTGGCGATCGCCATTTTTTATGGCCTTATTTTTACAGCCTGGCCCTAGCCATCAATGGTTTATGGTCGGCTCTTGAACTGGTAGCACAGTCCGCGCTCCTGAGGGTCATCGTTCGCGAAGGGTTAGCAAAGCCAATCGTGCAGATGCAGCTTCGTTGCATGGCTCAAAATTGCCCTGTTTTGTTTTTTATCAAACTGGCCAGCGTGCACCCAGGTAGGCGCCAGAAGCTGTACACAGTGGGGAATACACCCCCTCTCCAATCAAACAGGTTAGGGACTGTAACCTCGGTCAGTGTTGGGTTTGAAGTTTAACTGAGCGCAGTTCATGTTCACCAGCCTCAGTAAATTCCGCAATTCACTTCACATTGCTGCTGCCTGCCCATCGGCACACACTCTTCCTTAGAATGTTTCCACTGAGCCTGACGAGCATTGAGACAGAATAATGCTTTAGTCCAGAAAAACCGATGATAGTGCCACAAGAGCCATGGGTAAGGGAAAACAAATCTTAAGGTCTGTTTACGAGCTGTTTTTCCTTAGGAAGCTGGATCCCGACTACGACGAGTATCGAATTTCCATCATCAGATTGATGAATTATTTTGCGATCGTGTCGGGAAGCGTAGAATCCATTGTCTCGCTGTACTACCAAGACTTTCGCTATTTTTCCCTTGTAATCACCTGCACTGTTCTTCTTATCCTGGCGCTCAAACACCAGATCAAGGATATCCACAAAACCGCCAATACAATTCTTCTCTATTTTTTATGTACCGGCGTTGGTCTAGCGACGGCCCACCTTGAAGACGTCACCCTGTATATTTTTGCCCCCATTACAGTCCTGTCTTTAATTGGCATTTCAGGTATTAGAAGAGGGCTGTCGTGGACATTGCTATATATCGCGATCGCCAGCATCTCACTGACCCGATATTACTGGGTGAAGCAAAACTGGCCGGTGAATCCTGAAATATTGGTTGGGTCGGCGATCGCCATGGGTTACACCCTGTGTCTCAGTATTGGACTGGAAAAGACGTTGAAAACAATGATGAGGCATCTGAAGCATGCCTCTGAGCGGGATCCGCTGACTCAAATTTACAATCGCCGAAAATTCAACTACTTTTTACAGCGGGAAATTGACCGATACCGTCGCCATCAAGGTGTCTTTTCCTTGCTGTTTATGGATATTGACTATTTCAAAAAGATCAACGACACCTATGGACATGACGTGGGAGACTTCGCGATCAAAAGCGTTGTTTCGTCCATTGAAACCAATATTCGTCAAGAGGATATGGTCGCTAGATATGGCGGCGAAGAATTTGCAGTTCTCCTGCCAGAAACGAATACCAACACTGCGGTAAAAATAGCGGAACAGATTCGAGAATATGTGGCCTCAAAAAAGTTTGGCGCCATTGAGCAGTGCACCATCAGCGTCGGGGTCACCACCTTTCAGCAGTCAGATTCCATCGAGGACCTGCTAAAAAGAGCCGACCAAGCCCTGTACATTGCCAAAAATAACGGACGCAATAGGACTGAGTTACTGGCATCATAAAAGCTATTCGCTTCCCTATTATTGCCAACTCTGAACTTCATCAACGAATCATTTATTAAACTGAGCTCTTTAATCTTCCTTGCTCCTCAACCACAGACCATGGTTATTTTTATGAATTGAAAAAGCGTATCCTCCAGTCATAATCACAACATTGATCACTTGCTATTGTGACTGAAAAGAAGATTATGATGACAGCGTATCGTAGCCAAGGGCTAGTCGATTTATAGAAAGAAGCTGCCGATATAGAATAAGCGCTGTCATGATTAATTTGAACAGCAATAGAGCCCCATATCGCTGACATATATCCACATCATTAATATTGTGATTTTGAAACTATGAGAATTCAGGTTAGGGAAATTCAGTTTGAGTGGTTTAATCAGAAACTAAAGATATTTTTATACACCTCAGGCGATGTGGTTTCAACCTTATTTAATCCCCCAAACGCCCTCAATATCTATCCCTACTTTTTAACCAAGCGAAAAGGGTATTTCCTAGATATTGGCGCCCACATAGGAACAGCCTCAGTCTTTGCATCCTACCTGTTTGGAAAAGTATTAGCTTTTGAGCCAGATCCACGTAGCTCATCGATTCTCAAACAGAACACCCAAATTAATAACATCAAAAACATTGAAGTCATTAGCAAGGCAGTTTCAGATTATTGTGGTGTCAGTTATTTTCACATTGAGAACACTTTAAATGCAGGCAGGAGTTCTCTCTTAAAAATTCCAAACTCTACCGAGAAAATTGAGATTGAAGTTGTAACGCTTGACTCTGTTTTAGAGAAATCTAATCTTGATGTTTCCTATATCAAAGTCGATGTAGAAGGAATCGAGATCAATGTCCTTAAAGGAATAGAAGAAACAATCAGCCATCAGCCAGTCAAACCTGTGATTCAGTTAGAGTTCATGCCTTCTCGTTGGCACCATACTAAAAATAGTTTTTACTGATTTTTAGAGTTCATCTCAGACAACAATTATGTTCCATTCATGACTACTCAAGGATTAATTTGCCCCATAGATAAAAGAGTATTGATTGGAATATTTGACAGTTGGAAAAATCTGACTTACGACTCTTGGTTTGATCTTTACCTAGTACCAGAAGCATTAAGTTCTGAAAGAAATATTCTAGGCGCTTATAACGATGCACGATATCTTCTGCAATATGGTGCACAGCAGGTACAGTGCAGCAGTTATCAACCGGAAGAGAATAGTAATTCCCTAATGTTTTAGCCTTTGCCAGGCAACCACACTGGATAAATACCTGTCAAAGGTTAAGTGTGAGTAGAAGCGACTCAGCCTCAGAGAGTTAAGGCTACAGTTTTTTAGATCTGGTTTAAGAATTAGGCAGTCCTCTCTCTTTTATTGTGTAGAGAGGACGTCCTTTCACCTCTTCGTAAATTCGACCGATATATTCGCCCAGGATACCGATACTCACCAGTTGCACTGCGCCTAGGAAAAAGATCGCGATCGCGATCGCGGCAAACCCCGTCACCGGCGAATTCACCTGGGTCACCCGCCAATAAAACACCAGCGCCGCCATCGCCAACGCAATCACCGCCGAAAATAACCCCAAATAGGTGGACAACCGCAACGGCACCTTGGAAAACGACACCAGCCCATCGATCGCCAAATTTAGGGACTTGCGAAACGTGTATTTCACCTCCCCCGCATGGCGCGGAGCCCGATGGAACTGCACCGCCGTTTGATTAAAGCCCACCCAGGATCGTAGCCCGCGCAAATACCGATTCCGCTCTGGCATTTGCACCAGCACGTCCAACACCGAGCGATCCATTAAGCAAAAATCCCCCGTGTCCGTGGGAATCTCAATATCCGCCAGCCACTTCAGCACCCGATAAAACCCATACGCCAACAGCCGCTTGACCTTACTTTCCTTGTAGCGGCTGACTCGCTGGGCATACACCACGTGATAGCCTGCCTGCCACCGTTCCGCCATTTCCACAATCAACTCCGGCGGATCCTGCAAGTCGGCGTCCATAATCACCGCCGCCGCTCCCCGTGCCACGTCCATCCCTGCGCTGACTGCAATTTGATGCCCAAAATTACGCGCCAGGGATAGGTAGCTCACCCGCTTATCCTGACCGTGGAGCGATCGCATGATGTCCAACGAGGCATCCCGGCTGCCATCATCCACCAGAATCAACTCCAGAGGACCATCCAACTGGTCCGCCAACTCCGATATGCGCCGGTATAACTCCAGCAAATTTTCCTCTTCGTTGTAAATAGGAACGATTAAGGAATATCGCGGCGGCGTAGCATCGGAGGCGATCGCTGGCAAATCGGGCTGCGGGGCCTCGAACACAGTCAAGTGAAACTCCCTAAGTCAACTGCAACTGAGGAACGGCGAAGGCTGCCCAATGATGCTTCAACCGCTCTGCAATTCGCTCCTGCTCTGCTGCTTCCAACTCTGGGAACATGGGCAGCGCCATCACCTGGCTAGAGACCTGCTCCACCTGAGGTAGCGACCCCGGTTGGTAGCCCAAATTGCTGAATACTGGCTGCAGATGCAAGGGCAACGGATAGTACAGTCCGGTACCGATACCATCCTCTTGCAGCGCTGATCGCAGCTTATCTCGCAACTCTGGCGATCGCCCCTCCCCAACGCGGATACTGTACTGGTTCCACACTGGTGTAGATCCCGGCGTCGCTTGGGGGAGCTGAATACCGTCGGTATCTCCCAATAGGGTTTGGTATCGATTGGCGATCGCTGTTCGCGCCTGGTTCCACTGATCCAAATACCGCAGCTTAATTTTTAGCACCGTGGCCTGGATAGCATCAAGACGACTATTCAAACCAATTTCGTCATGATAATAACGCCGCCGCATACCGTGCTCCCGGAACATTTTTAGCTCCGGAACCCACTCTGCCGCATTAAAGGTCATCGCACCGCCGTCGCCGCAGCCCCCAAGGTTCTTAGTGGGATAAAAGCTAAAGCAGCCGATCGCCCCCCAGCTTCCCACCTTGCGCCCATTCCACTGGGCACCGGTAGCCTGGGCACAATCTTCAATCACCCAGATTTTTTGACCAATATCTTTGCTACCAGCTTCGGCGATAGTCATCAGCCGAGTCATATCCACCGGCTGCCCAAATAAATGCACCGGCACAATCCCCTTGGTGCGCGGAGAAATCGCCGCCGCTACCTGGTCCAAATCAAAATTAAACGTAGCCGGGTCAATATCCACAAACACCGGCGTTGCACCAGCAGCCACAATGGTTTCAGCGGTGGCAATAAAGCTAAAGGGCGTTGTGATGACCTCGTCGCCGGGGCCAATTTCCAACGCGCGAAAGGCTAAGTACAGCGCGTCAGTGCCTGAATTACAGCCCAAGGCGTGGGCAGTGCCGTGGTATTTCGCAAAATCAGCTTCGAACGAAGTAACCGCTGGACCACCGATATACCCCCCCGATGCCAGCACTTCACTAACGGCGGCAGTGACCTCCGTCTGAAGCGTCTCGGCAAACTGACGGGTTAAGTTAAAGGCTGGGATGGGGGGTTGAGTCATGGCCACCTACGGGACAGGGTGTGCAATAAAAAGCGTCGAGGACAGTTCTGGAAAGTCATCATAACCACCGGAAACAATCGCATCGAGCCATGGATTTCTGTGCCTGTATCCTACAGCAATTTTTCTTTAAAGGCGTTAAAGGTCATCCACAATTCTTTGGGTCCCACGGTGCTTCCCATTTTCCAACGGTATGCCGTAAGCAAAATAAGCGCGGAAATCGCCCATGACTTTAACCCCATTTGATTTGGTGATCACCTTGGGATTTTTTGGGTTAACAATTGCCCTATCCACGGCGCTGGGACTTGGGCTTACCCGCCAATGGCTGACGGCGGGGGCACGAACTCTCTTGCAGCTTGGGGGATTGGGCTATTTGCTAGCGATCGCCGGAGACGGAAACAATATTCTATGGGCTCTGGGCGTAACCGCCGCCGTTATTGCCCTGGGCAGTTTCAATATCTACAAACAGGTTCAGGGCTTACCGCGCTGGGTTTATGGAGCGATCGCCTTGGGACTGGGAAGTGCTGTAACCCTTAGCACCGCCGTTATTGTGGGACTGATTTTGGGACCACCCCAGTGGGATTTGCCATTGCTGTGGTTTGCCATTTCAGCGGCGATCGCCACACCCGCCAGCCATGGCACAGCCCAAACCGCCCTTATTCTCAACCAGTCCTTGGCTCGCCAACGCCGTCAGAAAAAATTCCAGCCCCGTTCAGCAATAGACCAATCATCAACTCAGTCCTATGACGATGTCGCCGATGGGGACTGGGTCAGTGACTGGGATTGGGGAAATGATGATGTCGCAGATTCACCCTCTGCCCAGCCCGCCACGGCGCCCCCTCAATTGACCTGGGGCGATCGCCGCCGCCAAGCAATCCGTCAGGGCGTTACCCCCATTCTCAACGGACTCCTCACCGCAGGAATTGCCACCATTCCCCTATTTTTGAGCGGTCAACTGTTAGGAACGATTCCTCCACTGATCGCCGTCAGTTTACAAATTACAACGCTGTTTGCCAGCGCTTTTGTCACGTTGGTGGGCGCTGGAACGGCAGCGTACCTTATTGCGATCACCGACCAAGAGTTGTGAAAGACGAAATACTTCGCTAGAAATATAAAGCTGGCGAATTTCCTGGCATCATTTTGGGAACTCTAGAAGGTAAAGAGTTTGAAACCCCGAGGGTTTGAGACTCCAAACCTAGAAAGCTCTAAATAAAAATCGCATAACAACAGAGCGCATTTATTCAATCTCAATCAATAAGTGTGCTTAGGCGAGTGAGTTCAGTCACAAAAGACCTGTGGAATTGCGTCACCTCGCTCCTATTAGATAGCTTTTTTTATGGTTCCTTTCCCTAAGCAATCAAAGCCGCATTTGAATTCTGGTCCCTGGTCCAAAGCGAACCAGGGATGGTTTAGCCCGTGGAAAATTCGTCCAGTGGGGCGATCGCTCAGCACAAAAATGATGGCGGCTTATGGTGTAGCCCTGGGAATCAGCTTTGCCGGAGTCGCCGTCGGATTTTCCTGGGCGCGGCAAGTTGAAAGTAAAGCCCAAGGCGCCCAGCTAGAGGTAATTGAGGATCTGGAAGACGTTCATCACGTGCAAAGTAGGATTGATCGCCTACTGATTCATCACCTGGCCATTTCAAATTGGCTACGGTCCCCGTCAGAAGAGTCCAAAGGCTCACTTCTGATGACCTTAAGTGACCTGCGTCAAGACTTCGTAGAATTTCAGACGCAATGGAATATTCTGCTGGCGTCAGATGAATTCGGAGAAAAGGAGCAAGATAAAAGGGTTCAGGGCTTTGTGCCCACAGAAGACGAAGCCCGTATTGCTACTCGACTGAGCACAGACTATCAACCCTTGGTGGAAAGATATTTGCAGGACGTTAGCGGCTTCTTTGAAGAGTTAGACAAAAACCTTTTAGAGCCTGACACCTCTTATCTGGTCGAGCGTCTATCAAAATTGAACCAGGCTCCATTGCTGGTACGCATCGATAGCTTTACCGATACGGTAAGCGCTCTAATTGACGCCACAGAAGAAGAGCAAGAGGAAGCGAACGAACTTTACTCGTCTGCCAGTCGAATTCAATTAGGGATTATTTACGGCAGCGCTGGTGTGTCGGGCTTGTTGGGATTTGCGCTTATTTTTTGGATCACCCGCTCTTTGATGCGTCCCCTCAAAGAGATGACTAATCTGACGAAAAAGTCCGTTGAAGCTGGCGATTTCAACGTTAAGATTCCTGCTTCTGGTTCCGATGAAGTGGGAGTGCTGGGGGAAACCTTCAACGCTTACACCGTATTTACATCCCAATTACTGCAAGAAAAAATCGCCAATAACGCTGTTCTTAATTCAACGTTAGCAGAGCTAAGACGGAATCAATTTCAGCTCGTTCAAAGTGAAAAAATGTCCAGTCTAGGGGGGATGATGGCGGGGATTTCCCATGAAATCAATAATCCTTTAGGCTTTATTTCCAGCAATTTAAATTATCTCCGCGGGCACTCTGAAGATATTCTTGAAATACTCGAGTTGTATCAGCAACACTATCCTCAACCAGTAGAAGCGATCCAAGATAAAGCAGAAGATTTAGATCTAGAGTTTGTTCAAGAAGATTTAACTCAGATTATTGATTCCATGTCTTTGGGGAGCAAAAGAATACGGGAAATCGTTAACTCTTTGCGCAATTTTTCCCGCATTGATGATAGCCAGGTGGTCATTAGCGATCTCCACGAAGGCATTGACAATACGCTGCTAATTTTGAAGCATCGTCTAAAGTCCAGCCCCGATACCCCCAGCATTCAAATTAGTAAGAAATACGGCAATATACCTGAGGTGGAGTGTTATCCAGGGCTATTAAACCAGGTCTTTATGAATATTTTGGCCAATGCCATTGATGCTCTTGAAGAGGTTTATAGAACCCAGGTAAAACAGTCTCAGCCAGAAAACTTACCGCAAAATAAGTCTGAGCGAGGCGACAATATAAATTTGAACGGTGAAGGAAACAGGGACTATCGAATTGTGATCGCCAGCCGACTCATCGAAGACAATCGATGGGTAGAAATTGCGATCGCCGACAACGGTCCTGGCATTCCCGAATCGGTGAAGCAAAAGATTTTTGATCCTTTTTTCACCACAAAATCGGAGGGAAAAGGTACTGGCATGGGTATGTCAATCAGCCAGCAAATTGTGACGGAGAAGCATGGCGGACGGTTTGAATGTTTGTCTCAGGAAGGACAAGGCACCAAATTTTTAATTCAGTTGCCCATTGACTATAGCGATCGCCTGCAAGCATCAGAATTATCACAGCGAATGGAGCAAAGTGCTGACGCAGTGCCTATTTAAAGTGTTTGGCGTTCGAGTTATTGCCATCTAACCATTCAACGCTCCTCGCCATCGGCAGACTCAGGGATTAGGGAAGGCGGCAGGTCCACTGTGTGTTTCTCTCCCGCGGCGAGTTCGTAGCATCGATACCCAAAATTTACCGATGATTTCTTTATCATCACCCTGGTACCGGGACAGAGAAACCAAGTATTCGCCCTGACCAGATTGATCGATCCAAGTCTGTTATTAAGTGGTGACTTAAAAATGGTCCACCGTGAACAGACTTGGTTAAATTATCTGCGTGTTCACTGCGTATTTATCTACATTTCTGCCGCTAATGTTCTGTCTTTATCCAGAGCGATCGGCAGGTATCGCCGAAATGATCGGCAATTGCGTAGTTAGCGGACCGTCCTCAAAGTCCTAGACTATTGATCAAAATTGCGTTGAATTGGCGCTGCTTTTCAGCACGACCTCAACGCTATTCATCGCAATTTGTCCTTTCAGTAAGAAGAGAGTCCATCCCATGTTGAAAGCGTATCGTCAGCACGCCGCCGAGCGGGAAGCGTTAGGCGTTCCTGCACTGCCCCTTAATGCTCAGCAAACTAGCGATTTGTGTAAGCTGCTGGAAAATCCCCCGGGCGGTGAAGAAGAATTTTTGATGCATTTGCTGGTGGATCGCATTCCTCCTGGGGTGGATGATGCCTCTTATGTGAAGGCGGATTTTTTGGCGGCGATCGCGAAAGAAACCGTTTCTAGTCCCCTAATTACCCCCAATAAAGCGGTGGAAATTTTGGGCACCATGATGGGGGGCTATAACGTGCAGTCCCTGGTGGAGTTCTTAAGTGATAAGCGTGCGGCGATCGCCCAAACTGCCGCCGATGCGCTGAGCAAAACCTTGCTGGTATTCGATGCGTTTAACGATGTGATGGCGCTGTCGGAAACCAATCACTATGCCAAGCAGGTGATTGACTCTTGGGCAAACGGTGAATGGTTTACTAACCGTCCCGAGCTACCGGAAGCCGTTACCGTCACCGTCTTCCAGGTGCCTGGTGAAACGAACACCGACGACCTATCCCCCGCCCCTCACGCCACCACTCGCCCGGATATTCCTCTCCACTCCCTGGCGATGTTGGAATCGAAAATGCCCGAGGGTTTGGATACCATTGCGGAGCTGAAGAAAAAGGGACATCCCGTTGCCTATGTGGGCGATGTGGTGGGTACCGGTTCTTCCCGTAAGTCTGCGATTAACTCGGTGCTGTGGCAGTTGGGTGATGATATTCCCAATGTGCCGAACAAGCGGGGCGGCGGTTTTATTTTGGGCGGCAAGATTGCGCCGATTTTCTTCAATACTGCTGAGGATTCTGGTGCATTGCCCATTGAGTGCGATGTGGAGAAACTGCAAACTGGCGATGTGATTACCATCCATCCCTACAAGGGTGAAATCACTAACGAAGCGGGCGAGGTGGTTTCTACCTTTAGCCTGAAGCCGGAGACGATTACTGATGAGGTTCGTGCTGGCGGTCGGATTCCCCTGTTGATTGGTCGGGCGTTGACGGATAAAACCCGTGAGGCGCTGGGGCTGCCGGTATCGGAGCTGTTTGTGCGTCCTACGCCTCCGGCGGACAACGGTCGTGGATTTACATTGGCGCAGAAGATGGTGGGTAAAGCTTGCGGTTTGCCTGGCGTTCATCCCGGCACTTCCGTTGAACCCCGGATGACCACTGTGGGATCCCAGGACACCACTGGTCCTATGACCCGTGATGAGCTGAAGGAATTGGCATGTCTTGGTTTTAACGCTGACCTGACGCTGCAAACCTTCTGCCACACCGCTGCTTATCCCAAGCCGGTGGATGTTGAAACCCACAAAACCTTGCCGGACTTTTTCTCCAACCGTGGCGGCGTTTCCCTGCGTCCTGGCGATGGCATTATCCATTCCTGGCTAAACCGGATGTTGTTGCCGGACACCGTTGGTACCGGTGGTGACTCCCACACCCGTTTCCCCCTTGGAATTTCCTTCCCGGCGGGTTCTGGTTTGGTGGCGTTTGCGGCGGCGCTGGGTGTAATGCCGTTGGATATGCCGGAGTCGGTTTTGGTGAAATTTACCGGTAAGCTACAGCCGGGGATTACCCTGCGGGATATTGTGAATGCGATTCCTTGGGTGGCGATTCAAGAGGGCAAGTTGACGGTGCCGAAGGAGAACAAAATCAATGTGTTCTCTGGTCGGGTGATGGAAATGGAGGGTCTGCCGGATCTGAAGGTGGAGCAGGCGTTTGAGCTGACGGATGCTACGGCGGAGCGGTCCTGTTCCGGTAGCACCATTAAGCTGAGCGAGGAGACCGTTGCGGAGTATTTGCGCTCCAATGTGTCCCTGCTGAAAAATATGGCGGCGCGGGGTTATTCCGATGCCAAGACTATTTTGCGCCGGGTGGCCAAGATGGAAGAGTGGCTGGCGAATCCTCAGTTGATGTCTGGTGATGAGAATGCGGAATATGCCGACACTGTGATTGTCAATCTGGATGAAATCACTGAGCCCATCGTGGCTGCGCCGAACGACCCGGACAATATCAAGCTGATGTCTGAGTGCTCGGGCGACTCCGTGGACGAGGTGTTTATTGGTTCTTGTATGACCAATATTGGTCACTATCGGGCGGCGGCGAAGGTGTTGGAAGGGGCTGGGCAGGTGAAAGGTCGCCTGTGGATTTGCCCGCCGACCCGGATGGATGAGCAGCAGTTGCGCAAGGAAGGCATCTATGAGGTGTTTGAGGCGGCTGGTGCGCGGACGGAAATGCCCGGTTGTTCCCTATGTATGGGTAACCAAGCCCGCGTAGAGGACAATGCCACGGTATTTTCTACCTCCACCCGTAACTTCAATAACCGCATGGGTAAAGGCGCTCAGGTGTTCTTGGGTTCCGCTGAGCTGGCAGTAGTGTGTGCCCTTCTCGGTAAGATTCCCACCGTTGAGGAGTATATGGCGATCGTTCAGGAGAAAATCGCGCCCTTCGAAAGTGATCTATACCGTTATCTCAACTTCGATGAGATCGAAGGCTTTGAAGATGAAGGTCGGGTTATCGCGATCGAAGACATGCCCAAGATTGAAGAGCTCCTAGGCATGCCTGTTGGTGCGCAATAGGCTCAGGTAGTTAACGCAAAATGCGGATAGAGGCAGTTCGTGCCCCACTATCCGCGCTTCTTCTTTTTTAGGTATTTTTCTAATACTCGTTCGTCAACTGATGTATTCCTGGCGCAAGCTTGACAAAGACGATAACGCTTCCCGTCATTGTTAGTAGCTACGTATGTTCCATTCTCAAGCTCAATCGACTCAAAAAAAGCTATGGACTCCTCGCCTCTCGTTGCAATCTGAACAGTATCAGGGTAGCTAGCACAGCCTTCAGGAATATGAAAAACCTCTTTATTCTTGTAAGCCCTTATTCGTGGGTAGTAGGAAGGATCAGAATATGAATCGACAACCCAAGAAATTACTTTTTTTAACTTATATAAGTTGTTAGAGTCTGTACCTAGAATGGCAATCCTTGAATCGATTTTTTGTAAAAGAGCTTTGACATAAACTTCGTCTGGAAACTTACCTTGCACATAGCCTTGAAAAAGTTTTATGAGTTCGTCATCGACTGAAGACTTGCGGACACGATGAGAAACTTGCTCATAGGCACTTTGTAGTCGTGAGTACTTCTCCTTCAGTCTTCTCAACTCAGATTCATGACTTTTCCGTATTTCCTCAACGTCTAAGATCTTTTTGGCTATGTAGTCCCGATTCTCTACTGAAAAGCCACCTAGCATTGCCCTCAATGTTTGACTAATCAGCCACGCTTCGGAATCAAGAGAGTTAAGTAGCCTAAAGTGCCTTCTATTCCCTACACCGAAATTTCTGTCTGATATCTCACGATCCGCTACATGTTCAAGATCATTAACATCTTCTATGCAGCTTGAAAGACGCTCTAGAAAGCCTGAAGATACTTTTCTATCTTGGATATCTCGCCGTAGGCTTCTTAATAGAGCCTTGATCAAGGATGCGAGTTTCTTGGTAGGAAATGGGTGTCCCGTAAGCTTTCCTACTAACGTCCAAACAAGGTAAGTAAACTGGTAAAGCAGTAAAAGCTTAAGATGCCGTAATGCACTAAGTTTTGGGGGGTTCCGGAGGACGAAAAAATTGAGCGCCCCTAAAATCCTGATTCACAGTACCTAAGTTCTGACCAATAGCCCCGACCCCCGACACACTCTGTGATCCGAAAACGGGGCTCGTCGCCTGCGCAATCTGCTTCAATTCTTTTTCCAGCGCATATCTAAAGTCAGTATCTTCCTCAATCAGCTTAATCAACAGCTTTTCAACTTCGGTAGTAGAGGTTGTATCAGGAATTTTAGAGAGGATCAGAGTCTTTAATGGGATCAAGTCTGCTGCAACTTGCCCTAAGCAGTTTGCCAAATTTCCCCCGACTTGCCGGAGCGCACCTCCAATTAAAAGTTCCAAAGCAGAGCTGGCAATACTGGAAGGAGATGTCATAAATTCGGCTCAAAAGTGAGATTGACGAGAAAATGCTAACATATTGCGCTCTTGGGTCAGTCTCTACCTATGATGAGAAAGAATGTAGTTATGGTCATGACTAACATGCTTGCCCAATCTCCTAAACTCAGCCCTAAAGAATACCTCGCCCTAGAGGCGGAAAGCTCTGTCAAGTATGAATATTTTGATGGAGAAGTGTTTGCAATGGCTGGGGCGACGGATGCCCATGTGACCATTGCTGGGAATCTGTTTGCGGAATTGCGATTGGGTAGAGAGAGCAATCTCTTAGACTGTGGAAGCTGAATTTATCAACCAGCGTGAAATTTCGAGAAATCGTTAACCATATCGAAGTCAACCCAGAGAAAATCACCGAATATTCTTTAAATCCCAATCACAAACGCGGAGCCAATAAAGCAAGAGTGTTTTACAGCGCCCTGGGTTACACGCGAGAGAACTGTCAGCCTTTAATCGACCAAATCCAAGAAAAAGCACTGGATGCAGAAGCCATTCCTGGTAAGCAAGACCAGTACGGACAGCGCTACACCGTTACACTGGAAATTGAAGGAATTGACATTAACCAACGAGCGTTGGTTTTGACTGGCTGGATTGTTGTTCCCCAGAACTCTGACATTGGTAGATTAACCACCGCCTACGTTGTACAAAAATGACGGTATGGACCAGAAACTGCCTCAGCTTTTTGACACTATCGTGTGTGATCGCGACTTCCCTGAACTGAGCCTGGAACAATCCAGCATGGGGACGATTATTGAGTGCCATGGGGAGGAAGCTTACGAAGTAGAATTCTCCGATGATGCTGGAGTACCAACTCTGACAACGGTGATTACGCTCCGCAACGCAGTTTTGGAATGGAGAGACAGCGATCAGACTTGGATACTCAAGGATTTCTCTGCAGCGCTGAAAAAAGCATTCCAAAGTTTGGAAGTTCGAAGACAAAATTTTGTCGATGCCTATGTGGCAGAAACCGTTTTACCCAAGGACATCACAATCTTTATTGATGCCTGGAGTGAAACCCATCTCCCCCACTATCGCTCCCTACGAGAAGTTTTAGGTATGACTCAGCAAGAGTTTGAACTGTGGGAGAGCAATCAGGCTCTCCTCCCAAAAATTCTGGAAGCCCGTCAGAAAAATATTGGCCTCGCTTCCATCCCGTAAATCCCATTAAAATCACTGAAACTGCATTATCCCAATTGCCATGACCAGCACAGTTTCAACGGATTCCACCTACAGCATTTTGCAGCGATCGCAGCGGTTGCGGGTTGGTGGTGGGGAGATGACGCCGGTTTTGCCTGGGGCGATTAGTCAGCGGACATTGGTGTTGATGTGGCCGCAGCTGGGGGATTTTGACAGTTTGGAATATGCCTGGTGGATTCGGCGGGAGCGCGATCGCCTCAGCGAGCTGGATATTGATGTGCGGGCGGTGGGGATTGGCGATCGCCAGTCTGGTGAGGTGTTTTGCGAGTTTACTGGGTTTCCCACGGACCGGCTGTGGATGGATGCCACCGGGGAACTGCATCGGGAGTTGGGATTGTACGAGGGATTGACGACGAATTGGCCGGTGCTGTCGTCGTCCCAGCAGGCTTGGGTGAATTTGATGTTGATGTGTGCTGGGATTGCCAGTCCGGGGACGTTAGCGGAAGTATTTCGTGGGTATCGAGGCGATCGCAAAGCACCGCAGCTAATTGCCGACGATGAAACCATCGAGACCAATTTCTTGCCGCCGTTGAAGGGTAAGTTTTTCGGCGCAGCGGGGGGCAGCGGATTTCAGCGTCCCTTCGAGCTGGCAACGGTGCGGCTCAAAAATATGGTGGAAGTGCTGAGCAAGTGGAGTCAATACGTCCCTGACGCCAGCTATATGACCCAGCGAGGTGGAACGTTCCTGTTTGATACCGGCGGTCAGCCGGTTTATGAATATCGCGATCACGGCATCTTGGGGTTCGCGGAAAATATGGCGAATCCGCTGGAGTTCCTGGGTGACTTGAGCTAGCCGCGCTGGATTGCTTTCTAGTACAAAACCCGGTCTACGGTTTGGCGGAGGCGATCGCCCAGATTTTCCACGTTATCTTGCACTTCGCTAGCCTGGCGCTGAATCGCCGCCGCATCGCGCTGAATTTCCTGGATACGCTCCACCCGCACATGCATCGTATCCGCCGGATAGTTTTGGATAAATTCCAGCAGCGTCAGCTGATTGTCGTCCTTAACCGACGTTTTTGCTGCCTCTCGCAATGCAGCGATCGCCCACTGTCGATCATCACCGCGCAGCCCCTGATCACGGTAGTTGGACGGATCTTGGGAAGGGGAAATCGCGTGGCTAAAGCGTCCCAATAGTGCATCTCCCCATGGTCCCGCAAGGGCCGCATTCAGCAAATTAGCATCAATATCCACCGGGCGATTTAACCATTGACGCGCCGTCGCCGGAGATTGTCCACCCAAGTTTAGGTAGGTTTCTAGCAAGGGTCTCGCCTCTCCCGTTTCCGCCAAAGTTTCTAAATCTGCCACATCTACGGTGACGGAAAAAATGCTGTAGTGTAGGCGCACTTCCTCAGCACAATGCCCAGCCGTAGGCATCAACGCCATGGCGATCGCCCCAGCACCTACGCCCAAATACGCCAGCGATCGCCGGCAGAAATTTTTCACACCGCCAATGTTGGCGTGATTGGCAGCGCGAACAAATAAAGGATTGCGGTTGTAAGACTGGGAGGGGGCGTGCATGGCGGGACGGGAAGATTTGGGGCGACGTCTACGTAAAAAAGGATACGGTGGGCGCGACGGACAGACTGTAACGAGCAGTTATTAAAACTTACTCAAATTGTGGCGCGATCACCGGAACTTTGCCCATGGAAAGATCCAGTAAATCGAGCGGCACGGGGGCGATCGCCAATGGGGACTCAACGCCGTCTAGGGGTTCATCAAAAAATTACGCCTTAGAATTCAAGTATTGTCCGTCCTGCGCCGATCCATCAGCGTAGACTGCTTTACCGGCTGAATTTTGTCTGACTTGAATTTGTCCGTCTACAGCTGCCTCTACTAATTTTCCCAAATTTTGCCCCCGTCGGCCCCTATGACCCTGCTTCGCTTTGCTTCCACCCTGCTAGTTTTCGGCATTAACGCCTTCCCCGCCAATCCTGCCCCCGCCCAAACACCCCACAGCGGCGACCCTCTGTGCTCTGTGCCTGTGCTGGAGCGGTTGGTCACCCACCGGGTCATGCGTGGCGAAACCCTGGAGGCGATCGCCCAACAATATCAGGTGCAGCCAGCAACGATTATGGGGCTGAATTCGGTAGCCCAAGATGGGCAGGTGCAACTAGGTGACTCCCTACAAATTCCCCCCTTTGACGGCATTAAAATCCCTTTCCCCAGTGGGCAAACCTGGCAAGAAATCGCCCAACAATATCGCGCCCGCGCCGACGTTATCTATGACCTGAACGGCTGTCCCACAGCGCAAAACCTCCCCAGCCATATTTTTATTCCCGGTATTACCTGGTCCCCTCCCGCCGCCAACGGCACCATTCCCAGCGCCAGCGATGCCGCCAATCCCCTAACCCGCTACCCTTTGCCCGAAGCGGGTCAGCTAGTGGTGGGCTACGGCTGGCGATTTAATATCCAAACCGGGCGGCGACAGTTCAATAGCGGCATTGTGCTGTCGGCAGGAAATCGGGTGGGCGTGTCTAGCACCGGCGACGGGGTTGTGGCATTTGCAGGGGAACAGGAAGGCTATGGCACTTTGGTCGTGATCAACCACAGCAACGGCCTACAAACCCGCTATGGAAATTTGGAGCAGGCGGCCGTAAAAGCAGGTCAGCGCATTCAGGCGGGAAGTCGTTTGGGGCAATTAGCTCCGGCGATCGGTCCCTCCAGCGCATCCTATTTAATTTTCGAAGTGCGCTATAACTCCCCCGTCGGCTGGATTGCCCAAAATCCCCAACCCTATCTCCGACGAATGCAAGGACAAGTGCAACAGCTACGTTGACGGCTGGTCAATGATGTTCGTAGTTGCAACAACCTCATCACCGTGTATTAATGCAAATATTTCCTATTAAAAAGCGGACTTTTATATTCAGTAGGTAGCAACATGGCAGTGCCCCTTCTCCAGAACAAGTCCGACTATTTGCACTCTGGCAGCGCAGACGATCCAAGACTATCCCACGCAGATTTATCGGATCAAATCCAGGTTTGGAATTCGGCATTTGGTCAGGGGTATAAACAAACCATCCCTCTGCGAGATGATCTGTCCCTTGTTATTGGTGACGATAAAATCAACAATCCCCTTGTTATCAGCTCACCAGGGCGAAAGGATGCTGCTTTAAACTTCGAATTTCAGCTTTCAGGCGCTGCCTCCCAACAAAGTAGCTTTTCGCCTCAGTTGGGACCCATGGCGCTAGATATGCGGCACGCGCAACAGCGCACCTTTCGCATTGAGGTGCTGGTGGGTCCCTCTGCATTTATGACCTATTACCAACGCATCACGGATCGCCTATCTCCCCAGGCGCTGACGTCGCTGAATCAATTTATTGAGCTAGCCCACTACGGCTTGTTTGGCGGTCGCCCCGATTCCCCACGTCAGGCACTGGAGCAAATGCTGACTCCGTCTAATATTTCGCCGCCTTCGATGGAACAGATTATGGAGGATTTTTGTTCCACGCCCGGCCTTTTAGGATCGCGCCTTACTACGGAGCAGGATATGACTGTGGAAATGAATGAGGTGATTAACCAGATTCTGAGCTGTCCTTATGGGGGGCGATCGCGACGAACTTATTTGGAGAAAAAAGCCCTTGAGTTGGTGTCTCTCAAGCTGCACGGGCTGGAACAATGGAGCACCCCTGCTTATCCCTTACGGTTTGAGGATTTGGACAGCATCCATGCCGCCAGCAAGATTCTGGCCACTCAGCTTCAGGATCCTCCCCCCATAGAAAAACTAGCGCGGCAGGTGGGTCTCAATCGCTTCAAACTGAACCAAGGTTTTCACCATGTTTTTGGTACAACGCCTTTTCGCTATTTGCGCACCTGTCGTTTAGAGCTTGCTTTTCACTTGCTTTTTACCTCGCAAGAGCCCGTAGAAGAAATTGCTTATCGGGTGGGATACGAGAATCGGAGTCGTTTTGCCGCAGCTTTCCGAAAAGAGTTTGGTCTGAATCCAAAAGTGTTTCAGCTCCAAATGTCTACCTGTGATGATATTTTTCGCGATCGCCAATATGCCAGCTAATATATGGCATCAATTCAATCTTCTAAGTCCCGCTGAATAAGGGATCACGGCATTTTGCCACAGTGCAAGACTATACAAATTTGAACTCCTCAATCGAAGCTAAATTCGCTAGATAGCAACATGGCAATGCACCTTCTCCAGCGCAAGTCCGACTATTTTCACTCTGGCAACATAGATAACCCCAAACTTTGTCATGCTGATCGATCCGATCAGATTTCTGTTTGGAATCCAAAATTTGGTCAGGGATATCAGCAAACAATTCCGCTGCAAGATGATTTATCCCTCATAATTTTTGACGACAGGCTGCATAGTCCACTGTTGATCAATCAGCCCGTACATACAGAAGCGTCTCTAAAATTTGAATTTCAACTCGTAGGAAATAAGCCCCAAACAAGTAGCTTTACCCCGCAAATCGCACCTGCATCTCTAGATATGCGCCACGGTCAACAGCGTAAGTTCAGGATTGAGGTATCTGTCGGTCCCTCGGCATTAATGACCTACTACCAGCGCACTGCTGAGCATCTGTCTCCTCAAGCATTAAAGTCGTGTAATTACTTTATTGAAATTTCTCACTACGGCTTCTTTGGCAGTTATGCCTCATCTCCTCAAAAAGCGTTAGATCAAATTCTCCATCGGTCTAGTGTTTCGCCACCCCCAATGGAAAAAATTACGGAGATCATTTGCTCTAACCCACAGTTTTTAGGGCATCGCCTCACAACAGAACGAACGATGACCCCAGCAATGAATCGGATCATTCATCAGATCCTAGGCTGCCCTTACGGGGGGCGATCGCGACGCACCTACTTGGAGAAAAAGGCTTTGGAGTTAGTGGATTTAAAGCTAAATCAGCTAGAGCAATGGAGCGCCCCTTCCTATCCCCTAAGGTTTGAGGAGTTGGATAATATCCGTGAAGCAAGCAAAATTTTAGCCAGCCAACTACAAGCCCCACCCTCTGTAGAACAACTGGCGCGACGGGTCGGTCTCAATCGCTTCAAGCTCAATCACGGCTTCCACCATATATTTGGCACAACTCCTTTTCGGTACTTGCGCACCTGTCGGTTAGAGCTTGCTAGTCACCTGCTTTTAACTTCACGGGAAACCGTTGACATGATTGCCTACCGCGTGGGGTACAACAATCGAAGTCGTTTTGCAGCTGCGTTCCGCAAGGAGTTTGGTCTGAATCCAAAAACTTTTCAAATTCAAATGTCCACCTGGGACCACGCTCTTCGCGATCGCCAATATGCCAGCTAGGGAATTGCATCGCTTCAAGCCCCCAAGTCTTGCTGAATAAGGGATAGCCACCCTGTTGCTCCGCCGTGGACATTTTCGGCAGGGCTCATTCCACATCAGCCCTGCTGGTCGTAGGAACAAACTTGAGGAACACAACCAAGCTCCCCAGGACAGGCAAGAGAACCTTATCAAACCAGGGTTCATGCCAGCCTAATTTCTCAATTTAAGTTTTCTTTATCTACTACGCGCGTGCAGCTCAACGGATCAACGCCTACGGCGCCTCATTCCAAAAAATGTGTTTGGAGCGCCCTTTTTTTCTTGCACACCAGTAGCATCACAGGAAATATTTCTTTCGCCTCAGTCTCCTTAGTCTGGATTACGGTCAAGCGCTTAAAGATAGCGGCATCAGCCTCAATATCTTTATCAATTTGTCCTGGGCAAAATACGAGATTCGCAAGCTGTAATCCACAGCGTAGGGCTTGAGGGACAACGCTTTATAAAAACCGACGGTGTGATGAGATGAAACCTTACGTGCTAACCCTCCCCGCGATCGCCATTGGCTTCAGTATCAACGCGATCGCCATCCCCTCCGCCCAAGCAAATCCCCAACCGGATGATGTGCCTGAACTCAGACCCCAATTAGAAGAAGCCCCTAAGGATGAACAGATACCATCAGCAGCAGCACTACAGGCCCAAGTTGATGACAGCGCCCAATCGCAGGCTGAGACAAGTGAAGCACCAGGTGAGACACCACAGGAAGACATAGCTGAAAGCGAACCAATATCCAATGAAGACGTCATTAGCGGCGATGGCTCAACCCTACGAATTAACGTTACCGGGGAAAAATTTGAAGATGACATTCAAGAAGTTGCTGGCAGTATTAGCGTAATCACTGCCCAGGAGTTTAAAGACTCCGGCATTCGATCGCTCCAAGAAATAGCGCGTCTAGTGCCCAACTTCTCCTTCTTTGGCAGCGGTCCCCGCTCCAACAATCCGATTGTCAACATTCGTGGGCTAGCTAACGACCCTGCACTTGTGGGAAGCCCACAATCATCGGTGGGCATCTACATTGATGACGTTCCCGTCGACATCGCCACTTCCGCAACAGCTTTATACGACATTGAACGCATTGAAGTTTTACGAGGACCCCAAGGCACCCTGTATGGTCGGAACTCTCAAGGGGGCGTTATTAACATCATCACCGCCCCGCCCGACAACTCCACTCGCTTCAATGGCCTAGTTAACCTCGGCACCGATGCCTTGCGCGAAGTCCAGCTAGGTATCAGCACTCCTCTGACGGACAACCTCTTTTTATCTCTCGGAGGATCCTACTTTGAAACTGATGGATTCATCCGCAATACGCTCCAAGACACAGATGCGGCAGAGCGACAAGACTACGGATTTCGTGGACAACTGCGTTGGATTCCTTCCGATGAGTGGGATATACGTATCGGCGCAGACTATGAAAAATTTGACGATGATCGTGTCTTCGTTAGAGACACTGACAATAGCAATTTTGATGAGGTGCGGGACGATTTTCCGGGGGGGTTCTTCGAAGTTGATAGAAATGCACAGTTTGCCCGAGTGCAATACACAGGTCCGGACTTAGTCATAACCTCCATCTCAGGAAGGCGAGAGTGGGATCAAGACAGCAGAGGGGATGCTGACTTTACCAGTGCAGACGTCTTCATTGGCTTCACTGATATTGATATTGTGCAATACAGCCAAGAATTGCGCGTCCAGTCGCCGAAGGACAACGGACGCTGGCGCTGGCTGGTGGGAGGCTTCTTTGAGCATGAGGATACTGAGCTGAGGGCAGGCGCCGAGTTTGGAGAAGCCGGAGCCGTGCCTGACTTTGGGATTTTTCCTGGCACCGCCAACACAACTCTTGGCGACTTGACGGAAAACACGTACGCCATATTTACCCAAAGCAGTTACGACGTAACCGAGCGATTAACGTTAACCGCTGGACTTCGATTTGAGCATCGTGACTTCAGCATTGATCGACGTTCCAGACTCACGTTTGAGGGTAATTCTATGGCTCCGGTACCGGATTATTCGCTCACCTCAAGCGATAGTATCCTGTTGCCGAAAGTCGCTATTGAATACCGCTTCCAGCCCCACATTCTTGCCTATGGCAATATCAGCCGTGGTTACAAGCCTGGTGGCTTTAATACCGTTTCTGATTCCCCCGACGAATCAGAGTTTGAGTCGGAAACCAGCGTCAACTATGAAGTTGGTCTCAAGACATCCTGGTTAGACGATCGCCTGACCGCTAACCTTGCCCTGTTTAAAACTGACGTTAGCGAATATCAAGTGGTTGGCTTTGTTGGTGAAGGAGCCAATCAAATCGTAACGGTTTTGAACGCTACCGATGCTGACATTTGGGGAGTCGAGCTAGAGCTAAGGGCTAAACCCACTGACCGCATTGATTTAATCGCTAGCTTCGGTTATCTCAACACCGAATTTCAGGACTTTACCGACACCCTTACTGGGGAAGACTTGTCCGGGAATCAGTTACCAAGCTCGCCTGAATACACTTACGCTCTGGCAGCCCAATATCGAGATCCTGGCGGCTTTTTTGGGCGGGTAGAACTGAGTGGATTTGGCACCTATTTCTTTGACCAAAGTAATACGAGAAAACAGGATCCCTTTGTTTTGGTTAATGCTCGCATCGGCTATGAGTTCGATGATTTTGCCCTCTACGCCTACGCCAATAATCTATTTGATCAAGATTATTTCGCCAGTGGTTCAAATAACGGCGATGGATCCTTTATAACGACTCCTGGCGACGGCAGAGTGGTTGGAGTACAGTTCCGAGCTAGCTTTTAAAGCTGCCATAGCATGCCAAATTGAATCCATTTTTTAGTGAGTTCGGCGATCGCTGAAGCTCTTGCCCAGATGTAGGTCCCAAATTTATCGGCAAAGTAAGCTGCATAGGCTTGATAAGTTCGGACTCACTTGATTTTTAACTATCACGATATTTTCAAAGGTAAACCTATGGCGATCGCAATTACCATTGGCGGACTTGTTACATCGCTCATCCTGTTAGTTTCCGTTGTATTTTCGTGGGCTGTTGTCCCAGAAGCCTACTTATCAGAGGTAACGGAAGGCAAAATTAAGTCACCAAAAAACTGGAAAACCTACACAGCGCTTTTTAGTATCCTGAGCATCATTATTGCGGGACCGATAGCCACAGCTTGGTGGGTAGCCTCAGCCTATGACGCTAGTTTCTACGAGCGACTGCTGGCAGCTTGGCTCGTAATGGTCATGATTAATATCATGGACTTAATCGTGATTGACATTGTTATATACATGTGGATTTACCCCTCATGGATGAGGATCGAAGGCGTTGAGCCACTGCATAAGTACCGGCCTCATGTTGAAGGGGCAATTACTGGCTGTTCAACTATTGGCGTTCCCATTGCCCTGATCGCGGCAGGAATAACGACTTTTGTTTGACACTCCCCACAGATAAATCCGGGGGAATGTCAATTCTTAAGTGCACTAAATGTTGAAATCCTAAATGGGCAGAGCAATCACTGGCGTTGCAGGATTGAGAGATGATGGGAAGTGATCAGCCATCGAATCCAAACT
>CALGDE010000083.1 GCA_937883785.1 uncultured cyanobacterium
ACTCTTACTCAAGCGGCTGGCGTCATAAATTAGACTTTTCAGACGTCCTCTAAGGGGCTGAACTCTAAGTTGTAGGCATAAAGTTGACCTGGCTCAAGGGCCGTTTCAACAAAGGTGGTAATGGCAACAATATGTAGACATTCGGCGAGACGCACTGTTTCTTGAGTGTTCTGCCCTAGCGTCGTTCCCAGTTGATTGAGGTCGTTGACGTAAGTGGCGCACACTTTCAACGTGACCGCCTGGGGGTGGCGCAAGGCTAACCAAACGGTCACCGCTGTGGGCTGCACACGGCGAAGGATTGGTCCCGCTAAAACCAACGGCAAGTTCTCTACAGGTCCACAACGGTCGCTCATACTGGGTCGTTAATTGCCACACAAAATGGTTAGAAATCTTTCCTTAATAAACTAGGGTAAATCATATTTACATTGAGGCATATCTACCGCTGAGATGAGTTATGCCTCAAGGTATAGACTGTTCATTACTCTGGGAAGATTGCTTTCACATCTCAAAATCCTAAAGTGTTAACACAAGCAAGAAAAGAACGCTTCTAGAATTTTTCAAATGCTTAAGGCGTTTCGGCTTTGCTTTAACTATTGATTTTAAAACGTAGGAGATAGATATGAGTGCCTCTGATCGGACCGAAGCAACTGCCAAGAACATTGAAGGTAAGGTACAAGAAGCTATTGGTGACTTTACTGGCGACAAGAAAACCCAGGCTGAAGGTAAAGCTAAGCAGGTAGAAGCAAGTGCTGAGCACGCTAAGGAAGACATCAAGGATTCCGTCGAAGAAGCAATTAACTAATAGTTGAAATGAGCTATCAGTAAGCCTTGAATTTATTAAGTCAAAGGCATTTTTCAAGAATTGCACCCGCTACAAGGGGTGAGCTCTCAGTAGCTCACCCCTTTCTTCTGCTTTTTTCCAGCTTAGGCTTCACAGTTAGCCTAATAAAAAACAGAATAATTTGAGAGATTCAACTATTGCCAATTCGATAAAAAATAGGACAGTTTTGAGTCACGCAACGAAGCTGAATCTCCACTACTGGCTTTTCCAACGCTTCGCGAACGATAATCCTCAGGGATCGCTGACTGTTCTACTAATTCAAGAGTCCACCATAAAGCCACAGTTGACCCATTAGCTTTGCCTTTAATGGTGTTTTACCGGGGGAACTTCAGGTAAATCGCTGCTCGGAGAAAGGCTGCTCAACTGTTCGGGATTCACTGACCCTGCGCTTAAGAAGCGATAGGTTTCCTGATACATTGTTTGCCAAAAAGCATTGCTCATCCCCTGGCTGATTTCCGTGGGATCCACCATGGGATGGGGCACCAGATCCTCGGCGGGATATTTGTGAAGATAATGACCCTGAGCGCCGCCGCCGATCGCCCCAAAAAATTTCTCATTGGTCGCTACATCCGCCGCATCCTCATTCTCCGTCAGCACCATCATCGTCGGTACTGATCGCAACGCCTTGACGGATTCAGCACTGTTCACGTAGCTACCGCCAAACCGATCCGTTGCGGTTAGGCAACTCACCGGAAACTGCAACTCTGGATCCCAGCCCATTTCTCGCAGGCTCAAGGGACCAGTTAATTCAACGTATTGACGGCGATCGCTGCCGTGGGTCTCCAACAGTGGAGCGTAGGTCACCACCCGTTGAATCCGCTGGGGCTGAGCCGCCGCCAATCCTAACGCTACCGCGCCGCCCACTGACAACCCCACGGTGAAGATCGGTCCCGGCATCGCCTCCAGGTCGCCAAGATAACCCAGAGCCTCAGTTACATAACGCTCGTGGTCAGACTCGTAATACTTGTCGAAATCGGGATCTCCAGGAGTTTCGATCGCCCGCTTTATATCCAAAATCTGCGGCTCAATGCGTACCAGTCGTGCCATCAGTGACATCATTTGTAGCGCCCCCGGCTTTTGCACCTGGGTTGGGCTCGCACTTTGCTTGAGGTTGCCCACAAATTTCGACAACACCGGATCCGCCGCCACCTTTTGCCGCAGGGGCTGAGAGTACTCTTCCCTCAGCGTCACCTGAGGCCAATTCTCACCGGGCTCAATTAACGCCTGACCTGCCAAGTTTGCCTGGTAAACATTGAAGCCGTTTTTAAATAAATAATCAGCCAGGCGCCACATTTGATGGGGGCGAGCGCTGAAGCCGTGGAACATCAACACCGTGCCGTGGATGGACTCACCGGGCTCGTGAAATAAGGTGTAAGGGTAGGCTCCCACTCGCCGCTGGGGATGGCGATCAATGGCGCTGATTCGCCCCATCACCGCCTGATTAACGTAACGAAGCTGGTCGGCGCGGGGGGTGGTTCGACGTTCGGTAGCAAGCATAGAAATTTCTGTAGTGGAATAACGGCACCGATAACAGCACAGAGTTCTAATCCCACGCTAATCCAAGTCTTTCGAAGTTCGAAAAACCGTAACAGACTGCTTAAAGTTCCAACGCCCGCTCTCACCTTCCCTAATTTCTCTATCCCCAGAAACTAAGAATTAGTGCTTTTTAACTGTTTCAAGCGTTGCACTAATTTACGAGCTTTATTTTCCAACGTGCCATAGTCCTTGCGCAATTTAGCGTCGCGACTTTCTAACTCTTTCACTTCCTTCGCCAACTTTTCCCGCTCCTGGCGCAGCCGCTGAACCTCGCTGCCTAGGGTGCCCATCGCTGCGATCGCCTGTTCCAGATCTGTTTTTTGCTGAGCTAAACTTTCCACTGATTCCTGTTGCTGAATCAGGTTTTCTTCTAAGTTTGCTTTGCGGATTTCCAAGTCGCTTAAAACTCGATATAAATTTTGTTTCTGCTGGGTTTCTTCAATAATTTGCGCTTGTAAACTATCCCGCTCTTGCCGCAGCACCGTAATCACCGCTTCTACCTGATGGCGACGGTCATTAACCTGGTCAAGCTGACTTTGCAGTTGGGGAATAGAGGCCGGTGGGGCGATCGCCGTTAAAGGGGTAGGGGCGGCGGTCTCAAAAGGCTGAGGGAGGGGCGATCGCCCAGCAGGCAGAGGCTTTCTGGGCTTGACGGTGCGCGATCGAATCAATGCAATGGAGTGTTTAACTGAGCCGCGAATAGAACGTTGAATAGAATGACGGATTGATTGCAGAGGCAGTGCATCTAAAAACGCCAATCCGGTGGAGCCCATCAACGCTTTGGGGGGACTTGGCTCCTTGCCCAACGCACTGTCAAATCGCTCATCTTCAATGCGCCGCCGCTCTTGAAGGGTGCCCACCGTAACCACCGCTGACAGCCCAATGGCTCCCACCGCCAGCCCTCGCTGCCAGTTGCGATCGCCCAGGGTGCCCACACCAACGCCCACCACAAAAGCGATTGTCCCTGCAACCCACCAATTTCGCCGTCTAACCATGCCCGTTCTTCCAAGCGCGTAACGTCAGCGCTTATGAAAGTATGGCAGATTTATTAGGCTGGTAAAGTTTATGGCAACTAAAATCAAAAAGCCCAGTGAGACTCGATGCCCTTCAATCAAGAGAGCGGCATTTATTGAGGAGTAGTTATACAAGGGGCTTGGTTAAGCTCCTTGTATAACAATTCTATTAAGCCTCTAACTTAAGCTTCATCGAAAGGCTCAATATCCAGTAAATGAATGTAAGGCTCGGCTAATTCAGGTTTTTGAAACGCCACTGCTCGCAGCACATGCCAATCTTGCAGCGCCGCAAAGGGACTTTGGTACTCATCCTGTTCCA
Source organism: uncultured cyanobacterium (assembly GCA_937883785.1). Lineage (GTDB taxonomy): Bacteria > Cyanobacteriota > Cyanobacteriia > CACIAM-69d > CACIAM-69d > CALGDE01. The sequence continues at coordinate 3,710 of CALGDE010000083.1, forward strand.
AGCGCGCCGCTAGTTCTTCTACGTCCTCAGCGGTCATGGCGCTGATTTCCGGTCGTGAAATATGTAAAGTGCTCATAGTTCTCCCACTGTGAGTGTTTCTCTCTAGGTGCGATATCTGGATCTGTCTCGGGATGGTACTGACCAGGATGGTGCCGTCTTGAATGGTAACGACAGTAATCGCGGCACGGGTAGGGGATGATTCGGTTCACAAAATTGCCTGAACACTGCTGTTTATGCCATGGCGACAGTCAATGGGAGCAGTTAATTAAAATAAATTGATTTCAGGCAAGCCCGTTAACCTGGAGAAGATAAGCGTTTTAAAGTTATTTAAGCAGTTTGTCTTCGTAACTCATGGTAGTCGATCCCCAAATTTCTTTATGGGTATTCAGCTTAATTTGAGATTTAAAAGTCTGGATGTAACGTTTAAAGGCGATCTTCAGGATATTCAGCTTGTTAATCTTGCCCGGACGCTCCAAAAGCTAGTGGCTGAGGAAACGGGATCTTATCCTTTTAAACCGCTGCTTCAGTTGGTGGAACAGGTTGACCAATTGTTTCCCATCCTGAGTCTTAGCGATAAATTCAGTGCCTTAAAGAGCTGGGTGGTGTCTGCGCCCGAAGCGTCCGGCGGAGACACCGAAAATATCTCTGAAACGGGGTCCGAATTGGCACCAAACCCGGACACTTCTGCCACCACACGGTCCCTATCAGGAGCCTCCGAGGAGGAAACGCCGGATCTATCTTGGCTACCCGACTTTTTAGAAACCTTAATTAGGGAAGCCATTCGACCCAAACTGTCCCAATGTGAGACTCTGTCCGATTATGAGTGCAATGAACTGCTGCAAGGCTTGCCCGATAGGGTAGATGGAGAAATTTTCCGTGTGGGCATTTTTATTGGCGGCGATCGCTCAAGCTCTCCCTCCCCCTTTAACGCCGCGAAATCTGTGGATAGCGCCGTGGCAGATTTTAATAAACGGCGATCGCCCAGCGCCTCAGCCCAAGAAACTACCTCGTTTCCCAGGACGCTGCCAATTCCTAAACATTTTCAGAGCGATCGCGTTGCTGAAGTTTGGCGCGTGCCTTACCAAGAGCGGGCAGTGGAAGCTAAACAGTGGGCGGAACAGCACCATATCTCTCCCGCCAGCGAGGATCAAACTCGCACGGCTTTGTTGCTAATTGACGTGCAAAACACCTTTTGCCTGCCAGACTTTGAGCTATTTGTGGCGGGGCGATCCGGATCCGGAGCCGTTGATGATAGCCGTCGCCTGTGTGAATTTATCTATCGCCACCTGGGCGCGATTACCGATATCGTCCCCACCCTCGATACCCACAGTGCCGCACAAATTTTTCACCCCACATTTTGGGTGGATGCCACGGGGAAATTTCCAGCTCCTATGACCATTATTTCGGCTGCCGATGTGGAGTCGGGTAAATGGCAAGTTAATCCATCTTTGAGAGGCTGCTTCCGAGATTATTCCCACACCGATAACGCCACTTGGGCGCTCCATTACGTGCGCCAGTTGGAGGCAGCGGGCAAATATCCGCTGACGGTGTGGCCCTTTCACGGCATGTTAGGGGGCATCGGCCATGGGTTGGTGGCAGCGGTGGAGGAGGCGGTTTTCTTCCACAGCGTTGCCCGGTGCAGCCCCACCCGTTATGAGCTCAAGGGACAAAATCCGCTGACGGAGAATTATTCAGCGTTGCGCCCTGAGGTTAGTGATGGTCCCGATGGTCAAATTATCGCTGCGCCCAATTCTGCTCTAGTTAAGCGACTCCTGGACTATGACCGCATCATTATTGCGGGTCAAGCCAAGAGCCATTGCGTCGCTTGGACTGTTGCCGACTTGTTAGACGAAATCAAAAGGGTCAATCCGGCGATCGCCCAGCGAGTTTATCTCCTTGAAGACTGTACCTCTCCAGTGGTTGTGCCGGATGTGGTGGACTACACCGATGCGGCGGATCAGGCGTTTGCCCAGTTTGCGGCGGCGGGGATGAATTGCGTTCAGTCTGTGGAGTTTAGCTAAATACTTTGTTTTCGGGGGCGTCGCCCCCGAGCCCCTACCAAAGGGGCAGAGACCCTCTGGACTCCCGTTGGGATCATGTTTAGGCGATCGCCGATTCTAACTTGACGGGGTTTAGTCGCTGGAACAATCGTTCCTCTTCCACCGTTTCCCCTTCCGCCGTCACGGCAACCCGCAGCACCCGCACCACGGTGTCCCCATCCAAGGTAACCACCATAAAGTTGTGGCAAGTTATGGTCCCCACCGGTTCAATGCGAGGCACCACCGCCGCATTTAAATACACCGTCCCCGCCCTATCCACAATCACCCGATCCCGTAGCCGTTCTTTCGTATGGCGCAGCCGATGGTGCATATGTCCAAAGGTCACTAATGGCACTGTTTTGCCGATCTCCCGCGCCGCCGCGATCGCCGCCGTCAAATCGCGATCGCCAAAATCTCCCCCCAAAGGCTTCCAGTCGCGCCCACAAATGGACTCCGGCTCGTTCCCCAACCCGTAAGGACCGTTGTGCCCAATAAAAATAACCGCCGACTGCCCCGTCTCCGATACCACCTGCTTCAGCCGTTCCGTTGACCCTTCTAAATCTGCCACCCCAAACCGCTGCTCATAAAATTTTTCATTCTGCCACTTTGGACCGCCCCAGCTAAAGGGACGCCCCCCCACAACGCTCACGCCCAAATCCGCAAAATCCTTAAACCCATACCCCACATGATCCGCTCCAAATAAATCTAGCTGGATCTGCACCCGGTCCTCTGTTTCCCGATCATAGGGCGCTTTCTTCTGCCCCCAGGGGGTCGCCGTATACCAAGCGTCATGGTTTCCCATCACTACCGCCTTCGGCACTGGCGTCTCCGCGATCGCCCGCACCACGTCCACCGACTCATTGCCAAAATCTCCCACAAACAGCGCCGCATCTACCCCCAGCCCCGCCAAAATCCGACCATCCGTCGGCAGCCACTGATCATGCACATCGCCCACCACTGCAATTGTCCGCAGCGATCGCCCCTGTTCCTCAAACCCCATAAGTTACTCCCAACGTCTCCCGAATCAACAGCGATCCCCCCACCCCGTTGTAGCGCGGAAATCTAACTGATTCCTACCCTTCCGAAGGAGCCGGGGGAGCCACCCGCTTGCGCAAAGAACCCGCCCGTCGTTTTGCCACCGAATTTCCAGGTTCAATTCCCAGCACATTTTCGTAGGCTTCCAGTGCCTGAGAAATTAATTGTTTTTTCTCATAGGCAAATGCCAAATTATTCCATGCCGTCGCATACTCCGGAAACGCCTTCACCGCACTTTTGTACTGACGCAGTGCCATATCGTACTGTTCTTGGGCCACATAGCCATAGCCCAGGGCGTTGTAGATGATTGCCACATTCTCCGGCTCCATCTCCTCCCGATTCTTCAGCGCCTGCTGCAACTGCCCCACCGCTTGGGCAAACAGCCGCTTATCCAAATAAATACTTCCCAGCTCGTAATAATCTTTTGCCGTTGCTTCTCGATTGCTCACCTTTTTCTGCAACTTTTGCATTGTGCTTTCCATTCGCCGGGTTTTAAAGGCCTGGCGCAGCACAAAAAAAGCAGCCCCACTGAGCAAAACAATCAGCAGGACAATATAGGACAAAACTAAGTTGCTATCCATGAGACACCTAAAAGCGAAATAAAGCGACTAAATAAACGGATAAAAATAAGCGGACGAAAAAGCAAAATAAATAACAATTCCAGACCAGTATTATTTCACGCCAAACACAATTTCACCTTGAATATCTCCACAGATTCAGTGGGGAATGATTTCGGCGATGATTCTGTCGGTAATTTTCTAATTCTGTCCGGGTCAGAAACTGTGTCCTAGAAGAATGTAAGTAGATGCACCCCGATAACCTCGAGCCTTTTGGCTCGGGGTTTTTCGTGTCTAGGCGCTAAGCCATCCCCCATTTTCATGGGCAAACCAATCCATTGGCAAAACCGTCAGAACCAAACTGTTCTATGCTCAGAATAGTTAATGACCCACCCCACCGAGAATGTCGATAGGGTTCGACTTCAGGGTTTCAACCTGTTTAAGACGCTTCGGATGTTGATTCAACGACCACAGGAGACGCCAGTAGCGATGGACTGTCCCGGGACAACATCGCCCTGACCGCCCCAAGCAATCACTACAGCGCCTTAATAATGGTTACCCACCTTGCGATGGTGTACCGCCGTCATGCCCTGATCTTTCGCCACACGTCCTTCGTCCACGGTGCTGTAAACAACCCAGTGATCGCCCACATCCATCCGTCGACTTACCTTGCACTCCAGAAACGCCAGGGAATCACTGAGAATCGGTGACCCATTCTGAGCTCTTTGGGTTTCAATCCCCTCAAAGCGGTCCTGTCCCGGCGCAAACCGCTTCAGGAAGTGAGTCATAAGGAAGTTGTAATTCCCCTCCTCCAGCACGTTCAACACAAAGGTGTCGTTAACTTGCATCAGAGACTCGATCGCCCGGTCTTTCGCCACCGCAATGGATAAACCCAGGGGCTCGAAGCTAGCCTGCGCCACCCACGACGCCAACATGGCACCGCTAACATCCCCCTTCTGGGCCGTAATGATGTAAAGTCCACCACTCAAACGACCCATCGCCTGGTCCAGATTGCCATCTAAGGATTTAATCTGTTTGGTTTTTTCCTTGCGAGTCAACGCCTGTCCCAAGTCGGTGCCTGCCTCCTCACAGGTTTGATATACCGGCTCGCTGGGGGTATCCATTACCCGGATCACCTTAAAAGCCCGCTTCAAACCCAGATCCAAAAACTTGTTTTGTAAGGTGTAGCTCGGCTCATCGTTCCCCCCAAAGGATTCAAAGATCCCAATGGACTGGCGATTTTTGCCGCTTCCTTTTGCTGCCGACAAAATCGTGCTGATGGCCGCTTCCACCTGCTCATCATCTTGGTCGTAGGTGCCCACCACCAGCGCTGATGCTCGGCTAACCATTTCGTTTACTTCCTGAGGATCGGCGACGCTAAGGTCCACCATTCCCACTGCCACGCTGGCATTTTTCGCAATGCCGTGGGCGATCGCCTGGCTCATGCGAGTGGCATAACCATAGTTAGAGCAGTAAAAAATCACCGCCAACGTTTCAGCGCTAGCCCGCTTCTGACTCCACTCCCGGTAGCGACGAATCAGCTCCTCTACGTTGAAACGCAGCACCGGACCGTGTCCCACCGCCAAAGTGTCATAGCCCGGGAGCTTATCTACACGCTTCAACGCCGTCAGCACGGATCGGGCATTGGGAGCCATCAAGCACTCATAGTAAAACCGGAAATCCGCGTCTAATTTGCTTAGATCCTCGTCGAACATCTCGGTGCTGCAATAGTGCATTCCAAAAGCGTCGCAGGTGTAAAGCACTTTTGTTTTGGCGTCGTAGGTAAACATTGTGTCGGGCCAGTGCAAGTTGGGAGCATTAATAAACTCCAGCACGTGTCCCTGACCTAAATCCAAGGTCATGCCCCCCTTCACCGGCATTTTTTTGTAGGGGCAGTGGATCAAATTGTCCAAAAACTGTAGCGCAACCCGAGACGCCACCACGGTGGCATTAGGGGCCAAGTCCAACAGGGTTTTGACCAAGCCGCTGTGGTCGGGCTCTGTGTGACTCAAAATAATGTAGTCAATGGCTGCCGGGTCTACAATGCCCGCCAAAATTTCCAGATAAAGCTGCTTGAATTTTGGGTGAGTCGTTTCTACCAGGGCAATTTTGTCGCCCTTGATGACGTAGGAATTGTAGGTGGTGCCGTTTTGAAGCCCAAACTCAATATCAAAGCGCTCCCGATCCCAATCCAGCGATCGCACCGCGGTTGTATTTTCGGCAATGTCCATCGTTTGCATGGTCAAACGCGGTGCCACAGCGACCTGCCGATCCGTAGTCATAACCATAGTCAAACCTCCTACCTACTAATCAACCAATACCGTAGCGTCACAGCAATGCCCCAAAGTTTTTGATTCTTATAAAGCAATTGCTGGGTTCCGCTTCACTCATTGTTACATAGGGATTTAAGGCTGGGGATTAGTGCTTTTTATAGGATTGGTTTGGATAGTAGGAGTCCTAATTATTAATGGGATATTGACCGTTTATCACCACAACTAACGGTAACTAATGGCAACAAAAGATGAAGTAAGGGAAACATATTCTTCCGTTGTCCGTGATGCTTTTCGCGACTCTACTTATCAATTCATCGATAACTTGCTTGGTAATTTATCTATCTAGGGGTTGCCATCATTAGAATCCAAAGTTTGGTTTCATGTATAGCAGCGACGGAGTGAGTTAAGACATACTGAAGAAAGCTGTTTTCTTCT
>CALGDE010000084.1 GCA_937883785.1 uncultured cyanobacterium
GCTAAGAGGAAGATACAGGAAGCCTTTTAGCCTTCTTGTCACCCCGTCAGGTTTGTACCTCTGTTTCACGTCCGTAGAGTTTTTCGGGGATGAGGAAGCGATCGCAAATATCCCGCTCCCCCAGTTCAAACTCGGCGATCGCCCCCGTTTCTTTCAGGGACTCCAAACACCGCTCCAAGTCGTGCTTTAGTCCCAGAGCACTCTGGTAGCGATCCTCCGCATTTTTCGCCATCAGCTTCATGGCGATCGCCGACAACATTGCTGGATGCCCTTGCCCCTGTTTATCTAGTAGATCCGCTGGAGCAATGGGAGTTTTTGCAATATGGCAATGGATTAACTCCAAAGGATCACCGGTCGTAAAAGGCAGTTCTCCTGTGAGCAGTTCGTAGAGGGTGACGCCGAGGGAATAAAAGTCAGTGCGATAATCAATGCCCCGATTCATCCGCCCAGTCTGCTCCGGTGCAATGTAGGCTAGAGTTCCTTCTAGACCGTTGGGGTTGATGGGCTGCTGCTGTTCCTTCGGAAGGAGCGACGCAATGCTGAAGTCGATAAGTTGCACCTGACCCGTGTCGGGATGGATCAGAATATTTGCCGGTTTAATGTCCTTGTGAACGACGCGCTCGGTGCCGAGGTAGTGGAGGGCTACAGCTAGTTGAATGGTAACCTGCAACAACTCCTTGATCTTTTCGGGTGGGGCGATCGCCGATTCAGCGCCATCGGCTTGCAGAGATTTATAAGAAAACCGCTCTTCCCAATACTGTTTAATCGGTAGCGCCCCTTGGTCAAGCATCACCAAGATATAGCCGTTGTCGTGGCGTTCCAGGGCGATTGGACGAACAATATGGGGAGAATCTAGGTTGCGGGTAACGACGTATTGATGGCGAAATTCCACCAGCTCGTTGAAGTGGGGATGGGGATCACGCAGTGCCTTAACGATGACCGGTTGCTGATCTGCCTGATGGATTGCCCGATACACGATGGTTCGCTGCCCATCGTAAATCACGTCAATATCCTGAAACTGGGGTAGGTGCAGCATGGCTGTGAACCTAGAAGCTGAGTGACTGCCTCTATCAAACTACTCTTGACATGCAGTTTGGAGTGACAGAAGTCACAATGGACGCCCTCAAATTGACTACTAAATTGGCAACACAATTTTAAAGATGCTGCCTTCGCCGAGGTTTGAGAAGCAGGTGATAGTGCCGCCGTGTTTTTCGGTAATGATTTGGTGGGCGATCGCCATCCCCAAACCTGTGCCTTTACCCACCCCTTTGGTCGTAAACCCTTGCTCGAAAATACGGTGAGCTGTTTCCGGCTTCATTCCACAGCCGTTGTCCTCAATTTGGATCTGAACTGCCCCGTCAACAACCAAAGTTTGGATATTGATTACGTTTGGGTTGGCTTCAATGGCCTGATAGGTTTTGCCTTTATTGGCCTCGTCACAGGCGTCGATCCCATTAGCCAAAACATTCATAAAAACTTGGTTTAGCTGACCTGGGAAACACTGCACTTCCGGTAGCTCACCATAGTTTCTAGTAACTTTAATTTGAGGACGATCTTCATTGGCTTTGGTACGGTGTTTCAGAATTAAAAGCGCACTATCAATACCCTCATGAAGATTGAAAACAGTCTTTTTATCCTGGTCTTTACGGGAAAAGGTGCGCAGGCTAGTGCTGATATCACGAATGCGATCAACCCCTGCATTCATCGAGTCAATTAGCTTCGGTAAATCTTCTTGGATAAACTCCAGGTCAATATCTTCAACGTCTTCTTCAATATCGGCGGCAGGATTCTCGATCTTTTCCTGATAGAGACCAATGAGGTCCAGCAAATCCTGCACATAATCCTTTGCCGGTTGAATATTGCCTTTTAGAAAACCCACTGGATTATTAATTTCATGGGCAACCCCCGCCACCAAGTTTCCGAGGGCAGACATCTTTTCACTTTGCACCAACTGCAATTGGGATTGCTTTAGCTGCTGAGAATAATCTTGGGACTTTTGGTAAAGTCGCGCATTTTTGAGAGAAATGGCAGCCTGGGAACAAATCAGCCCCAGTATCTCTACCCGTTGACCGCTAAAGGCCGACGCCGTCAGTTTGTTTTCCAGGTACACCACCCCCAGCAGTTCCCCCTGGTTAAGCTATCCATTAGGCACAAGTCTGTGAAGGGTAGCCATAGAGCGGCTTTTAGA
>CALGDE010000085.1 GCA_937883785.1 uncultured cyanobacterium
GTTCTCGTTTTATCAGCTCTCGTCAAAAGCGGCATAAGTGGGATGCTCCCACTATAAATACCTTCCCAAAGAAGAACCTGAAGGAAAGTTAACAGAAGTAGGAAAGTTTCCGGCGAATTCGTGGGGGCTACATGACATGCACGGAAATGTTTGGGAATGGTGTGCAGACACATGGCAAGCCTCCTATAAAAAACTCCCAAAGAACGGTAGTCCATGGATTGATGTTAATGATCAATCTGGGCTTCATCCGTTACGTGGTGGCTCGTGGAAGGATAAGGCACGCGTATGTCGTTCTGCATCTCGCGCATATCAACCAGTAAGTATTAAAAATTCTCTTGAGAGCTTCGGTTTCCGGATTATGTGTGAGGAAGTACCGAGTAGTTGAAAGCTCTCGCTAATCAACACAGTTCCACTTTTTGACAATAGGACAGATTAAAAGTTATATCCATAACGTCAAAATGTAATTTCGAAGTGCAAGTCATCGCAATAACGAAGGAATAGATTTATTGCGCTTCCAATAACCAGCTCACCAATTCCCCGAAACCATAGCCTTCTTTGCTGTCGGTCATTGCCGCTGGTAGGTGGGCGAGGCGATCGCGATAATTCCCCACATTCGCCACCCCAACGGAACAGGGAAACTGGTATGAATCGAACATACTTTCATCGTTCGGACTATCCCCCACTGTCATAATCTCCTGGCGATCGCACCCCGGCTTCAGGGCATCCAACCACAGGCTCAATCCCCGCGCCTTCGTTTGCCCCCCCGGCTGGATATGACACTGCACATTGCTGTAAGTAAACCCAAATCCCGCCCCCTGACACCGCGCCGAAATATCATCCAGCTGGCGATCGCTCAGCCCCCGCACATCAAACGTCCAATCCGTTTGGCGAAATCGATTATCCGCCGCCTCTTCCAACTGGGGATACATCGTCCGTAATTGCTCAAACATCCTCGCCAACTTGGCACGATGGTCTGCGATCTCCCTTAAATCTCCCAAAAACCAGCCCCATTCATCTCGCGATCGAGGATCCAATTCCTCAACGCTGGATAATCCCAACCACGGCAATAGCGACACTAATCGCGGTCCCGGAAAAAACGCCCCGCCATTTTCCGCCATCATCCCCGCCACCGGCAGATAGTGCGCCAAACCGCTTACCCACCCCGCCGATCGCCCCGTGGTAATCACCACCGCAACTCCCGCCTCATCCAATCGCATCAAATCCGTCAATAACGCCGCCGAAAATTCTTCATTCCGCGTCAGCGTCCCATCCATATCCGTTGCCACCACCCGGATTGTGGATCGCCATTGGGGAAAATCATTGAGCGATCGCAAAAAAGCCATAGATAAAATGCCAAATCAGCATATGAAATCAACACGCCAAAGGTACGCCACAAACGGCGGCAGCATCGTCAGAATACCAGCCTAGTTTTAGAAACAAACCCACTAGATAGCCTTGATCTCAATGAACATTGCGAAATCGAGTCCCTGAGAAAGTAGTCACATAGTAGTCATATATATGGTCATAAACAGGTAGAGATCACAACAAAAGTGAGGATTGATCACAGAAAAATCCTGTTTATAATCACGGTTAAAACACCCGTAAAAGCGGTGAATAGGGAGTATTCAGTAAGGAGTTTGAATAAGCAGGCAAATTATTATTATTGCTGCCTCTACTTTTTTGCACCGTTGACCACCTTTTTCAAAAAAACGTATCCTAAAAAGGTGTCACAGGCATTTTTAAAAGGATTGCAGGAACTGCTGATTCCAATCTAAATCCCTCGGTCAGGAGCTTTGTCACCTTACCGGGTGTCCAATTCCCTGTCATCTGCTATCGCTATTGCCCGTAATTTCCCCTATGACTGATTCGTTAACTCCCCACAAGGAGAGCGCTTCGTTAGCATCTTCCAAAGCTGCGTCTCGGTTTAAAGCTGCCCTCAGAAAAACGCTACGCTCAACGGTGGCGATCGCCCTGGCTTTACTGGTTTCTGTGGTCAGCGCCCCAGCGTCAGCCTTTGCCATCGAGTCTTCCATTCGCCCCTATTTAGATCGAGTGATTGACCGGGTGAGCGAATTTACCCTGGACAACGGCATGAAATTTGTAGTGATGGAACGCCATGAAGCGCCTTTGGTGTCCTTTGTCACCTATGCCAATGTAGGCGGCGTTGATGAGCCAGATGGTCAGACAGGGGTCGCCCACTTCTTGGAGCATTTGGCATTTAAGGGCACTACCCGCATTGGCACTTCAGATCATGACGCCGAAGTGCCAATTATGGAGGAGATGAGCAAGATCGAGGTGGAGCGGCAGAAGGCTCGCGATCGCGGTGATGATGCAACCGCAGAGCAGCTACGGGAAGAGTTGATTGCCCTGGAAGCAAAAGCCCAGCCTTTTGTGAAGCAAAATGAGTATGGACAAATTGTGGAGCAGGCTGGTGGCGCAGGTTTGAACGCTGCCACCTCCGCCGACGCCACCTTCTACTTCTACAGCTTCCCGTCCAACAAGCTGGAGCTGTGGATGTCTTTGGAGTCGGAGCGCTTTTTGGACCCGGTATTTCGGGAATTTTATAAGGAACAGGAAGTGATCCTGGAGGAGCGTCGCCAGCGTACGGATAATTCGCCGGTAGGTAAGGCGATCGAAGTGTTTCTCGACAAAGCTTACGATGTGCATCCTTATAAGCGCCCAGTGATTGGCTACAACCAAGATATTCGTAACTTGACTCGTCTGGACGTACGGGACTTTTTTGAAACTTACTATGGTCCCGGCAACTTAACGGCGGCGATCGTTGGTGATGTGGATCCTGAGGAAGTGAAGCGTCTGGCAGAAACCTATTTCGGGCGTTTTAAAGCCCGTCCCGAGCCCCCCGACGTGATTCGCCAGGAGCCGGTGCAGCAGGGACAAAAGGAAGTTACGGTGCGTCTGGAATCCCAGCCTTGGTATTTCGAGGGCTATCATGTGCCTGGCTTAAACGACCCTGACGCCCAGGTGTACGAAGCCATTAATCGTTTGTTAAGCAGTGGTCGCACATCTCGCTTTTACCAATCCATGGTGGAAGGCAAGGAGCTGGCGTTGAGCGCCCAAAGTATTTATGGTTTTCCTGGCGATCGCTTTCCTACGCTAATGCTGCTGTACGCTTTGCCGTCACCGGGGCATAGTTTGGACGATATGGCAGAAGCGATTCACCAAGAGCTGGACTTGCTGAAAAATCAGTCGATTTCTCCGGAAGATTTGGAACGGGTTAAAACCCAGGCGCGAGCCAGTCGGCTGCGGCTGCTGGACTCTAACCAAGGCATGGCCAATGCCCTGGCGGAATATCAGGTCAAAACTGGTGACTGGCGCAATCTGTTCCGGGAGCTGGACCGTATCGCGGCCATCACCCCAGAGGATATTCAGCGCGTTGCCCGCCAAACCTTTAAGGAAAGCAACCGCACCGTTTGCCGCTTGCTACCGGTGGAGTCGGACGCCGCTGCTGCCCAGTAATTCCTACTGCGCTCCCACTGAGCCCCCATTGCGATCCCTGAAAGCGCAATTCTGAAACTGTTTTCGCCACTTTTTTCACCCCCAAACCATGGTGTTTTTGCAAACCCTACGTCAGTTTATTAGTCAGGTCCTTAGCTCCATCGTCAAAGGACGCTGGCGATGGTCCCCGACCCTTCTAGCGATCGCTGCCTTGGGGTTAGTGGTGGTATCAGGCTGGCGATCGCCAGCCCAAGCCAACGAAGTGCGCTACCACGATGAGCTCACCTTTCCCCCTCTGCGGGAAATCACCCTGCCCGATTACGAGCGTTACACCTTGCCCAACGGCATGGTGGTGTATCTGCAAGAAAACCATGAGCTGCCTTTAGTGGAAGGACAGGCGTATATTCGCACCGGTAGCCGCTGGGAGCCCGCCAACCAAACGGGATTAGCTGGCATCACCGGCGACCTAATGCGCAGTGGCGGGACCACGGAACATTCCGCTAACGCCTTAGCGATGCTGCTGGAAAGTCGCGCAGCCTATATTGAATCGGGCATTGGCACCTCCTCCGGCTCCCTCAGCCTCGGTGGACTGACGGAAGATTTTGATTTTGTGCTGGGATTGGCGGCGGAAGTGCTACGGAAACCGGCGTTTCCCAGCGATCGCCTGGAACTAAGCAAAAAGCAAATTAGCGGCGGCATTGCCCGGCGGAACGACAACCCCAGCGGCATCGCCAGTCGAGAATTTTCTAAGCTAATCTACGGTGACACCAGCCCCTACGCCCGCACCATCGAGTACAGCACCCTCGACGCTATTACTCGGGACAACGTGGTGGACTTTTACGACCAGTACGTAACGCCAAACCACATAATTTTGGGGTTATCGGGAGACTTCGACATTGCCACCGCCAAGGTGCTAATTGCCAAACACTTCGGTGACTGGCAACCTACCTCTGTGCAGCTCCCCCCTATCCCTGGTACAACCCAAGCCACCTCAACGGGCACCTATATTGTGGACCGTCCCCAACTCACCCAAAGCTCCGTGCGCCTCGGTCACATTAGTGGCTTAGCCAGCAGCGAAGACTTTCCTGCCCTTAGTGTGATGAACAACATTTTGAACGGCTTTGGGGGACGGCTGTTTAATGAATTGCGATCGCGCCAGGGGCTAGCCTACTCCGTCTATGGCTACTGGGATGCCGAATTTGACTATCCCGGCATTTTCCTGGCCGGCGGACAAACTCGAACCGAGGGCACCGCCGCCTTTATCAACGGCATCCGCAGCGAAATTGATCGCCTACGCACCGGTCCCTTGACGGAAGACGAACTGACCTATGCCAAAGACCTAACCCTAAATTCCTTTGTATTCCGCTTCGCCACCCCGTTTCAGGTGCTATCTCGCCTGATGACCTACGAATATTACGACTACCCCAGCGACTTCCTTTTCCAATATCAACAGGGTATTAAAGATGCCACCGTTGCGGATGTGAAGCGGGTGGCTAAAACCTATCTAAATCCTGACCAGTTAGTAACTTTAATCGTGGGCAACAAAGGGGCGATCGCTCCCCTTCTTTCATCGAAATCCCTGAAAGAAATCGACGTCACCATTCCCCCACCGACGTCGTAAAAAAATCGGTTGTGGGCAAAATCACTGACTAATTTTCCCGCCAAGCCTTTAAATGCTAACTATTCACCATCGACAACAATTTGCTCCACCAATTGGGATTTACTGACACAAATCGCCCGTAAAAATACTTTCAAATCAGTTGCAAATATCACCAAGATTCACCGTACGGAATCAAGGTAAACTCAACTATTTCTAGCTACCCATGAAACATCTTGTTATCTACGACGGAAACTGTAACCTGTGCACCACTTTAGTTCAACAACTAGAACAATGGGATGATGGAAGTGAGTTTTGCTACGTGCCCATGCAGGACAATCAAACCCTTGCTCAATACAATATTACGGAGCAGGACTGTGAAAAGGGCATGATCGTCATAGACCTGGACACAGAAGAACAGTGGCAGGGGGCGGATGCAGCGGAAAAAATTGGTCTTCTGCTTCCGTTTTCTCGCCCGCTTATCAAGCTGTATCAATCTATTCCAGGGCTTAAGCTGTTTGGTGACACAGCCTATAGTCACATTCGGGATAACCGTTACAATTGGTTTGGAAAAACGAATAGTACCTACTGGTCTGATTTAAAGCTTTCTGACAATTTCAAAAAAGAACGTGAGTTATCCACCGAAGAGCAGTTAGTTATGAAAGAGATGGAGAACTGTGACGGCGAATGTTTGCAAAAAGCAGAGATTAATTAGGAATGCTGGGGCATCAGGTGATCTAAACCACAGCCTATTTACTTCAGCTGTAATAAATCAGTATTGGTGGGAAGTATTAATTTTGGGTGTGGAACGGCAATCAATAGCAGTAATCAGCCAGCCAATATTTTTTACGCGGAAATTTTACGCGGAAATAATCGATAGCTTTTTGCAACGGTATCTCCAAGCCCTATTCAAGTTTAAGAATTACTCAACGCTTACCCAATTATTTCTGGTTTAGACTGCGACCTTAAGCTTTCTGACTGTTACCCATGCTCCAGGCGTGGTTCCTTCATCGATTTATCCATTGTCCTTAAATTCCTCAGTATCCAGTCGGCGATCGCCCACCCCAGCTTCGACCGTGGCCTTTGAACCATGACTCAGTTTTCCACTACCGTTACTGAAGCAACATCGCAGAGGAGCGACTATGGCTATGAACTGAGGCAGTATCGCCAGCTTCAGGTACTCCTGGACGATAGTTCGCTGCCCAGTGAAACTCGACAATTAATTTACGCCCTTGCTGCCTCGCCCTTCGGCTTTGCCGTTTTTGGACCACAGGATTCCCTGCTGTATTTAAACTCAAAGGGACGAGAATTACTCAAAATTAGTGACTCTGATTTAGAGCAGCTTTTCACTTTCGAATTCGATAAGCTGCCAGAAGGACTAGACATTTACTGCGCCCATACCCAAACCCCATACCCCTACGACCAACTTCCACATACCATTGCGGCGGGGGGAGAAGTTGCCTGGAGCGACGATATTGAAGTGTGCCGCTTTGGGCAAGCTAACGTTCTTGAAATGTGTGCTGTTCCCCTTAAACATCGGAGCAACCTTGTTAGCTTTGTAGCTGTTGTTTTCAGAGACGTTGCCCATCCTAACGCTTCAGGGAAATTCAGCTTTGGTGCGGATCTTGATAAGGACGAATATTTGCAGCGATCGCCCAAGGACTCATTTTTAGAGAATGTTGAATTACCGGTTAAAACCGATTCTTTAAGCGAACCAACGCTGTTGATTTCTATCCTGGAGCAGGTGGCAGACGGCGTTATGTTGCTGGATCGAAACTGGCAGTTTCAATATTGCAATAGCGCTGCTGGTTATCTCCTTGGGCAATCGCCTGAGGATCTGAATGCCATATCCCTATGGGATGTATTTTCAAAGCAGGCGGCTCAGCCCTCCCATGAAGCCTATTGCCAATCCCTGAGTCAACAACGCCCCTTATGTTTGGAAGAATATTATCCTCAGGAAAATCGGTGGCTTAAAACTCGCCTTCATCCCAACGCCGACGGGATGGTCATCTATTTGACTGACATTACCGATCACAAACACGCTTTGCTTGAAATTCCCGCTGACGAAGTGCGCCCGATCTCTCTATCAGAGTTTGCGCCAGTGGGACTCTTCCGAGCCGATGCCAATGGGCATTGTCTTTACGTTAACGACCAATGGTGTGAAGTCACTGGGCTGCCCTTTGATCAGGCCCTTGGGGAGGGTTGGATTAAAGCGCTGCACCCTAGTGACCAGCCGGCGGTCGCTGAGGCATGGTACCGGGCAGCACGCGATGGTAGCCCTTTCCGGGCAGAGTATCGTTTTTTGCAGGCTGACGGGCAGGTAACCTGGGTCTTCGGGCGAGCCATTACGGAGAAAAATAGCCAGGGCGAAGTGATTGGCTACATTGGCTCAGTGACGGATATTAGCAAGCGAAAAGCTCTAGAGCTTGCCCTTAAACGTCAAGTGGAACGGGAACGCACCTTGAATCGAATTTTTCAGTCGATTCGCAATTCCCTAAATTTAGATGCCATTTTTGCCACAGCCACCACGGAAACAGCTCGATTACTGAACATTACAAGCTGCTCCGTTGTGCAGTATGCACCAGGTCAAAATCGCTGGCAGCAAATGGCAGCGTTTGAATTTCCAGAAACGAACTTGAGCAGAGGGGACGCTAGAGGTCATTCTCCTGGGCAAATTAAGCACACGTCTCCTTCTTTAGAACAAAGAACGGCTATTTTGGGCAATGAGTTTATCATTCCCCTACGCCAGCACCATATTGTGGCGATCGACGACGACGAAGGCTGGGTAGATGTCACTTCGGACCAGTATTATCCCAGCATTTTGCCCGAGGCCATTGTTCCTGGAGCGTGGGTGGTGGTGCCTTTGGTTGTAGACGGAGAACTGTGGGGAAGTTTGACGCTGCACAACAGCACGGAGCCTTGGCATTGGATTGAAGAGCAAATCCAAATTGTGCAGGCAGTGTCAGGACAGCTAGAGGTGGCGATCTACCAAACTAATCTTTATCAGCAGCTGCAGCAGGATTTACTGGATCGAAGGCTGGTCGTTAATGCTCTACAGCACAGCGAGGAAAGATATCGACTCTTGGCAGAAAACACCAATGATTTGGTGTGCCTTCACCATTTAGATGGTCAATACAGTTACGTTAGCCCTTCCAGCCAGGTTTTGCTGGGGCACCATTACTTAGACCTGCTGAATAAGAACCCCAAGGAGTTAATTCACGAAGAGGATCAGGGCATTGATTTTCTCAGTCAGCTAACTTTGGCGTCCCAAGGGGCGCCGGAGCCCTTAATTTACCGGGTTCGCCATCGGGATGGATACTATATTTGGCTGGAAACTTTAGTCAAGCCTATTTTTGATTCGTCGGGGCGGTTAATTCAGTTTCAAAGTACTTCGCGGGATGTTACTACGCGAGTTGAGGGGCAAAAGCAACTGGAATATGAAGCCCTCCATGACGCTCTAACGGGGTTACCAAACCGATTGCAGCTAACGGAGACCTTACAGGGGGCTATCCAGCGGGGTCACCAAGAGAAATGCTATGAATTTGCGGTTATTTTTCTGGATTTAGACCAGTTCAAGGTAGTTAACGACAGCCTGGGGCATTGGGCTGGAGATCGAATTTTAATTTCTGTTGCCCAAAAGCTGCAGTCCATTTTGCGTTCCACAGACTTAGCAGCTCGCCTGGGGGGAGATGAATTTGTCCTATTGCTGGACCAGGTGAAAGATCTTGAGAAAGTGACCCAAATTATTGATCGGATTTTTGGAGCGTTGCAGCGTCCGATTCAAATTGATGGGCGCCAGGTGTATACGTCAGCCAGCGCTGGGATCGTGATGGGGGATGCCACCTATGAGGAAGCACCTCAGCTGTTGCGAGATGCAGATATCGCTATGTATGCGGCGAAGAATCGTGGCCGAGCCTGTTATTCAATTTTTAATCCGACGATGCATGACCAGGCCCTACAGCGGCTGCATGTGGAGAATGATTTGCGTCAGGCGTTGGAAAATAATGAGTTTTTGCTGCACTATCAGCCCATTGTGTGCCTAAAAACTGGGGCATTGATGGGACTAGAAGCGTTAACCCGCTGGTGCCATCCTGAGGAAGGAATGCGATCGCCGGGCACTTTTATTGGTATCGCTGAGGAAACGGGGCTAATTACGCCGTTGGATTATTGGGCGCTGCGGGAAGCATGTCGGCAATTGGCAGAGTGGCATCAGAAGTTTCCGGAGTATGCCCATTTGCGGGTCAGTGTTAACTTGTCAGCGAAGGACCTGCATCAGCCAGATTTGGTGTCCTACGTTGATGGTGTTTTGGAGGAGACTCAGCTTAATCCCAACTGCCTGACGCTGGAAATCACTGAAAGTATGTTGATCGAAGATGTGGAGATGATGATCAACTTGCTGGCGGAGCTGCGCGATCGCGGCATCCAAACCAGCATTGATGATTTTGGCACTGGCTATTCTTCTCTGAGTTATCTTTATCGACTGCCGGTGAATTATTTAAAGGTGGATCGTTCATTTGTTAATAAGAGC
Source organism: uncultured cyanobacterium (assembly GCA_937883785.1). Lineage (GTDB taxonomy): Bacteria > Cyanobacteriota > Cyanobacteriia > CACIAM-69d > CACIAM-69d > CALGDE01. The sequence goes on from CALGDE010000085.1 coordinate 9,582, forward strand.
CAGGACGATCAGCGCAATGCCCAAATTGTTCAAACTATTGTGCATTTAAGCCACCAGCTTGGGTTGAAGGCAATCGCTGAAGGGCTAGAAATGGATGACCATCTCAAAATGCTGCAAGAACTAGGCTGTGAGTTGGGGCAAGGTTATTTGTTTTCAAAGCCTTTGAAAGTGACCACCGTTGAATCTCTGCTCCAAGCTCAACAGGAGACCTTTGTTAAGCTTTTGGAGCCTGTGAAAGTCGGCATTGCTGAAGAAAGACAAACATTTTCAACGGCTCAGGAGCTAGGAGATGATCTTACGGTCAATGTGCCAGATCAATAAGTCTTAAGCACATCGTTCGAGAAGCATTGCTGCTGAGCTGCGTGATCGCGGTATTAACAAGAGCATTGACAATTTCGGCACCAACTATTCTCCCCTAAGCTATCTATATCGATTGCTGGTAAGTTGCTTAAAGATGGATCTATCTTTTGTAAACAAGAACTAGGACGACGAGCGCAATGCTCAAATTATGCAAACTATCGTGCATTTAAGTCATCAGCTTGGGTTGAGGGCGATCGCGGAGGGATTGGAAACGGAAGAGCAGCTACGATTGCTGAAAAGTTTGGAATGTGAGCTGGGGAAAACTATTCATTTTCTAAACTTTTAGAGGTGAATAAAATTGAAATGTTAGTTCAAAAAGAACACCTCTTTTTGCTTCCCTTAGAAGCTGTCATCATTTAAACCTCAAAGCCTCTCGCTGTAAAGGTTTCAGCCTCTATTCAAGCTTGTTTAACTCAGCAGGATCTCAAAAATAACAATCCCCTGCCGATTAACATGCAAGGGATTGTTAGATGCCCTAAGAGACTCAGAAGACAGTGCGTCAATCTAGAGCATTAGGGATTACTTATCGCTACCGAATACACAGGGATCGTCAGGGCGAGTAGCAGACTTGTCTGCACCGGGACCATTACCGTCTCCTGCCAACTCAGTGATACAGAGTTTGGCTTCAGCTTGCTGGGTGTCACCGTCAATTTGAACAGTTCCTTCAAAGCCTTTAAGCTCAGCAGCTTGAGAGGTTGCTGTACTGACAGCGTCAGCTTTACCCGCCGCCGAAGCATACTTGTAAGAATCAGTTTCGAAAGGAACTCCAGCCTTCAACTGGTCATCTCCTTTTTGGAAGGTAGCAAACGCAGCATTCTCCACGTAGTAGGCCTGCTGGGTACGATTCAAGGTACCGGTATAGGTTTGTCCTTCAGACTGACGGGCTTTAGCAGCCTGGTTCAAGAAGGAGGGCAGAGCGATCGCAGCCAAAATACCGATGATGATAATTACCACCAGTAGCTCAATCAGAGTAAAGCCTTCTTCGCTACCTTTTTTGCCGGCCAAATGTTGGATGAGTTTTGCTTTGAAGCTAGTTTTCATTGGGGTCTCCTCGAGAGATTGACAAGAGATGGGGGCGGGCTGCGCTCCCGTAATTCACTTTCTTACTATGTAATCTACCCACCCAAAATTGGTTTGATATCACCCTGCGCCACAATTTCTGATTGGATTTCCATTGCGATCACTGATTAGGTCACTAATCAGAATTAATCTCTCGGTGGTGTGGACTAGCGGGGATTTATTCCTCAATGAAGATGTGTCCACTGTCTTCCAAGTTTTGCAGCAGGGTAATGAGGGTTTGGGCTAAGTGCTCTCGCTGAACAGGGGTTTGCTCTATGGGATTTAAAGGATAAACCTGTTCCAAGCGGTCCACTAGGGCGGCAAAAGGTTGGGCACCCTCTTGTAGTGGGAGGAGGGCGGGAAGGAGGGCGGCGTTTACCTCCGTTGATCGCTGAGGGGTGTTGAAGTATTGCTGAAGGTTAAAAGAACGGAGTGATCGCGCGGCAGTGATTAAATCACGATGAAAGTCGTCCGTTTGCAAAATCGGGTGCCACGCCACGGTGGCAGTTTCCCATTGTTCCGGTGACCAATCTTCAAGGGGCGATCGCTCCGTAGGCGGGGTGTGAGAACACCAAAAATCGATGAGACGATTATCCGGGAGCAACCCGTTCACCAATTCCAGGCGCTGGCGCTCATTGAAGCTAAGAATGGTGGTTTTTAAGCGATCGGGTAGGGATTTTTCACTAGTAAACACCTGTTTCCAATCCCACCGCTGAGGTGCCACTAGTCCGCACCATTCAAGATTCGACTGCTCTAGCAACGTGAACGTTTCCGCTAGGGTAAAGGCGCGATCACCATGCAAAAGAAAATTTGCTTGAATTAACTCCACCTTTTTTTCAGGGTTGAGTTTGGCATCAGCCTTCGTCCAAACGCTTTTCACAAAAGTCTTGGGAGACAAATTTTCCAAAAGCTCAGACACATTATCGATGGCATCCTGGCTATTGGAGGAACTGATGGGATCCAACAGGCTAAAGGCTTTTTGGGCGTTCAAAAAACGCAGTCGCTGATTGTAATTGTGCAAATTTGTCCGCAAAATACCGTCGGCAGCCAAGACTCGGTTCAGAACCTTCAGACTGGCAAGGGGTTGGGGCAATAAATAAAGGGTTTCATCACAGTTGATATAGTCAAATATCTGCCCCAGTTGTTCCAGATTATCCACATCCAAAACGTGGAATTGTAGGCGATCGCTCAACTCCCAAAATTCTGCCCGTTGTTTCGCCAACTCAATGGACTTTGGCGAAATATCAATGCCCACTACCGTCGTTCCCGGATTAACGTGGGCTAAGGCCAAAGCTTTGTAACCACTGCCGCAGCCCACATCCAAAATGGTCATTCCAGTGGTGTCAACCTGGCGAAAATCCCGACGATAAAACGCTGTTGCAAGGCTGTGCTGATGAAAAATGGCAGGACTTTCCTTAATATTTTCCTCAATAGAAACCCAAGGATAAGGAGTCCCGTCAAATTGTCGCCTTAGGGCAGCTAGTTCTGCAGATTGCTCGGAAGATTCAGGCGAAGGGGGGGAAGATGAGTTGGGCATGGGAAATGAAGGGATAAGACTTGGATGGGTGTAGAGCAGCGATCGCCCCTTGCCAGTGAAAATGAGGAAACGACTTTGTAGGAAAAATAGGCGCAGACATATAAGAGCAGAAATCGCCAGAATCTAGTCCATTTGCTCGGGAAGTACATAGCCCCATTTAGCAAGTTCGGTTAAAAGGTAGCGCAGGGGGGCTGACGCTTGCTCTGTGGTGGTGGGAGCTAAGGACACGGAGTCAATGGGACACACCTTTTTCCAGTAATCCACCAGTTCAGCAAAGGTCTTCGCTCCGTCCAGCAGGGGAATTAAGCCGATTACGATCGCCCCGCTAATAGTTTCCATTCCCCAAATAACGTTAAAAAATCTGCGCATCTGCAAATCATTAAAACCGGTCACTGCCTCCCTAAGCCCCGCCTTAAATTTTTCATTATTAATCTGTGGATTGAGAGCCACCCTCGCGGTTTGCCAATGGTGTGGCTCCCACTCTTCTACTCCTAGAAACTCACGGTTTGCTTCCGGGTGACCGCACCAAAAATCCAGCAGCCGATGTTCCGATGCCAGCAAATCATGGATGTGCAACTTCTCCCCCTCCGACGCCATTGATAATCCCATCGCCAGAAATGCTGGCATATCATCGGGATCTCTCAACAGATCTTCAATACACCAACTTTGCCAACCCACCATGCTGACCCAGTCCAGCTCGGCTCGCTCCGTGCAGTCAAGCATTTCAGGCACCGTAAAACCGCGATCACCATGGAACAGATAATTCATCATGAAATACTCTTCTATATCAGCCTTCCCAGAGCTCCAGGTTGCTTTCTTCAACAGCGTGGAATTCCTGAGGGCCTCAAATAACTCCCGTACCACCTCCACTTCCATCTCACCAGGATTGCCATCCATCAGTCCCATTAAATGGAATAATTCCTGGGCTCTGAAAAAATAGGCCCGCTGCAATCGGTTATGTAAATTGGTGCGAATAATGCCATCGTCAGCTAGCACTGTTTTCATGGCCGCCAAACCCACCGCAGGATCTGGCTGCAAATAAAGCAGCTCGTCACAGTTAATGTAGTCAAACTTTTCGGGGAGCAACTGGTCCAAATTTTCCAGGCTCAACACCTCAAATCGGCTACGATCACCGAACCCATAGTGGTCCATCCGCTTCTGGGCCAAATCGATGGAGGCTGGAGACAGATCAACGCCCACCACAGTGGTTCCCGGATTGGCCAACGCCAAGGTCAACGAGCCGTAGCCGCTCCCACACCCCACATCTAAAATCCGCATTCCCTGGGTATCGATCAGCTTCTGATAGCGTCGATGATAAGCGGTCACCAAACAGTGTTGGTACCGATTCAATGGAGTGGGCTGGGCCTCTAGAGCTTGCCGAGGGTAGGGAGCCCGGTCAAATTGGGCACGGATTTTCGCGAGCCTGTCCCGCTCCTTTGACTTCAACTTAGGATCATTGCCCAACTTGCTGTCTAACTCGCTTGGATCCGTATTGGCAGTAGAAATATTGGGCGATTCAGGGAGAGACATAGGAGAAATGTAGATAAAGCTTTCAGTAAGTCGTTAATCAAGACGGCAGCAATCTATTTTTAGGGCGTGACTGGCTTTCTTTGTGCTGATCGCCAACTGTCGTCGCCTTGCTGATCCTCCTGAAACTATGTGAAATATCAAGGTCAAAGGCAGTCCCAGAAAAAGTATGCCCTGATCCCACCAAAGAATGACAACGTAGATGGTGAGTGAGGTAGGACCCAGGCAACTATCAAGAAATTTTGAATGAATTAGCTGCACAGTCAATCAATTTTGGTTGTTGGGTTTAATCAATCTTTCTTGCGATCGCAATCACACCAACAGCCTTACTTATTTGGTTCGATAACTGTAGAGCGCAAATCCAATAAAACTAACGGTCTAAGTTTTATTGGAGTTCGCCTCTAGCACTACCTCCAGTTCACTGCCTTTTGGTAGGGACCGATAAAACCATCTTTTTAAATCACCACAAAAGTCTGTCAGCAACTGGGAAGTCAGTTTCAGGTAGCTCAAGATGTAATGTTACGAAACTAGCTTTAATTTGCTGCGATGCGTTTTATCTCTTAATGGCGTGTGAACTGGCTATCCAAATCCAGTAAATTGTTGGTATCAGCAATTGACCTTTTCTCCCCATTTTCAGCGACTTGTCATGGTCAATGATTCCCCTGGTGGACCTATTTCTGACCCGGACCGAGCACTGTCGACTCCTACTTCGGAGGTGCGATCTCCTGAGGAATTGGCGATCGCCCTTGCCGAAGCTCAGGCGGCATTGGCCCGGAAAGATCAACAGCTAGAGGCAGCGGTGACTTCCTTAAGGGAAGCTCAGTCTCAGCTGATGGAGTCTGATAAGCTGTCGTCCTTGGGAGAACTGTTGGCCGGAGTGGCCCACGATATTAATAATCCCATCGGTTTTATCCTGGGCAATTTAATTCACATTAACCAGTACATCGACGATCTAAAAGGTTTGGTTGAGCTATATCGCTCCGAGTATCCCAATCCTAGTGCCGTGGTTTCAGATGAAATTGATGCGATCGAGCTGGATTTTCTGGTGGAAGATTTGCCCAAAACGTTAGGTTCAGTGCGCTTTGGGGCAGAGCGGGTGCGGGATATTGCCCTAGCCCTGCGTAATTTTGTTCGCAGTGATGATCGTGATCGCCAAACCACCGATATTCATGAGCTATTAGACAGTGCTGTTCTAATTTTGAATCATCGCCTTAAGGGCAACGAATATCGTGGCACCATAGAGGTTAAGCGGAACTATGGCGATATTCCCCTGATTCCCTGTTATCCGGGTCCCATGAATCAGGTATTTATGAATTTGATCGGCAACGCAGTGGACGCCCTGGACGAGTATGCCGGCTTGAAAAGTCCCAGGGATCTAGGCTCACCTCCGCCATTGCTAATTACCTTGAGTACAAAGATTACAACGGGCGACCGAATCGAAATTTCTATTCACGACAGCGGTCCCGGTATTCCTGAAAAGATCAAGAGTTTGTTATTTGAGTCGTTTTTTACCACTAAGCCCGTTGGCAAAGGGACAGGTCTGGGATTAGCGATCGTGCAGCAGGTGGTTAAGGACCGGCACCAGGGCTCCGTTGCTTTTGCATCTACCCCTGAAACAGGCACCACATTTACGTTAACGCTGCCGATTTTTCCTGAAGATATTGATACTTAAGCAAGGCAAGGGCGGACAGCGTGTTACCCACAGCGTCGATGCGTTACAAGACTGGCGGTTTCATGGCAAGGAGATCTGCCAGTTAAAGCTATTGATTGTGCGGCGAGCATTTCTAGGGTTCGCCGATTCGGTGGACCAAGATAATTGGGATAGGGCGCTCGCCTAAATCGTAGCGGAACCCGACAGCCTGGATCGCCTACATGCAGTGAGCGGCGGGCACCCACGAGAATTATTGGCGCTGTTGGACGAGTGGCTGAAGGAGGGAATGATGCTGCCATTGGGGCGCCCCGCATTGGAAAGGGTGATTCGGACAAAGCAAAACAAGCGTAAGCGAGCCCTAAACGAGGATGAGTGGGCTCTCTTGCGCCATGTACACGATACTCACCAGGCTGGCGACGAGGGTGATTACGATCGCCTAATTCAAAATCGCCTTGTATCCGAATACATCGAAAACGATGAATCCTGGCTTAAAATTAACCCCCTACTTTTCGAAGCCCAGGAAATGGAGCGCACCTAAAAACAGCCCCCGGTAAAGGAGGCTGTTCGTGGTCGCCACTTTACTAACCTTGAACGCGGGCTAGGTCCTTCTTCGCGGCTTCGCTATTGAGGAATTTCTCCAGCTCGGTCAGCTGCTCCTCATCGATCTTGGTTTGCATGGGACAGAACTTGGGACCACACATGGAGCAGAATTCGGCAGTCTTAAAGATATCCGCCGGCAGGGTTTCGTCGTGATACTCCTTCGCCCGCTCCGGATCCAAAGACAGCTCAAACTGTCGGTTCCAGTCGAACTCATACCGCGCCTTCGATAGCTCATCGTCGCGATCGCGCACTCCCGGTCGATGGCGAGCAATATCCGCCGCATGGGCCGCAATCTTATAGGCAATCAGCCCATTGCGCACGTCTTCCGCATTAGGTAACCCCAAATGCTCCTTCGGCGTCACGTAACACAACATCGCTGTGCCATGCCAGCCCGCCACTGCTGCCCCGATCGCACTCGTAATGTGGTCATACCCCGGCGCAATATCCGTCACCAACGGACCCAACACATAAAACGGAGCCTCAGAACACTCCTCCATCTGCTTCTTCACATTGAACTCAATTTGATCCAGCGGCACATGGCCAGGCCCCTCCACCATCACCTGCACATCATGTTTCCAAGCCCGGCGAGTTAGCTCACCCAACGTCCTTAGCTCCGACAGCTGAGCCTCGTCAGACGCATCGTGGGTGCAGCCAGGACGCAGGGAGTCGCCCAAACTAAAGGACACATCGTACTTTTTAAAAATCTCGATAATGTCATCAAAGTGGGTATACAAAGGATTCTGCTTGTGATGATGCAACATCCACTTGGCAATAATGCCGCCGCCGCGAGACACGATACCCGTAATCCGTCCCTTCACCAACGGCAAATATTCCATCAGCAACCCCGCATGGATGGTCATATAGTCCACCCCCTGCTGAGCATGCTTCTCGATCACATCCAGAAAATGCTCCGCCGTCAGATTCTCAATCTTGCCGTGGACGCTTTCCAACGCCTGATAAATGGGCACCGTGCCGATGGGCACAATCGACTCGTCAATAATCGCCGTGCGAATTTCGTCCAAATTACCGCCGCCAGTGGACAAATCCATAATGGTGTCCGCGCCGTACTTCACCGCCAACTTAAGCTTAGCCACCTCTTCATTAATATCGGACGAGTTCGGCGACGCACCAATATTGGCATTCACCTTGCACTTGGACGCCACCCCGATCGCCATGGGCTCCAAATTTTCATGATTCACATTGGCAGGAATAATCAACCGTCCCCGAGCAACTTCGCTGCGCACCAGATCCACCGGCAGCCGCTCCCGCTGCGCCACGTAATGCATTTCCTCCGTCAACAGCCCCTGGCGGGCATAGAACATTTGGGACACATTCGCCTGTCCCCGCCGCTTAGCAACCCAGTCGGTACGCAACATATTCATTTAAACCTCATAAACAGCTTCCCTCCGCCGGTGTGAACCGGGTCAGGTTCTAAGGGTGCTTCTCAGCCTGGATCGCGCCTAATAGTGGCAACCCGACGCCCCTAGCTAGATTCAAAATCGCGGAAATGTCTCGGTTCTAATGCCTTAGATTTGCTGCAGGAGATTATGGCTCCAAACATCCATACCAAGCCCCGAAAAACAGGTATTTTCCAACGTACTTCTTACGTACTTAAAAATGAATCTCAGAGGAATACTAAACCTGCAATTCAGTGAATTCAAGGGGTATTTACAAAGCAATGCTTAAGCAGCAAACATCACTTCTATCCATATAAAATCAAAACAAGATGGATATTTTTATTTGCCAATTTCTATAGTTTTAAAATAACTATTTCCATTTCTTTCTTATCTGAGTTAATCAAGTCAATTTACCAAATATCTGCGAATAACACCTGAAAGAGAGGCAATCAAAACGACAATCACAGACACAAAAGATACAGGAGAGCCCGTGCTTACGTTTCGTAGTAATGGCTAAGATTCTATAATTAAAATCCTGTTAATTGTTCACAGGATTCTTTTGAAAACCTTTCGATCATCTTCCACGCAGCGTTTACAAGCGATCGCCCAATAATGCCTATCACCTCTGACTCCAATATCGAGTCACCCACCTCCACCAGTGCGCCCTCGGAAATATCCCCAAGCTCATCGCCCGCCGAGCCTTCCCGTCAACAACTGTGGAAGGCGGCTATTAAGTTGCCCATGTACACAGTGGCGGTGATTCCTATTTTTGTGGGCAGCGCTGTGGCGGCATATGATACAGGTCGCATTAACAGCTTGAATTTTGGGTTGTTTTTGGTGGGGGCGATCGCGATTATTGCCTGGTTAAATTTAACCAACGATCTATTCGATGCGGACACCGGAATTGACATCAATAAAGCCCATTCCGTTATTAATTTAACGGGTAATAAATCTCTAATTTTTTGGATTTCTAGCCTGTTTCTGTTGATAGGAATTGGATTGATTTCCGCCATCTCATTCCTGCAAAAAGACGCCACGGTTTTGGAATTAATCATCGCCGCAACTTTCCTCGGCTATACCTATCAGGGACCGCCGTTTCGATTGGGCTATTTAGGACTAGGTGAACCCATTTGTTTTCTAACCTTCGGACCCTTGGCACTAAGCGCCGCATACTACAGCCAAGCTCCTAATTTTGACGCCTTTCGCCTTAGTAATCCCAACTGGCTAGCGGCAATTTTTATTGGCATCACCACCAGTTTAATTTTGCTCTGTTCCCATTTTCATCAGGTGGAAGATGACCTGGCGGCGGGAAAAAAGTCGCCCGTTGCGCGCCTGGGAACCCAGCGTTCTGCTTACGTTTTAACCGCCGGATGTGTGCTGGCGTTTGGGGTAATTATTGGAGGGGCGATCGCTGGAATCTTACCCATCACGGCCCTACTTTGCCTTATTAGTCTCCCTTCCGCCATCAAACTGTGCCGCCATGTTTTGACCCACCACGATCAACCAGAGCTAGTTAAAACCAGTAAATTTATCGCCGTTAACTGGCACTTTTGGAGCGGCTTATTTTTAGGGTTAGGCGTTCTAATTGGCAAAATGCCGTAGATCCAAAACGACACGACAAACAAAACTCCAAAATTTCAATTTCAACCCCAATAGATAACCATAATAAAGGGGAACCTTCATCGCCAGCTTAACTAACGCGAAGGTTCCCCAGAAGCCTCTCAGCGGAGGAGAACATTAAAGTAGTTGCACAGTAATTTCGTGGCTATTTTACGTTGTTCTCAACGCTATTCAATAACCGAAATTGTGAGTCCCTAGCTAGCGGCACCAGCCAACTCAGCTTCCTTCTCCATGTCAGCGGTGTACTTACCAATGCTGGCAGCGCTATTTAGCTCAGCACGACGCAGCAAACGCTTCTGAGCTTCAGCAACGTTAGCGTCATCGCCCTTCCAGTAATCCAAAGCGGGCTGCTGAATTGCGCGAGCATAGGAGAAGGTGACACTCCAGGGGCACTGGCTGCCGAACTTCGCGTTCATGGCGTTCAAGTGTGCGGAAGAATCTTCCTTGCTCTGACCACCGGATAGGAAGGCGATGCCAGGAACGGTGGCGGGCACGTTGTTGCGCAGGCACTTGATGGTCATCTCAGCCACTTCGTCAACGCTGGCTTGACCGTCGGGGTTGTTCTTGCCGGTGATCACCATGCTGGGCTTCAGAATCATGCCCTCAAAGTCCACCTTGTTTAGGCGTAGCTGAGCAAAAACTGCCTGTAAGGTGCGGTCCGTGGTGCTGTAGCAAGAGTTGATGCAGTGATCATGGTCGATCAAAACTTCGGGCTCAACGATGGGCACCAAACCCCCTTCTTGGCAAAGGGCAGCGTAGCGAGCCAAAGCGTGGGCGTTGCCCTCGATGCAGGTGGCGCTGGGAATATCTTTGCCGATGGTGATTACCGCACGCCACTTGGCAAAGCGAGCACCCATTTTGTAGTACTCGGCGATGCGATCGCGCAGCCCATCTAGACCTTCAGTAATTTTCTCATCGGGGCAGGCGGTCAAATCCTTAGCACCGGTGTCAACCTTGATGCCGATGATGATGCCGCGGTCCTTCATTGCTTGGGTGAAGGGCGTACCGTCTGCGGTGGACTGGCGGATCGTCTCATCGTACAAAATTGCGCCACTAACGTACTGGCTCAAATTCGGGGTGGTCAAGATCAGCTCGCGATAAGCGCGGCGACGATCCTCAGTAGCAGGGATTCCCAACGCCTCGAAACGCTTATTACAGGTACCGTTGCTCTCGTCCATGGCCAAGATTCCCTTACCGGGAGCCACCATGGACTGAGCGGTAGCCTTAAGCTCTTGAGTATATTGACTCACTATCAATGCCCTCTTTATTAGGAAATGTTCTCGTCAAAATTATTGCAAGTAATAGTCATTAAGTCTACACTTCTCAACACTGAATCTTTAAACAACACAGTACTTGCCGAAAGTTTAGGCTCTCTTTTTAGTTGTGGTCTCAATCGGAGCTCTGTGGGTCGTTGATAGTAGTTGCCACATGATGGGGCTTCCTAATTGACAGCTATTTTTGTTAAGTTTTTTATTGGGGCGGCTTCAGTAAAATTGAGTTGCGGATCCAAAATCACATCATTTCAATTTGAGAATTGGAGATGGAGGGGTAAGGGCTGACCTTAGAGCACCCTGATACAAACCTCGATTTTGTGGACACCGCATCCTGTAGAAACCGCTTGCAGACACCGCGTTTCAAGAGAGCAATGCAACTGCTGCCAATGGTTCAATCCATTGCTGCAGCAAGAGGCACAGCAGTTTCTTCGATTTTTCCCTTTTCGATTGTTCAGTTGTCGACTCTTCGTTGCTGCTTTAACTTCATGAACGCTGTAAAGAAAGCTACCAGTATTACAATCACCAGTAAGATCGCTGCCATTGCCAGTTTGCTGCGATCGCAAATGCCCTACGCGCAGATTGGTTTTAGCCCGTGGGTTGAAAATGACTTAACCCTGCGCTTTGAAGATCGCCACTCCATTGATTTATCGGTTAATTTCCCCCAGTCCTGCGAAAAGCTGCGGTGCCGCTGCATGTTGGTACAAGTGACTATTTCTAGTGCAGGCGCCCTTGGATCAGGAGTGCCTAACTCGAAAAACGCTGTGGGGGCTTCAGCGAATCATCCCCAAGCTGAGCTGGTAAACACTGGCGGCACCGTAGAGGCGGAGTTTTCTGGCTACGGTTTCGACGGAACTCAACAGTGGAAATTTGCCACTGCTGATGGGGGCAAATTTTTAGGCAAAGCTTTGCCCAGTGCGGATGGGCAACAGCTAATCAGAAGCATCGGACAGAGCATTACAGAGCTGTCCCCCAGTTTTGCCATGGTTGAATCGCGAAAAGCGTCTTAAGTGGGGCGTAAACTTTTTAAGCGGCTACTTTTAAGCGGCTATTCTAAGCTGCCAATCCTAACCGCCTAGAACTGTCCCAAACTTGAACTAGAACGATTCTTTATGACCTACCAAACGGTGCTGGATTTTTGGTTTGGTGAGCCTGGCGCTGAGGTTTATGGGAAAGCGCGGAAGGAGTGGTTTATCAAAAAGCCAGCTTTTGACGCCAAGATTCAACAGACGTTTGGTGATGTCCTAGAGCACGCGATCGACGGAAAACTGGATCATTGGCAAAATAAGCCCCAATCCTGTTTGGCGTTGGTAATTGTTCTAGATCAGTTTTCTCGAAATCTGTTTCGACAACGCCCAGCGTCTTTTGCCCAAGACAGTAAGGCGCTAAAAATTGCTCAAGGGGCGATCGCCCGTCAATTTGACCAGGATTTATTACCGGTGCAGCGGGTATTTTTCTATTTGCCTTTTGAACATAGCGAGGCGATCGCCGACCAAAAAGAATCACTGCGACTCTTCACCACGTTGAAGGGGGATCCAGTGTGCGGCAGTTTTGTGGACTATGCCCAGAAACACTATGACGTGATTGAACGATTTGGGCGATTTCCCCATCGCAACGCCATTCTGGGGCGGGAGAATACTGCCGCTGAGGAAGAATTTTTAAAACAACCGGGGTCATCGTTCTAAAGTGGGACCAATTCAATGGAATAATGCCTGGCTTTAACTATGGTTCCCTTTGGTTTGGTGCTTTTTGGGTCAGTTTTGTCAGCGTCTTTGTCAGCGTCATCACTGGCGCCTTTATTGGCGTTGGCTCAGCCCATGTTGGGGGCGGTGTGGGTTGATGTGTCAGCACTGGCGATTTTATTGCTGCTGTCGGCGGTATTTTCCGGGTCGGAAACGGCGATTACGGCGCTGGATAACTTCAAGCTGCGATCGCTAATTCGCGAACAGGGTGACCCGGACCGAATTTTTTCCCTAGTCCTAGAAAAACGCACCCGGTTTATTACAACCCTGTTGGTGGGCAACAATTTAATTAATAATTTTGCCGCCATTTTAACCAGCAATATCTTTGTGGTGTGGCTAGGGGAATCGGGATTCGGCGTGGGAATTGCCACCGGTGCCATTACGTTTTTGGTGTTAATTTTCGGGGAAATTACGCCAAAGTCCATCGCCGTCACCAATACGATTCCAATTTTTAAGGTGATCGTTCGTCCGATTTATTTACTGTCGAATTTGCTGGACGCCCTGGGTATTGTGCGCCTATTTGAAGGCATTGCCCAAACGGCGATTCGATTGGTGAGTCGCAACCAAACCCAGCCCACAGAAACGGTCAAAGACCTTCAGCTGATGATCGATATCCTTGGTGGTAAAGGAAAGCTGGATTTTGATCGGCGGCAGTTGATTAATAAGGCGTTGATGCTAGATCGGTTGCAGGCGAAAGAGGTGGTTAAGCCGCGCATTGAAATGCAAACCATTCCCCATGAAGCCACATTGGAAGCTGCCGTAAATTTGTGCCTGGACACGGGCTATTCGCGGGTGCCGGTGCAGGAGGAGTCGAAGGACAGCATTGTGGGCATTATCCGCCTCAAGCGGGTGTTGCAGGTGCTGCGGCGATCACAGCAGGCGGGGGAAAATCGCGAGCAGGACCTGGTGACCACGGTGATGGAGCCTCCCACCTACGTGCCCGATACAAAGCGGCTGGCGGATTTACTCAAGGAAATGCTGAAGGATCGGCTGCATATTGCGATCGTGGTGGATGAGTATGGGGGCACGGTGGGGCTGTTGACCCTGGAGGATATTTTGGAGGAGCTGGTGGGGGAAATTTACGACGAAAGTGACCGACCGGGGCGATCGCGAGCAGCGTAAATTGAGGGTTGGACTTTGGCTTAGATCTTCGTTTAAATTTTCGTTTTGAAATGGTCTCGAAGGGGCATTGTTGCAGGGACAGAGGAATTTTCCAGATTTCCCAAAATATCCTTTGACACGGTTAAACAGTATGTTATTGTTATGTCCCGTGGACGCCATGGGTCGGTGCCCGAGTGGTTAATGGGGGTGGACTGTAAATCCACTAGCTATGCTTACGTTGGTTCGAATCCAACCCGGCCCATCGTCCACGGCAACCCGCCTAAAGTGCTTAGGCGCAATGGCAAAAAAATGCCCCCGTAGCTCAGTGGTAGAGCGCACCCTTGGTAAGGGTGAGGTCACGAGTTCAACTCTCGTCGGGGGCCCTGAAAATCATCCATACTGTCCGATGTCATGAAGATCCATCGGTAGTCACTATCTAATTTTTGACCGCTCTCTTGCTCGATGACTTGGACCGCTTTTTGTCATCTTCGCTAGGTTGCGACAGTTCTTGCCTGGGGTGCTGGGCTAGTGCTTGTTTTAGGTAGTGTCCCGTGTAGGAGGTGGGGTGTTGGGCTACCTCTTCGGGAGTGCCGGTGACGATAATTTCTCCGCCGCGATCACCCCCCTCCGGTCCCAAATCAATAATCCAATCAGCGCAGCGAATAAAGTCCAAATTGTGCTCGATCGCCAGCACCGTATTCCCCTTATCCACCAGCCGCTGCACCACATCCAGCAACTTGTGCACGTCATAGAACGACAGACCGGTGGTGGGCTCATCAATCAAATAAATGGTCTTGCCGGTTGCTCGCTTGGACAATTCCGTTGCCAGCTTCACCCGCTGGGCTTCACCGCCGGACAGGGTGGGAGCCGTCTGCCCCAGCTTGATATACCCTAACCCCACATCCACTAAGGTCTGCAATCGCGCCTCCGCCTTGGGAATATTTTCAAACACCCCCACCGCTTCTGCCACGGGCATATCCAAAATCTCCGCAATGGAATAGCCCTTATATTTCACCTGCAACGTTTCCCGGTTGTAGCGTGCCCCTTTGCACACATCACACTGCACATAAACGTCAGGCAAGAAATTCATTTCAATAACGTTAACCCCCTGTCCACCGCAAGCTTCACAGCGCCCGCCCTTGACGTTAAATGAAAATCTTCCGGCTTTATAACCCCGTGCTTTTGCTTCAATTGTTTTGGTAAAAATATCGCGAATGGCATCAAAGGCTCCCGTGTAAGTGGCGGGATTAGAGCGCGGCGTGCGTCCAATAGGGGACTGATCAATAACGATCGCCTTATCAATATGAGATAACCCTTTGATGTCTCCTAGCTCCTTGGGAAATGGCACTTTATAGCCCAGATGATGTTGCAACGCTGGGTAGAGCAACTCATTAATTAAGGTGGATTTTCCAGAGCCAGAAACGCCGGTGACACAGACAAATTTCCCGAGGGGAATTTCCACATCGACGCTGTTTAAATTATTGCGGTGGGCGTTGA
The DNA here is from genome assembly GCA_937883785.1 of uncultured cyanobacterium. GTDB lineage: Bacteria > Cyanobacteriota > Cyanobacteriia > CACIAM-69d > CACIAM-69d > CALGDE01. The sequence goes on from CALGDE010000085.1 coordinate 24,944, forward strand.
TTAGCTTAATGCCAAACTTTTTCCCCGGGCGGCGTTCGACGGGGGTGGCGATCGCCGAACGACCCGATAAATAAGCCCCCGTCAAAGATTCTTCTGCATTTAAGAGGGCATCTAAATCACCGATAGAAACAATATGCCCGCCGTGAATCCCCGCGCCGGGACCAATATCAACCAGGTAATCAGCGGCACGAATAGTATCTTCGTCATGCTCCACAACAATTAGGGTATTGCCCAAATCTCGCAGCTTAGTCAGGGTATTTAACAGGCGATCATTATCCCGTTGGTGCAATCCAATGCTGGGCTCGTCTAACACATATAAAACCCCCGTTAAACCGGCACCAATTTGAGTGGCTAATCGGATACGTTGGGCTTCTCCTCCTGACAACGTGGCAGCGGGTCTATCTAAGGTTAAATAATCCAGACCCACGTCCATCAAAAACTGTAAGCGCGACTCGATTTCCTGTAGGGCTAAATGACCAATTTGTTGCTGTCTTGATGACAGTAAGCTGTGGGGATTTTCCAAGTCAGTGGCTAATTGGGCGGCGCTTCTGGGCTTTTGTCCCTGGGCGATCGCCCCCCCACCATTGGCACCATTTCCATTCACCGTGGGGCCAACTTTGCTGCCGTCCCCATGCCCCGTCAAATGGCGCACTTTTCCCAAACAATCTGCCACCGATGCGGAGGTTAAATCAGTAATACCATAGGGACCCATGCGCACCGATAACGATTCGGGGCGCAGGCGTTTTCCACCGCACACTTCACAGGGGTAATCCACCTGATAGGTTTCTAGTTTTTGCTTATATTGATCCGACGTAGTGTCGCGATATTGCCGGTCTAAAATACCTAAAATTCCGTCAAAGGTGCGCTCATAACCCCGTCGTTCTCGGTAGCGGGAATCGGTTTCAATCCAAATTTTTTCGTCGCCGCTGCCGTTCAATAAAATATCCCGTTGCTTGTCCGTTAACGAGCTCCAAGGGGTTTGAATTTCAAAGCCATAAGCTTGACCAACGCTATGCAATAAGGACAGATAGTAACTGTTATCTTTGTCAGACCAGGGAGCGATCGCCGCATAAACGGGTAGCTTAGGATCAGGTACCACTAACTCCGGCGAAAAATGCTTTAAAAATCCCAGCCCGTGACAATTAGGACAGGCACCATAGGGAGAATTAAAAGAGAACAATCGTGGCGATAGTTCTTCCATCACCGCGCCATGTTCAGGACAGGCAAAGTTTTCTGAAAAAACGAACTGTTTCGGCGTTGAGTCCTCTTCATTTTTTTCCTTGGACTTATCTGAATTATCTGCCGCTTCCGCTGATTTCTTTTCCACAAAATCGATAACAGCGATACCTTCAGCGTGCTTTAAACAGGTTTGCAACGAGTCAACGAGGCGCTCTTGAATATCGTCTTTTTTAATCAGTCGATCAATAACAATTTCAATATCGTGATTTTTATTTTTCGGTAGATCAATGGCGTCGCTTAGGTCGTACATTTCCCCATTAATTCGGACTCGGGCGAACCCTTCGGACACTAAGCTCGACAGGAGCTTTTTGTGGGTGCCACGCTTGCCGCGCACCACGGGAGCCAGGATTTGGAAGCGGGTGCGGTCCGGCAGCTCCATAATGCGATCGCACATTTCATCGATACTTTGGGGGGCGATGGGGCGATCGCACTTGGGACAGTGGGGCTCCCCGGCGCGTCCGTAGAGCAGGCGCAAATAATCGTAGATTTCGGTGACGGTGCCCACGGTGGAGCGGGGGTTGTGGGAGGTGGATTTTTGGTCGATGGAGATGGCAGGGCTAAGCCCTTCGATGGCATCCACATCCGGCTTGTCCACCTGTCCCAAAAACTGCCGGGCATAGGCGCTTAGGGATTCCACATAGCGGCGCTGTCCTTCGGCAAAAATTGTGTCGAATGCCAAAGAGGACTTACCCGAGCCGGATACACCGGTAAACACAATCAACTTGTCCCGGGGAATTTCCAGGTCAATCCCTTTCAGGTTGTGCTGCCGGGCTCCTCGGATGCGAATAGTGTTGGAGTCATCTCCCAATTTGACTGACGCTGACGATCGCGCTCCATTCTTCGCCGCCTTGCCGTTGGAGTTGGACGGGGCAGATTTGGCGGACTTCCGGGAGGATGGGGCCATGATTTAGCGATCGCGCAGTGGGCAATGGGATAGTTGCAGAATAGCTTAACAATTCGCCGCGATGCTGGGTATCCCAAACCCTAATCGGGCAGCGACGTAAAGGTGAGAGTGTAGTGGTACAGGGCAACGGGCTGCTTTTTGGCAACGGCGTAGCTGGCATCGCGAGGGGACAGGTAAATGGCGGAATATTGGTCGGCGGTAATAGGGTAGGGTTCGTCGGGGCGGTAGTGGTAAGCGTTGGTGGTTTCCACAGTGTTGAGATAAACCGGGTTTTCGCCGGGGCTTTGGAAAGTTTGCTGCACCACTTCGGTGGCAATAAAGTCAGCGGTGGTGGGAGATTCGCTGCCCCGTTCCACCACGTTGGACACCAGTTGCCGACCTCCTGTCAAGGTCACCAGTTGATCGTTAGGGGTCGCCGGATCCGCCGCCACATTTTTCACAAATTCCGGTCCCAAATACGCCTCGGCAATTTGCTGGCCGTTATAGGCGCGATCCGCCACGATCGCTGGAGCCTCGGATCGTCGTGTTGCCCCCTTGCCCAGCAAACCCACCGCGGGCAGGGACTGGCGGGGCACAAACTTCACCATAAATTCCATAGGCCGATCCACCAGCTCCCGATTGCCCTCAAACCCCGGCGTCACGATGTCTGGTGCCAGCGGCGCTTTTAAATCCACCAAGGTGCTATTAATTTGCCAATGTCCTGCCATCCACTGGGGATACACCAAATCTCCCACGGCGGGTCTGGTGGGCGGCGGTCCGGTCCAGTCGGGAAACGCTGCCACGCGATCACCCAAGCTCCCCGCGATCGCCCCTGCCGCACAAAAAATCCACAGACCTATCGCCGCAAAAATAGCCCCAAAAACAGATCCAATTCGCCCCATCACCACCCCAGCTGATAGTTAATAAACAGGGCGCACAGGAAGGTCATAGAACCGGCGATCGCGAACAAATAAAACACTGCCTTGGGACGGAAAATGGACAGCATTAGCCCCACCGCCTTCAGGTCAATCATCGGACCAAAAGTTAGAAACGCCAGCAGGGAGCCGCTAGTAAAGGTGCCGGAAAAGGACAGGGCGAAAAAGGCATCCACGGTAGAGCAAATAGAAATAGCAGCGGCGAGCACCATCATGGTGATGATGGAGCTAACGGCTCCCTGACCGATGCCCAGCACCAGCTCCCGGGGAATTACCGTTTGGATAATGGCAGCCACAGCACTGCCGAACACCAGCACGCCCCCCAGTTCCCGCAGCTCCCGCACCACGTTGTCAAGAAATAATTGCAGGCGATCGCCCCAAGGAATTGGCGGCTTATTCATCGGCACCGCCATCGCCGCTTGCAACGACCCCAACGACCCTTCCAAAGGCTGCTTTTGACTGTCCCCCAGCCAATAGGTACCGGAGCGCAGCAATCGTTCTTGGGCGGCCAGTTGAATTCCCGTAGGCTTTTGGGCGGCTCGGGGAGTCAACATGGACCGCGCCAGATTTTTATTCAGCAGCGGCCGTAAATCTTCCTGCTGCCCAAACACCCAGCCAATGGTGGTGGCAATAAATAACGACACCACCACCCGCAACACCACCAATTCCGGGCGATCCTGAAACGCCGTCCAGGTGGACCAAATCACGATGGGGTTAATGGTGGGAGCCGCCAGTAAAAAGCCCACCGCCAGTGGAGTGGGGATGCCCTGGGAAAGCAGCCGCCGCGCCACGGGCACGTTGCCGCATTCGCACACGGGAAATAAGAATCCCATAGCGCTGCCCATCAATGCCGCCAGCACAGCGTTTTTGGGGGCGATCGCCAGCAGCTTTCGCTCATCCACAAACAAAAACAGAGCGCTGGAAAACAGCACCCCAATCAACAGAAAGGGCAACGCTTCCACCAAAAGGCTCAGGAAAAGCGTAAACCCAGTTTCAAAAGCTGGCGTCAAAGCGTCAGGCATAAAAAGTGGCGACGGAAAGAATCCAAAAGCGGCCCGAATTATTGAAGGTACCGGACCAACTGCCCGTGCAACTTACAATGCAGACCCAATATGAAGTCTATTATGTTCCAACCCCCGTGCTTTGCCTAGGCAGCTACTTTCTTCTGTGGTCTCAGTCTGCATAGGACACTTTCAAACTTGCACTAAGTTTTCCGCCACCAACGCCGTCTCAACTGGCCATAGTCCCGGAGGCACCTTGCTGCAAAATACGCCGTTTTTGTCGATGCTAATGTTGATGCTGGCCAATTTCCTGATCCAGTGCAAACCCGTGGAAAAGGCGATCACCATTCCGAGAAAGAGTCTGGGTCCAGAGCCAATTCCAACCCAAAGTTTTCCTTGAGGGTTTTAAAACTAGCGGCAGTGGCAGCGACGGTCTGGACCATAACGATTGCCTAAGTTGCTCTCGCCATAGTTCTATTCAAGACATTGATTTGAACAGACTGGTGGAGGGTGGCGTACCACGACCTTACCTTGAGCGATTGATCCTGTTGTCTGGCACTGAATTTAATGTGGATCCAGAGCAAGGGCTAGTGGGATTTTGCGATTTTCTATCAAGTGCGCGAGGGGCGATCGCAAAATCCCAACTATTACAATTGACCTATGCCGTCACAACCTTTTAGCACAGTCACCAGCGATCGCCTTTGGGAACGGTTAACCATTACACGCGATACCCTGAACCATCTGTGTAAATCTGCCCATATTGCCGAGCTAGCCCTATTTGGCTCCATTCTTCGAGACGATATGGAAAAACAAGACGCCGTTCTGCGGCGCATTATGATTATTGGCGAGGCAGCGAAGCGTTTATCCGAAGACTTTCGCCAGCAGCGTTCTTCCGTTCCATGGAGAGAAATTATTGGAATGCACAATATCGTGACCCACGATTACGATTCTGTTGACCTCGATGAAGTGTGGAAAGTGATTAACATTGACCTTCCCAAGCTTCTGAAATACGTTCAGCCCCTCATTGACTCTTAAATTTCATTCCTGCGGTGTGGTTTATGAAATTGTGGAAATCCTTGGCTTTAACGGCAATGGTGATGCAAATTCCCTTGGGGGCGATCGCCGAAGCCGATCCCCTTCCTAGCCCCACTGAACCCGTAGAACAATACCGCGCCCAGTCAATCTTGCCCCTGCCTGGCGGACTGGACGATGTGCTTACCTTCAATAGTAATAGCCCAGAGCTGGTGCTGTCGCCGGGGATCTTGCTGTCGGCGTTTCCCCCCGATGGCATGGCGTCCCCCGCGGCCCATTTGAACGTGCCCCTGGAAAACCGCTTCGACCTGTTTGCTCACCATATTTCCAAAGCCACCTTGCCCGAGGACGACCCGGAGCGCCTGCGTACTCTGTATCTGGGCATCATTGTTAAAAATCCCGGCAGCGAGCCCGTCCAAGTCAACATTCTCCAGGGCGCTAGTTATCTCAGCCAGCCCGATGCGCCGTTTATTAATCTGCCGGAGATCGCCCCAAATCCGGATAGCACCGTGTATTCAGGGCCGGGCAGCCGCGCCATGGATCGGGTGCTGCGAGGGGAGCGCCAAGATAGCCTGCCCCCCAGCGTGGAAATCCCCCCCGGCGAATTTCGGATGCTGCTAAATTTGCCCATTCCCATCGCCCCCCTGGACCCGCCCATCAACGGACGCTCCACCTTCCTAAGACTGCGCAGCACCGCACCGGTGTATGTGGCGAGCCTGGCGGAATTTGCCAATGTGGATGCCAACGGTAACGAACAAGCGCCCACCTTGGACCAGTGGCGGAGTTTGCTGATGACCAGTAAGTTGTCGGCTCCTCGTGATCGCGCCCCCACCCCTCCCGATAAGCCCGGCGGTATTATCTATGGTCGTGTGGGTGGCATCGCTCGTGGCTCCCAATGGCGTGGCACCATCACCGACGAACCGGGGAGCGATCGTCTCACCATCCCAAGACCGGGAGATTATGTGTCCTATGGTCTAAGTTTGCTGCGCGGGGGACGAATGGGGACCGGGCAAAACCAAACGGCTGAAATGATTGCTCGCTATCCCGATACTGCTTACGAAGCCCACGGCAATTACGCTATTCAATACGCTTTAAAACTGCCGCTGCATAACCCGAGTAATTCCCCTCGCACTGTCCAAATTCGTTTGGAAACCCCCATTAAATTTGATGAGTTTGTGGGCAGCGTGATTAGCGGTTTGCGATTTTTCGAACCCTTGCCCAACCGCACTTTTTTCCGAGGCACCGTGCGGGTGCGCTACAGCGATCACAATGGTCACCCCAAGACTCGCTATACCCACCTAGTGCAAAAGCGCGGTCAAGCGGACGGACGCCTCGCCACATTCACCATGCCTCCCAATAGCCAGCAGCTCGCCTCGGTGGATTTTCTTTACCCTCCTGACGCCAGCCCGCCCCAGGTGCTAACCCTATTCACTGAAGAGTAAGCGCTAACCAGAGAACAAGGCTTTCAAACAGTCATCAATATCTCTGTTTAGCATCGCCCTATACACTGATGGGGCTGTTCCAAGTTGCCCCCCATTCCCGTGAGCCAGTTTGCCCCCGACCTTCTAACCGCAGTCCAATCTTTGGTTGAGGCTTTTCAAGGGCCCGCCACAGGTCAGTGTGATGGTTGGTCCTTGGGCGATCGCGACCCCAAAGTCATTGAAAAAATCATGCCCTTTTGGCAATGGTTTTACGATAACTACTTCCAAGCCACCAGCGACGGCTGGGAGCATATCCCCGACGGCAGCAATTTAATTGTGGGGTCCCATAACGGCGGGCTGGCGGCTCCCGACATGATGATGAGCATGTACGACTGGTTTCGTCGGTTTGGCACGGAGCGTCCGGTGTATGGGCTGATGCATCCGTATATGTGGAAGTTTTATCCCCCCGTGGCCAAGATAGGAACCCAAGCAGGGGCCATCCAGGCTCATCCGAAAATGGGCATGGCCGCATTGCAAAGTGGGGCCAGCGTTTTGGTGTATCCCGGCGGCGGGCAAGACGTATACCGTCCCTACAGTCAGCGCGATTCCATTGAATTTGTGGGGCGCACCGGATTTATCAAGCTGGCGTTGCGCAGCGAAGTGCCCATTGTGCCGGTGATTTCCTGGGGAGCCCACGAATGTCTTATTGTGCTAGCGGAAATTTACGAGCCGGTAAAAAAGCTGCTAAAGCAAAATAATTTGCCGTGGCTTTTGGGTATCGACCCCATTGTGTTGCCCATTTATCTGGGGTTGCCTTGGGGATTGGCTATTGGTCCGCTGCCTAATTTCCCCTTACCAACCCCCATTCACGTGCGCATCTGTCCGCCCATTTACTTTGATCGCCAAGGGCGTGAAGCCTCCAAAGATCGTGATTATGTGGCTCAGTGTTATGAGCGGGTGCGGGGGGAAATGCAGCGATCGCTCGATCAACTTATCCAAGAAAAAAGCTAAGGCGCGCCACTATGGTCCTAGCACCAGAAAATCGCTGCTATCTAGCTGGGGCAACGTGACGCTCAATATCGATGCCAACACCGTATCGCCCACATTAATGGTCGCCCCCGTGGAGGTGCTGACTAATCGAATCGCGTCAAAGGTAAGCCCCCCCACCAGCAAAAACTTATCGGTGCCGTCCTCGTAATCCACAATCACGTCGGTGCCGCCGTTGTTGGCGATCGCATACTGATCCACATCCACGCCTCCCAACAGGGTGTCATTGCCCAAATCCCCAAACAAAATATCCCCCCCAATGCCCCCCGCCAACACGTCATTATCCTTCCCCCCAAACAAAATATCGTTCCCCTCTCCGCCACCCAAAGTGTCGCTGCCCTGGTTGCCATTAATCACGTCGGCCCCAGAACGCCCAATCACCAAATCCGCCCCGGGCCCCGCAAACAGAAAATCATTACCAAAGTCCCCCGACAGGGAATCATTGCCAGCGCCCCCCAAAATCGTGTCGTTGCCTCTGCCCCCAAATAGATAATCATTCCCCCCAAACCCAAACACCAAGTCACTGCCCTGCCCCGCCGTGATCAAATCATTCACCTGTCGCCCTTCCAGGCGACTAGGCAAAGGACCATCGGCCACCTGATTAGCCACCGTTCCCGGTGCGGGAGCCCCCAATGCCGTTACCAGGGAAATAATGCCATTGGTATCAATGCTGCCGGTGCCCGATGGAATAACCGTCGCGGCGATCGGGAAATTATAAAACGCCGTGTCTGGGTCGTTGGACTGAACCACAAAATTGCCGCCAATGTCCCCCACCGTAATCCTAAACACCGTCACGGGAACAACACTTCGCTGGTTGGGGGCCAGCAGAAAAGGACGATCCCGAAGCTGGGCGGCAAAGGCGGAATCGAGGGAAAAGCCCGGCGGCAAAGAAATATCTGTAATGGCGAGGGTATTGCTGCCGCCGTTGAAAAAGAGAAAATCTAGGCTTTGGGGAACGCCGGAAACGACGGTGGGAAAGGTGATGGTGCTGGTGGTGCCGTCGGGGATAAGACCACCGTTCAATAGGGCGATCGCAATATTCGGTTCAGTCATAGAAGAATTCGCAAAGCTAGGGGCGATGATCGGTTAAGCCTCAATCTGACAGCAGTGAGGGATTTAGCCAATATTTTCGCTGTCGATCTGACGTCTAAAAGCGCATCCCTAATCTAACCTTGGAATTTTGGCGTATGAAAGTTCTGAAGGAAAAACCACCATAATCCAGACAAGAATTCAGCCAAACAAATGGAGGCTGGATCTAGAAGATCAGCCTCCTGTCGATAACGCTCATTGCTTCCTCAGAAAACAAAAGCCATCTAATTTATTATTTGCGCGGTCTTACGCTATCACTGGGATATTTTCGATTAACCCCGCCCTAAAGCCGTAAAGCCCTAAAGGCTTAGGGTCCCGAAACAAAGCTCCCCAGCAAAAGCCCTACGAGTTAGCCGTTTGAGCAGCCAACAAATCCTTGAGCTTGGACAATTCGCCAGCCCAACGGGGATCCGGCTGAGCCGAAGCCGTTGCATCACCCAAGGTCACAGGACCACGGCGCTTCTTGCCACCGGAGCGACGATTACTCTTGCCACCCTTTGCATTGTTATTGCCTTCAGCCTCTTCAGAACGAGGAGACGCTTTTTCAACCTTTAATTTGCTGTCGTTGAAATCATAACCGTTGAACTTGGCAATAATTGACTCAGCTTGGGCATCATCAGGAACGGTAACAAAAGCAAAACCACGACATTTTCCAGTCTTATGATCAGTGATGAGCTTCGTTGAAGTTAGCTCGCCTCCTTCCTTCAGCAAGGTTTCCAAATCGGTGCGCTCCACCTCTTTCGGCAGATTTCCAACGTATAAGCGGACGGACATGTGACGTACTCCCCTTTGAGGACCTAAACGACTTTGAAACTTGTTCGGTGAATAACAACATTCAGAATCGGAGTCCAACACCACGTCGTCAATCTAGACTTACTGACCGCAACCTACGTTGAACTATCTAAATGTGGAGCTAATACCTGAATGCTTTTGTCAATACGAAAGTAGCTGGAGTCAGCAATAACTAAATTCTTAATCTAGTTTCTAGTCGCCATTGTTAGCCTTTAACGCTATGCCCAAGTTTGCTTAATTGAGACGATTAAACTGCCTTAAACAGGGCGACAATGGCTATTCAATACTGAGTAAATCTATACTGCTTCGCTGGGAACAAAGTGTATCACGGATGTTTGTGGAATGTGACCAAACCCGTAGAAGATGAGCAACCCGGAGAAATTTCGCGAAATACTGAAACTCCAAAGCCATTTGAATTGCTCTTTGCAGATCTCTCAGTTCACAACCTCAACTCGGCAAGCCCCTCAAGAAAATTAAGGGAGTCACTTTCCACTCTAGATAAAGTCAAGCTTTCTCTTAGGGCGCGTCATCGATCAAGCGTCAAAAGCCTTACACCGCTAGAAGTTCATGCCCTTTCAAAACAAAGCTTGTTAGGGACTGGAATTCTTGTAGTTACTGACCTTGAGCCTTAAACAATGACAACCTTTAGATACTTTTCCTATTGCAAAGAAATGTAACACATTTACCCTGTGCTGTCTGTACAGTGCGGCATTCAGGGAATCTGCGCCGAAGGGTTTTACAGCCCACGATTTAAAATCCACAGCCCTAGGGCGATCGCCCCAATAGCCAGTCCCGTTGACCACAGGGGATGACCATCGATTTTGGTCCAGGACTTCTTAATCAGCACGTGGTTGGGAGCATTTTTGTGGTTCAAAATATCCACATCTAGCCAGGGAGTCGCTCCCCGCCGTAGCCAACCAATAACCTCGACGGATCCGTTGGGCTTAATGGGACGGGTCCAGTGGTTCCAAAGCTTGCCCAGATGTCCAAAGCGGTTTCCTAGACGTAGTCGCACGGTGCCGGTGTCCGTTTGAAGCCACCAGTGTTGCCCTAGGAGGTTTTCCCGGGGCTGACGTCCCAGTAATCGCCCCTGTAAACGCACCACCCGGCTGTTGACGGGCAGGGCGTTGGGATCGTTCAGTTCTGCCGCTAGGGGGCGATCTGGGGTGGCGCTGGTGACTAGTCCAAGGGTTTTGATGTCGGGAAAGAAGCTGTTGACGCGGATAATGGTGCCGGTGCCGAAGCCCAGCAGGGCAAAGCCTATCAGCAGGGAGCGATCGCCATACATCCAGTCCAGCCCCCGCAGGTTCAGAATTTCCCCAATGCCGCCGGGCATCCACAGCAGCACCCCTATCGCCGCTCCCACGATGGCTCCGATGGCGGGGGCGGACTGGTGCCACAGGGTGAAGGGGGTGGGGGGCAAACAGGCGGTGCCCACTCGCGGCAGGTATTTCAAAGTTTGTTGGTCGGCGTGGTCGCGGCTTAAATCCCACTCGGGCTCCAGCTTCCAGCGTTCTGCCCATTGACTGTGGCGAAACAGGCGATCGCCCAAGGTGGGATGGGTGCTGTTGGACCGTAGCCAATGGCGATAGGGGTTGCGCCGCTCCCACTGCAAATAGGGCTCTAGGGGGCTGTGGGGGTAGAGGCTGCCCACGGGAATAGATTGGACAGGGGGCACCGGCAACACCAGTTGGGTTAGCTCTAGCAGGGGAGAAATGGCGTTTTCCTGGTGCAGTCGTTCGGTGGTGGCGATCGCCAGTTTGACCAGCGCCCGCGATAAACCGTTGGGATCCCCCGTGGACAGCACCGATTGGCGATCGCCGTAGCCAATGCGCGATCGCGATAGCCACAGCAGTGGCCACCGTCCTAGACGGAAGATTTCATAGCTGATGGCGGAAACAGCGATCGCCATGGCACGGGGAATCGGCATTTGCCAACGGTCAATCATCTTTGCTGAGCCCCAATAGCTCCCAAAAGGCAGCGCCAACATAAGCGTCCCCCAGCCCATCACCCGCATATCACCGGCAATAATATGCCCCAGCTCCGCCCCAAACAGTGCCGATAGCTCCCCTTCGTCCACTGCTTCCAAAACCCCCTGGCTGACTACGATACGGGCGTTAGCCTGGCGCGATCCATAGCTAAAAAGCACCGGATCCATTGTGGGCAGCAGCACAAGCTGGGGAATGGCGATTTTATGGCGGCGGCATTGGCGTTGGAGCAGTCGCCCGGTGTCGGGACGCTGGCTATTTAAATCCAGCAGTCGCAGCGTACGCCCCTGACAGAGTCGCTTGAGTCCTTCATCAATTAGCCACGGCGTTGTGCCTAACAGCACCGCAAAAATCAGCCAAATTCCGATAAAACTGCCGGGTCTTAGGGGAATTAGCTCTAAGTCTTCTGTGGGCAGCCAGGTGACCCTAAAAATAATTTGGTTATACAGCCACGACAGCAACACAAAGGGGGTGGTGGCAAAGGCTCCAAAGGCGATCGCCGACAGCAGTTGCAGTCCCTGGTATCCCCACTTCGGCGCCCCGGGCAATGTGCCCCAGCGCTCGATTTTCTCGCCGTTTCGCCACTGGGGTTCGTAAGGTTGGGGACCACCAGGGGCTGTACTGGTTTGCAGATCGTTGACGGGGGCGGTGCTTGCTGGTGCACCGTTGGCAGCATTGGCGTTAATCACCACGCGCTTTCGAGGAGGAAACGCTGGCGGTGGAGAGGCGATCGCCGCAGGGTTTGCGCTTCCACCCTTTCCATTGGTTCCGTTGGTGGGCAAAGATTTAGCCGCCACGCCATTGACATTAAGAGATTTGGCGGCAGAAGGCGCAGCGGGTGCGGAAGGCTGGACCTTTTGGCGAACTTGCTGACGAACGACCTTGCGAGGGGAATTAGGGGAAATAGGCTGAAAATCAGGGTTAGGCTCCGGCAGATTTGCCCCACTGGACGTCCCGCCCTCAAAGGGCGTAAATCCGCTGCCGCTAGCTGCACTGTTATCAGGCTCTTTATCGAGAGAATTCCCTTCGCCGTAAAGACGATTCCAAATGGCTATGGCGCGATCGCGAACCTGGGGATTTTTGTGGGATTTTAGCTGCTGCCCTAATTCCTGCGCCGCTGCCGTTTGACCCGATTCTCCATAAGCCTGAAACAGCCCTAGCGCCGCCTTAAGCCTTACATTTCCCGGTCCTTGCCGATCACCCATCACCGGCTTCAAAAGGGCAACCGCTTGGTCGTATTGCCGTGTTTGAAGCGCCTGTAGCCCCTCTGCCACAATGCGCGGATAATCCGTTGAGGAAGATGCCATGACCTCGCCCTAATTTTGCAAAACCTGACGTCGGAAAAATATCCAGAAACCGCGATGCCACCGCGCTTCTCAGCATAGCCCAGGATTTTTGGCGATCGCCAACCCTCAGCGTTGCCCCAACAGTTCGTCGATTATTGCCAATTCTGCATCCGTAGGGTGCCAGCGACAGGCTTTAAAATCCACCGTTAATTTATCGTCCAGCTCAATACCCTCCGCTTCTAGGAGCGATCGCTGAAAAAAATCCGACCCATTGCGAAACACTGACTCAGACACCTGCCCCTTCGCATTAATCACCCGCTGCCAGGGAATGTCTCCATCCTCCGCCACCCGAAACAGCGCATAGCCCACCAGCCGAGCCTTACCCCCATATCCCGCCAGCTCAGCAATTTGCCCGTAGGTAGCCACCTTGCCAAAGGGAATCAGCCGCACCACCGCATAAATCTTGTCGTAGGCATTTTGTTTCGCCTGCTTAGCCTGCTCTGCCTCATCTGACTGTTGAGATGATTGACGCCCCATACTTCCCCCTAACGCTCATCTTCACCCTGCCCTAAAGACAAAAGGCGTGACAATTGCCGCTTACCAATTGCAATAACTCTCTCCAGAGCCGTTTTACTCGCCCTACCTGGCGCCCCCTCCCAACACAAAAGAGCCTGCCCCGAAGGACAGACTCTTCAAAATCAAGAACATTGACCCAGATAACTACGCTGACTTGCTATCTGAGCCACTGCTCTTTCCACAATCAGTATTCAATAATCCAATTGGTGGTTTAGAAAGTGAAGGTGGTCCGCACAACGCCCACAATTGCAGCGTCGTTGTCGTCATCATTCTCAGGGTTGGTAACCACAAAGACCGCAGGAGTCACGGAGATGTTGCTGTTTAGCTGCATCCGGTACAACGCTTCAATGTGCCAGGTAGGATCGTCCTCATCACCAATGCCGTCGCCGTCAATGACATAAGGAGGCTGACCTACGATAATGCCGCCAACGTTGCCTTCCTTAAACAGGTCGGGGAACGCAAAGTGCACAGCCCAGTTAAATAGGGTTGCATTATCATCGTCGTCGTCAGTTTCATTGGCGAAAGACGCACTGACCCAGCCACCTAGTTCAAAACCGTCGGTAATGCGAGCGTTGGTCTGTAAACCAACGTTATGAGCAGTGACAGCAGTGCCGGTACCAAAGGGACGACGGCCGAAGCTACTACCGGTGCTAGCCGTTAAGTCACCACCGGGGGTGTAGTAGCGATAGGAGTAAGCTAACGCCGCAGTCCAGGCATCAGTGACTTTGTAAGTAGCGGTGGCGTTAATACTGAATGCACCGTTAAATAAGCCGTTGCCTTCGGTGGGATCATCAGCGTCAGCAGCCAAGTAGCTCAAAGCTGCGCCAAAGCGATCGCCCTTGTAATCAATACCAGCACCCGCGCCTTCGGGAGCACGGAAAATCAGAGGGTCACGACGACCCCAGCGAGAAACAGAACCCTGTCCGCCACTTTTTAGGGGGTTAATAACGGCGTGAATCTCGTCCACGTCCATGCCCACAGTACCCACGTGTGCACGGAAGCCATTGCCAATGGGGAAGCGGTAGGTCAAACGACCCAAGCGAAAGACGTTGCCGGTGTTGGCCTCAAAGCCAAACCGAGCTTGACGGGTGCGATCGCCAAAGTAACGAGCAACGTTACCAGTCTGCAAACGAACCCGCAAACGATCCTTACCGTGGAAGCTGGTGTCGAAGTTCAAACGAACCCGCTCAGAGAAGGTGACTTGGTCGTCGTCAGAATCTCCGTCCTCAAAATCCACATCATTGGAACCTGCCAAGGCGAAGATAACTTCAGCCTTTAGCTTGGTAGTGGTGGAAAACTGGTTAGCTTCTAGCTCGGTGGTGCGGGCTTCTAGGGCATCCACACGACCACGGATTTCCGCTAGCTCAGCAGCAAACTCTTCCTGAAGACGCTGTAGGGTCTGCAAGTCTTCCTTGGTCGCCAAGGGATCCGTTGCAGCAGCGATTAATTCGTTAACGCGGTCCAAGCAAGCGTTTAAACCAGCGGCAAACTCATAACGAGTCAAAGCGCGATTACCCCGGTAGGTTCCGTCGGGATAACCAGCGATGCAGCCGTAGCGCTCCACTAGGGACTGTAGAGCTTGGAAAGCCCAGTCAGTGGGGGATACGTCAGACAATTGGGAAACAGAAGTTACCTGCTCCATTGAGTGGACGCTACCGCCAAAATCATCAGAAGCAGCGATCGCTTCAATACTGCCGTCGTCGATTGCGATTTCATTCGCCAGGGCAGAACCCTGAGCAACCATCATCGAAGCCCCCAGCAAAGCGGGGCTGATGCGGATTGCGTTCCACAGAACTTTTAACATTGGGAATTTTCCTCACACCTAACAGAACCCAGGTACGATTCCGGATTCAACTACCCAGCGCAAAAACGCATGTAGCTATGGTCCTAATCGTAGCAATTACTACTAAATTTGCAGGGTTCACTATTGAAAAAATAAGCAATTTGGCCGCTTATTGCAAGAGTTATTCAATAGTTTTATCTGCTCCTTACCCAGTCTTAACTTTATGGATAGAAGTTATTGGCATTCATGGAGATATTTCCCGCTCGCAGGGTTTGCCAGTTGGCTATAGCGGGATTTGGGCGATGATTAGGCGGTATCCATATGGATAGCAATGATAGCTGGCATTGGAATGGCGTTGAGCGATCGCCGCGGCCAGTTGGAACCAATGGGAACCCGCCGCTTCTGCATAAAAGGAGTGCCGTTGGTGGTCAATAGAGGAATATCGGCGATGGTTTCCGCTAAGTCTTTGCGCGCCCCGCTGACTTCTCCAGGATGCTGAATCGCTAAAAATAGGCTTTCTGGCTGGGTATCGGTGGGAGTCACAAAGCAGGGACCGGTCATTTCCACATCCATGGGACCGTAGGCAAAAAGCTGGGGAATGCCCGCGTTGGAGCCGGAACGGGGGATGCACCATAGGGAATTATTGCCGTAGATCGCGCTGAGTTGGGCGGGATGGAGTGGATTGCCTTCAACGTTACGGCGATCCGCTCTAAGTGATCGGTTTAACAGTCCGCCGGACGTATCGGTTACAAACCATAGATTTTCCTGAAAGTCCAAAGCTAGGTTGTCGGGATTTGTAAATCCGCCGCCGCCATGGGCTGATTCGCCGCCAGTGACAAGAGGGATCCAGGAAAATGTCAGAGATTCTGGATGATTTTGGTCCTCACGCACCTTAAAAATCCACCCTTGGTCGTGTTGTCCATCGGCGTGAATCGGCGCTTGGGGGAGCGGCTGAAAGATATCGCGCTGGGGGCCGCCTTCCCTTGAGCTGGCGAGCCCTGAGGTAAACGCCACAAATAAATTGCCGCTGCTGTCGATTGCCAAATCTTCCGGGCGTGCTGTGCAGGTGGCTCCAGCGGCGCTGGCGGCGTAGTGGGCATCGATTAAAATGGCACCTTGTTTTTCAAGGTTGTTTCCCACATATAAGTCGCCAAGGGTGGAATACCGCTGGGCAAATTGGGTAACTGCTTTCTCGTTGCGCACCAGTTCCCAGCCACCGCCCGGGCGACGAGGTAGAGCTAAACCACCGCCCAGTTGATCGCTGGGCTTTTGAGGATTGACTGGAGTGTCAGGGGTGAGGGGAATCCAAGTGCCGGTGCCATCGGCGTTAAAGCGGGCGGCGTAGAGGGTGCCTTTTTTAAAAAGGCGTGAGTTAGCTTTGTCTTGGGGGGCGCGGATGATACTGTCGCTAACGAATTTATAAAAATGTCCGCTGCGGCGATCGCACCCGGAATACACCACCAGGGGATGCCCCGCTTCTGCCCGCACCGCCACCGCTTCATGGCGATATCGCCCCAGCAGGGTGTGTTTGGTGCCAAAGTCGTCGGGATTGAGCGGGTCGATTTCCACCATCCATCCATATTTATTACCCACATATCCCAGCAGGCTGCCGCTGCCCACCATGCCACGGTTGGAAACAAAAAAGGGGCGATCGCCAGGAGGAAACGCACTGCCGTCGGGATACACCGATTCGGTTACCCAGCTTTGGAAATTTTCCTCCGCGCTCAGCACCGTTCCCCAGGGAGTATGCCCGCCTGCGCAGTTGCCGAAGGTGCCCACAATGGAATCGCCCCATTTATCCTGATAGCCCTGCACCGTTTTTTTACGAAATATCGCCGTCGCCGGTCCCGTTGCTTTTAACAATCGCCGCCGGTTATCGAAGCCTGCTAAGCCAGTGATACGGCGATCGCACTTAGATGGTTTTCGTTGCCATTGACCGTTGGCATCCCGCGCCACACCCATAACGCCCACACCCACGTCATACAACGACGCCTTTGCCAACTTGAGCACCGCCGATCGCCCCGCTTCCGACTGGGGCAATCGCTGGGCATAAAGTCCCGTTTGCCCTGCCTGCCTAACCGCCGCAATGCCCGCCTTTAACGGTAGGGGCTCACCAAAAATCTCAGCGTACCCCGCAAACCAGGGCTTACCGCTGATGTATTCAAAATTGATGGTCAGCACTCCTTCGTCGGGTCCCGTTGACGTGAAGTGCAAATAGTCGTTGTTGTAGCCCAGGCGATCGCCATTCCCCAAATAATCCCCCCATTTCCCCACCACGTTATACGTATAGCCTTCGGGCAACACCACATCGTCTTCCACCGTAAATGTGGCGTATTGCTTAAGTTGTTCCGCCGTGGTGCGGGTTTCGGCGGCGGTGGGGGCAGCGCTAGGAATGGGTTGAAAGTCAGAAAAATGGGGCGTAGAAACGATCTTGCTAGCGGTGCCGTCGAATTGAGTGGCGGTGGCGATCGACCGGTGGGAGTTTAAGGCAGCGGTTCCGATTCCTGCTCCCAAAAATAGCAAGACATCACGGCGGCTGAATCCTGTAGACACGGTGGCACCCTTATCTAGTGGAAAAACGGGAAAAATTCCAAATTAAATCTTACCCACCCTCACTCGCACGAACGTAATCTCTAAGTAAATATCCGGTTAACGATCTGTCTAATACCAATTCTCCAATATTGCGAGATAATTGATGAACATTGATGGTGACGCT
>CALGDE010000086.1 GCA_937883785.1 uncultured cyanobacterium
ATGCTGTAAGTCATGGCTAAAAAGGCTTTCACCTACTCTGTCACCCCGTCAGGGTACAAACTCTCCTCAATGCCTTTGATCGGGTTGCCCAAGGTCATAGCGAAATGATGCTGGTAGCAGGATTTTCCGGTGTCGGTAAAACGGCTGTTATCAATGAAGTCCATAAACCGATTGTCCGGCAACGGGGTTACTTCATTAAAGGTAAATTCGATCAATTCAACCGAAATATCCCTTTCCGTGCTTTTGTGCAGGCGTTCCGGGACTTGGTGGGACAGCTCCTGAGCGAAAGCGATTCAGAACTGGAACAGTGGAAAACGCAATTCTTGGATGCTTTGGGGAGCAACGCCCAGGTCATTATCAACCTCATTCCTGATCTGGGTACCTTGCTTGGTCCCCAGCCCCCCGCGCCAGAGCTGTCCGGGACCGCAGCCCAAAACCGATTTAACCTGCTGTTCCAACAGTTTATTCAGGTTGTATCTACCGAAGACCATCCCCTCGCGATTTTTATTGATGACCTGCAATGGGCAGATGCTGCGTCATTGGATCTGATTCAAACCCTGATGGCGGAGTCCCAACGGGGCTACTTTCTGCTGCTGGGGGCCTACCGCGACAACGAAGTATTTACCGCCCATCCCCTTAGCGTAACCCTGGCGGAGTTGGAGCAGACGGGCACGCAAATTCACTCTATTACCTTGGCCCCCTTGCCCTCGGAGAGTGTGAATCAGCTAATTGCCGATACCTTGGCAACGTCAGCTAAGGCGGTGGAGCCGGTTACCCAATTGGTGATGCAAAAGACCCAGGGTAACCCGTTCTTTATTACCCAGTTCCTACAATCGCTCCACCAGAATCAGCTCATCACCTTCGATTACGACCGGGGCCAGTGGCACTATGACATCGGGCAACTACAAACGGCGGCCTTGACCGATGATGTCATCGCCTTGATGGTGGCGCAATTGCAAAAACTGCCTCCCGATACCCAGAATGCTCTGACCTTGGCCGCCTGCATTGGGGCCCAGTTCGACCTGGCTACCCTTGCCATTGTGTTGGAAACGTCCCCCCTGGAGGTGGCGACGGCCCTGTGGCATGCGCTAGAGGCGGGATTGATTCTGCCCACTAGCCCAACCCATCAGTTTTTCTAGGGGGAAACGGCGATCACAGTGGAGGGCAAGGTCAACGCCACCTACCGGTTCTTGCATGATCGCGTGCAACAAGCTGCTTACTCTTTAATCTCCTCGGATCAAAAAGCTGAAACCCACTGGCGCATTGGCTGCCGCCTATGGCAAAGCGGTGCAGAGAACCAGAACGACAAGCTGTTTGACCTGGTGAATCAACTCAATTTGGGACAGGCTGTAATTCCTGATCTGAAGCAAATCTATGCCCTTGCCCAATTGAATTTGCGGGCGGCCCGACAGGCACAACAGTCGGCAGCTTATGGGGCAGCGACGTTGTATTGCAAAACTGGGCTGTTGCTCCTGCCCTCCCAGGCATGGGAGACCCAGTATGACCTGATCTATGGGCTTGCACTACCACGGTGCAGAAGGGGCATACCTGAGTGGTGATTTTGACCAGGCGGAAGCATGGTATGCCAGTGCCTTGCAGGGGGCCAAAACGCCCCTAGACCAGGCGGCTATTTATCGCATTCAGGTGACCCATTACCACTTTCAGGGGCGCAATAAGGAGGCGATCGCCATCCAACGAAAAAGCACTGAGCTGCTGGGATGGTCAATCCCGACCGGTGAAGCGCAAATCCAAGCCAGCTTGGAGCAGCAAATTGAAACCGTTGCCAGCTTTTTGCAGGATCGGACCATCCCGTCCCTGCTTGATCACCCCCAGATGACCGATGTGGCTGTTGCCGAAATCCTGCGAATTTTACAGATTCTGTTGTACGCAGCGTGGCTAGATGGTCAGACGAACCTGGCTTTGCTCGCCGTTGCAAAAATGACCACCCTCTCACTGGAGTATGGCAACAGCGAAATGTCCCCCTTTGGTTATGTGGGCTACGGCCTGATTGCCAACGTGGTGTTGCACGATCCTGCCCAGGGCTATGATTTTGGGAGCATGGCCGTTCAACTGTGTGAGCAGTTCAACAATGCCGATGTGCAGGGGATGACCAATTTTCTCTTTGCGGCAGATGTGCATGGCTGGGCGCGGCCCCTACGGGAGGCGGATCGCTATTACGACAACGGCTATAAGTACAGCATGGAGGCGGGGAACTGGCTAACCGTCAGCTTTGTGATGATGCTCGGTGGGTCGGATCGGTTGACCTATGGTGCGCCACTAGAGGAGCTACATCGCACCGCCTAATCCCATGCGGCGTTCCTACAAAAGATTCAAAGTCTAGAAAACCGGGATGCGTTAGTGGCAGGGGTATTGCAACCGGTGCGACAGCTGTTAGGACTCACGAAGTCCGTTACCAGTTTTGATGATGAACAGTTTAAGGAGGCGGATTACCTCCAGAAATATCGGGAGACGCCGTATCATCTTGCCTGGTTCTATTCCGTCAAAATCCGTCATGCATACCTATTCGAGTCAGTCGAGCAGTTTGAAGCTTTGATTTCCAAGACAGAAATCATTGTCAATACGGTGCCGACCCATGCGAAGGTGCCATCCACCACGTTTTATGTGGTGTTGATGCATCTGAAGCTGATTGAAATTAGCGATCGCGAGGGGCAGAAGCAACGCCATTGGGAGGCGATCGCCCCCTTGGAAGCCAAACTCCAAGAGTGGCAAAAGGATGCGCCCGGCAACATCAGTCATAAATACGCCCTAGTTCAGGCGGAAAAGTCCCGACTACTGGGGAATATCGCCGAGGCGATCAACTTCTATGAGCAGAGCATTGCCCAAGCAACGGAGCAAGGCTATGGTTACGAAGCTGCCCTCGCCAATGAGTTGGCCTCCAAATTTTATCAAGGGTGGGGCAAAGGGAAGGTTGCTTCGGGTTATATGCAAGATGCTTACTACGGCTATAGCCATTGGGAAGCCTGTGCCAAGCTTACTGAGCTGGAGAGCCGTTATCCCGATCTACTACAGCCGATTTTGCGTCAGGAAACCTCTTCCTTCAATTTGCTGAATACGTTGACCGCGCCTGTTCGGACACCAAGCATTCAGGGCAGCAGAACCACTCATCACAGGAGCACAAGCACAGGACTGGGTGATGCGTTGGATTTGGTAGCGGTGCTTCGGGCTGCCCAAGCTCTATCCCAAACTATTGTGCTTGATGAGCTGATGGCTCAGCTTACCCAAATTATTCTGCAAAATTCCGGGGGTGATCGCTGTGCTCTAATTCTTCCCAATGACTTAGATGAGTGGCAAGTTCGAGTGATCGCGACACCAGAAGAGATTCAACTCCACACTGCATCACTGAATACTCATACCGATTTGCCAATCAAATTAATTCAGTACGCCAAAAACACGCAGGAAATTGTTGTCATCAATAATTTGGTCACTGATCTGCCTGTACTCGATTCCTACCTCAACCAGCGACAGCCCAAAAGTGTATTAGCTCTGCCTATTCTCACCCAGGGGCGTTGCCTCGGCATTCTCGTCCTAGAAAATCGCCTTACTAGCGGTGTTTTTGCTGAAGAGCGACTTTCGATTCTCAACTTTCTTTGTACTCAAGCTGCCATTTCTCTAGAAAATGCTCAGCTTTATTGGCAAGCAAAAACAGCATTAACCGACCTTCAGCAAGCTCAGCTGCAACTGGTGCAGAGTGAGAAGATGTCGACATTAGGTTCCCTGGTGTCGGGGGTTGCCCATGAAGTGAATAATCCACTGGGATTTTTAGAAGGGAATATTCAACCCGCTCAAGAATATGTGCAAGATTTACTCGCTTTAGTTGAGCTGTATCAGCAAAAGATTGCTAATCCTGACTTAGACATTGAAAAAGAGGTGGAAGACTTAGATTTTGAGTTTATCCAAGAAGATTTACCGAAGCTAATTGGATCAATGGGCGTAGGAATTAGTCGTATTCGCGGCATTAGCACTAGCCTACGAACTTTCTCGCGCACTGACCAAGATGAGAAAGTTGATTTTAATCTACATGAGGGAATTGACAGTACGCTTCTAATTCTGAAGCATCGAACCAAAGCTAATGAGAATCGCCCAGAAATTCAGGTGGTCAAAGATTATGCCGACCTGCCGGAAATTCAGTGTTTTCCTGGTCAGCTGAATCAGGCTTTTATGAATATTCTGGCTAATGCGATCGATGCTTTTGATGAGGCAAATCAAGGGAAAACCTATCAAGAGATAGAAGCCAGTCCGAACGTTATTACGATTCAAACCCTAATGCTTGATGACCAGGTGCAGATTCGCATTGAGGATAACGGCTGTGGCATGGATGAAGAAACTGCTCAGCGTATTTTTGAGCAGGGATTCACCACAAAGGGCGTGGGGAAAGGAACGGGGTTGGGGATGGCGATCTCCCACCAAATCATTACCGAAAAACACGGCGGCACCATCACCTGCTTCTCAAACCTCGGCGAAGGCAGCATCTTTAAAATTGTGTTGCCAATTTAGCGGTCAATTTGAGGGTGCTCACTGTGACTTCTGTCACTCCCAACTACGTACCAGGGATAGTTTGATAGAGGCAGCCACTCAGCTTCTAGGTCCACAGCCATGCTGCACCTACCCCAGTTTCAGGATATTGACGTAATTTACGATGGACTGCGAACCATCGTGTATCGGGCAACTCAGCAGCCGGATCAGCGGCCAGTCATCGTTAAAGCACTGCGTGATCCCCATCCCCACTTCAACGAGCTGGTGGAATTTCGCAATCAATACGTCATTACCCGCAACCTAGATTCTCCCCATATTGTTCGTCCGATCGCCCTTGAGCGCCACGAAAACGGCTACATCCTAGTGATGCCCGATCAAGGGGCGATACCGCTGTCGCAATATTGGCAAGAGGAGTCCCACCTTGCCCGTGCTCAACGTGAGGGGGAGGGGGCGATCGCCCAGCTAAAGGAATTTTTGCAGGTGGCAATTCAGTTGGCGGCAGCCCTTCATTACCTCAATATCGAGCGTGTGGTTCACAAGGATATTAAGCCGGCCAACATTTTGATTCACCCGCAAACGGGGCAAATTCAACTGATTGATTTCAGCATTGCGTCGCTTTTGCCGAAAGAACAGCAGCAGCCTACCAACCCCAGCAGCATAGAAGGAACCCTTGCCTACATTGCGCCGGAACAAACCGGACGGATGAATCGGGGCATCGACTACCGCACGGATTTCTATTCCCTTGGCGCCACCCTCTACGAACTGCTCACCGGAACGCAGCCATTTATCACCAGCGACCCTCTGGAGTTGCTGCACTGTCACATTGCCCAAACACCGACGCCTCCGGTTGATTTGCTGGATGAGTTGGGACAATCCCATGGGCGAATGCCGTCGGCAATCATTATGAAGCTGATGGCGAAAAACGCTGAGGATCGCTATCAAAGTGCGCTGGGGCTAAAGCACGATTTGGAGCGTTGTTTAGACTCTTTGAATGCCGCCGGGAAGATTGCGGACTTTGAACTGGGGGAGCGGGATATTTGCGATCGCTTCAATATCCCAGAGACGCTTTACGGTCGGGAAAAGGAAGTGCAAACCCTCCTTGCAGCCTTTGACCGCGTTGCCCAGGGCAGCAGTGAAATGATGCTGGTGGCTGGATTCTCCGGCATCGGTAAAACCGCTGTGGTTAATGAAGTCCACAAGCCCATCGTTCGCCAAAAAGGCTATTTCATTAAAGGTAAATTCGACCAGTTCAACCGTAATATTCCCTTCTCTGCCTTTGTGCAAGCCTTCCGGGACCTGATGGGGCAACTGCTCAGCGAATCAGATGCTGAATTGGAGAAATGGAAAGCAGAAATCCTAACCGCAGTGGGGCAAAATGGCCAAATTCTAATTGATGTCATTCCCGAGCTGGAACAGGTAATTGGCGCGCAGCCTCCAGCGCCGGAGTTGTCTGGTACCGCTGCTCAAAACCGATTTAACCTCCTCTTCGAAAAGTTCTTCGCTGTATTCACAACGCGAGAACACCCGCTAACCCTTTTTGTGGACGATTTGCAATGGGCAGATTCCGCTTCACTGGCTTTAATGAAAGTCCTGATGGGAGAAAGCGAGTCAGGACATTTACTGCTATTGGGAGCCTATCGAAATAATGAAGTGTTTCCTGCCCACCCACTGATGTTGACGCTGGCAGACTTAGAAAAGCAGAATGCAGAGATTTCGACTATCACCCTTGAACCTTTATCTGAGAGCCATATCAACCAGTTGATTGCCGAGACCCTAAGTTGCTCGGTTGCGCTTGCTCAGCCCCTGACTGAGTTGGTCTATCGCAAGACCCAGGGAAGTCCCTTTTTTACAACGCAGTTTTTGAAAGGACTCTACGAAGATGAATTGATCACGTTTGAGCAAGATTTGGGGTGTTGGGAGTGTGACTTAGCCCAGGTACGAGATGCTGCCCTCACAGATGATGTGGTGGAATTTATAACTGGGCGATTGCTGAAGTGGCGTTGCAGGATTGAGAGATGATGGGAAGTGATCAGCCATCGAATCCAAACTCTCCCGACCTATGCAATGCCCTCGCTGTCAGTCCACCGCCATTTCAAAAAATGGCTTCCGAGGCTCTAAACAGAATCATCGCTGCCGTGACTGTGGGCGGCAATTCATTGAAACTCCTCAAACTCACCGAGGCTACAGTGACGACGTGCGAGAACTGTGTCTGAAGATGTACCTCAATGGCATGGGATTTCGAGCGATTGAACGGGTAACCGAGATTCATCACACCACTATCATTAGCTGGGTCAAGCTGTCAGAAGCCGCTCTAGAAGAGCCTAAGAGCTAATTTATAAAGTAAATCTTAATTAGCTAACCTGCGCATCATCAAG
>CALGDE010000087.1 GCA_937883785.1 uncultured cyanobacterium
TTAGAAGAAAACAGCTTTCTTCAGTATGTCTTAACTCACTCCGTCGCTGCTATACTCTGACGATTGTGCGCAGTGGGGATATTGAACAGGATTCTTGCCCGTTAATCGCCCCAAGAAAGATCGCCCCCACCGTACCTAATTTCAATCATCAAAATTGGTTGGTGAAGGCGATCGCCGTAGTCGCAATCTTTAAGCTACTGATTCAGGAATTTACGCATCGGTGGACTGCTTACGCTTTTTCAGAGCAGGAACACCAGCCAAACCCAGGGCAAATAACGCCGCCAGGGAAGTGGGCTCGGGCACATCCACCTCATCGGCATTCACGCTGGAAATAGCGGCGATCGCATCAATATCCGCCCCCGCCTTAGAGTTTTGGTACTTGTTCGTTCCCCCATCGGTGACGCGCACATAACGGAATAACGTATCAAGGCTTAAGGACTCCTCCGCCGCAATCCTGGCATCAATATCCATGCCAATGCCGAACTCTTGCTGAGCATTCTGGCGTTCGGCAATGCCTACTTCGTACCAAGTTTCATTGTCAGTACTGATTTCAACCTTCATCGCTTCCACAGCAGAACCGATCTCAAAAATCCACAGGTCAGCAGCATCATCACCGCCACCCACCAGGTAGTTGTCGGTAAACTCCACGGTCAAAAAACCGTTCTGTCCCAGGGAAGTTCCAATATCTTTGTTCCATCCCCCCAAAGAGCCTCGAGTGGTCATCTCAGAGGTCCAGTTTTCAGCGCCTAGGGCTGCATTGGGATCGTGGGTCCAGTTTGCATTGCTCCCTGCCTCAGCGCCGTAAGTACCATTGCTATAGTCAACAACCGCGTCTGCATAGGAACTGGGATCGAAAGACATGGCAGAGGCTGCGGGAGCTAGAAGCATCGCTGCTGAAGAAGTTGCCAAGGCGGAAACAAGAATGGAAGAAAGACGTTTCATTGTTATTGCGGAGTTGGAGTGGGTGCAAATGTATTCGTTTCGGAGCCCCTTACTGTGTTGCTCACATTTCAACTGTATGAAACCCCAGTCCCACAAAAAAGGCTCTCAAGACAAACTTCTTGGAGCCTTCATAACTTTGCAAACCCTTGTTATATGAACTGCGCTTCGTAATGGCTTTAAACTCAAAAATCCACGCTAGCGGCCCACAAGGGTCTGTGATTATCCCTTGGATAGCCTTACTTTCTAGAGGTGCATTTTCCGCCTAGGGCATCGGTAATGGCACAGGTATTCACCTCCAGCATTTCCTGATAGGTGGGCGCTTCTGAGGCATCATCACCAGGACCATCCACAAACAGCGGCGTTTCAGCCAACTTCACCTCCGCTGCCTTCGCCACCGTTTCCAAAGGCGCCAAGTTCGTGGTGAGACTTTCAGAGAAAATTGCCGGCACCTCGAGGTCTTTTACCTTGTCGGTCAACTTTGCTAAATCCTGCGCCGACGGAGTTTCGTGATTCACCCCTCGCAAGGTGCCGGGCACTTCCATCCCATAGGCAGCAGCATAATACTGAAATGCATCGTGGGATGTGACCAACTGTCGCTGCCCTTCAGGAATGGTTGCAATTTGCGTTTGAATCCACCCGTCAATTTCTCCCAGCTCCTCAGCGATCGCGGTCGCCCGCTCCTGATACTGAGCCGCATTCTCCGGGTCTAACTCCGCCAAAGAATCGCCAATCACTTTGACGCTAGCCGCCCCCAACTCTGCATCGTGCCACACGTGAGGATCGGGCACCTCACCCTCACCCTTCTCGCCAGCGTGGTCGTGACCGTCATGGTCTTCCCCTTTTTCGCCAGCGTGGTCGTGACCGTCATGGTCTTCCCCTTTTTCGTCGGCGTGGTCATGGTCGCTGTGATCTTCCCCTTTCTCCTCGCTGTGGGCTGCATGGTCATGATCATCATGATCACCTTTTTCTTCACTGTGCCCGTGCTCATCCTTTTCCCCACCGTGCCCATGTTCGTGGTGGTGGTGCCCCTCACCCATCAGCGGTTCAGCCACCGCCTCCTCGTAAACGGCGACGGAGTCTCCCCCACTGGCTTCCAGTACCTTAATTAGTCCTTCCTCCAGCATGTACCCGCCGTAAACAATCAAATCCGCATCTTCTAATTCGCGGCGATCGCTAGAGGTTAGCTGAAAGGCGTGGGGATCCTGTCCCGGCTCCATCAGGCAGGTCACGTTTAAATCGTCGGCGGCCACTTGCTTCGTCAAATCACACACCACTCCGCCGGACACTACCACAGACTTCTTATCGCCTGACTCCCCAGCCGATGTCTCGCTAGCAGCTCCTGCCCCACCCGCATTAGAGCCGCCGCCACTGCCACAGCCCACGGCACCTAACAGCATCAAACCCAACGCCAGCGTCTTCAGTTTCATGGGGTCGCCCTCGAAAATTTTGTATGTCAAAGAATGTTGTCTGCAAAATCTATCACAAAAAAATGAGAATGATTCTCATCCTCTTCTTTTCTTTCTATTCGGTCTTTCCATTAGCTCTTTATTACTCCTATTGCTTTAGGAGGGAGCGAAATTAGTACACTGACAGAGCGCAAGAGGGCTTAGGCATGGCAAAGAAAACGGTGGCGACAAAAAAGCGAAACATGGGCTACTACTCAGGCGGCGCAGCGGATGCTTACCAGTCTGGGGCGTTGAATCAGGCCACATTAAGGCAGGCGGCGTTGGATCCGGCGGCGGTTAATCGGGCGGCGGTGAATGGCGATGTGGACCAGATTCTGGGACGGGCGTTGGATGGGGTGGATTTGAGCCCGGAAGAGGGGGTGACCCTGCTGCTACAGACGGATCCGACGGCGATCGCCCAAATTCGCTCCACGGCTGATCAGCTGCGCCAGCGACAGGCAGGCAATACGGTGACCTACGTAATCAATCGCAATATCAATTTCACCAATATTTGCGAGCAGCATTGTAGCTTTTGTGCGTTCCGACGGGATGAGGGGGAGGATGGGGCGTTTTGGCTCGATGCGGGGGCGATCGCGGAGAAGGCAGCCGGGGCTCTGGCGCTGGGAGCCACGGAAATTTGTATGCAGGGGGGGCTAAATGCGGTGGCGAAGCGGAATGGGCGATCGCTGGACTATTACGCCCATTTGCTCAGCACCTTAAAAAGCCAATTTCCCGAGCTGCATTTGCACGCCTTTTCCCCCCAGGAAGTGGAATTTATTGCTCGGGAAGATGACCTGGATTTTTCCACGGTAATTCGGGAGCTAAAGGCGGCAGGGGTGGGCTCCATGCCAGGGACAGCGGCGGAGGTGTTGGATGATTCGGTGCGGCGGATTTTGTGCCCGGAAAAAATCAACGCGGCAATTTGGCTTGATATCGCTGAAACCACCCATAGAGCCGGCATCCCCACCACCAGCACCATGATGTCCGGGCATATCGAAACCCCGGCGCAGCAGGTGATGCACCTGGACACCCTGCGGCGATTGCAACAGCAAGCAAAACAGCGGGGCGATCGCGGCATTACGGAATTTATCCTGCTGCCCTTTGTGGGACAAGACGCCCCCAAAGCCCTACGCCGCCGAGTGAGCCGCGACCAGCCCGACCCTAACGATGCGCTGTTGCTAATGGCGGTGGCGCGGATTTATCTGGGCAACTGGATTCCCAACCATCAGCCGAGCTGGGTGAAGCTGGGCTTGGATGTGGCGGTGGAGTCGTTAACCTGGGGCTGCAATGATATTGGCGGCACCTTGATGGAAGAACATATCACCACCATGGCAGGGGCTACCGGGGGCACCGGCAAAACCGTCGAAGAATTGCGGGAGGCGATCGCCACCTTACCCAACCGCCCCGCCCAACAGCGCGACACCCTGTATCAGCCCATGTCCATCCCCGCCCCAGTGGTGTAGCGAAAAATGCCGAACCGCCTCCTCAAAACTCTGAAACCTTTCCTCCGCTGGGTGATTTTAGGAGCCGTCGTTGTATTTCTCGTTAAAACCATTGGCGATCGCGCCGCCGATGTAGCTGAGCTATCTTTCACTGGTACCACCTGGATTTGGCTCGGGGGCGCATTGATTGTGACTTCCCTAGCTCACCTATGGTCTGGCTGGGTATGGCGCTGGATTTTACGGGAATTCGGTCAGCCCGCCCCCTTAATCCCAGTAATGCAGGTGTACCTCAAAACCAATATCGCCAAATACCTACCGGGAAACGTGTGGCATTTTTACGGACGCATCCGCGCTGCCCACCAATGGGGAATGTCCTGGGCGGGGGCAGCGGCGACGGTGGTTTTGGAACCGTTATTGATGGCGGCAGCGGCGTTGATTTTGGGTACCGTGGCGGCACCTCAAGGTAATTGGTGGATTCAAGGGGCGATCGCAGCAACAGTCCTAATCGGCGTCCATCCCAAATTCCTAAACCCGCTGCTAAAAAAACTAGGGCGCAGCAAACTCAAATCATCAACGCCCACCGAAACCGAAGAGGCTCCAGTCCCCGATCAGTTCACCACAGCGGGAATGAAACGTTATCCAGCCCTACCGTTCTTGGGAGAAGGCGGATTCCTACTGCTGCGGGGAGCCGGATTTTTGTGCGTAGTCGCCGCCTTTGATTCCAATGCTCTAATTCACTGGCCCCAGCTACTAAGCGGCTTCGGACTGGCATGGTTAGTGGGCTTGGTCGTCCCCGGTGCCCCCGGTGGCGTTGGCGTGTTCGAAGCAACGGCATTGGGATTGCTTGGAAAATTGGTTGCACCGGGGGCTTTGTTGGCAGGAGTGGCTTGTTATCGGTTGGTTAGCGTTATTGCTGAGGCGGGGTTGGCGGCGATCGCTTACATTCCCCTGGGCGATCGCTCCACAATTTGACGAATATGTGAATCGGCTTATCTTTGTTAGCCTAAAATCACCTCTTCATCAGCAGAAAAGCAATGGCAGTAAACACGGAAAAAGTGCTCTGGGCGGTTGGGCTAATTGTCTTCTCGGGAGGTGTTTGGCTAGCTAAAACCTTTGATGTATTTGATAGTTCGGGGGCAAATGCTTCGGTCCTAGTCGCAATTCAATCAGAATTAGAAGTTACAACCCAATGGAATGAGGCCATGACCGATTACAGAGCATCAATCCCAATTGAGCCTAATGACCATGACGCTTACTATAATCGCGCGAACATGTACGCTAGGCGGGGAAGATTCGAGGAAGCGGTCGCCGATTACAATACTGCGATCCGCATTAAACCTGATAAAAGTGAGGCTTACAATAATCGCGGGCATGCACATTCCCAGCAGGGAGATTATGAAGCAACACTCGCAGACTACAGCGCTGCTGTTCGCATTGATCCAAGCAATTACAGGGCCTATTTCAATCGCGGGAATAGATACTCTGACGAGAGAGGATATGAGGAAGCGATTGCCGACTACACCGAAGTCGTTCGCATTGAGCCCGATTATCACAAGGCTTATTACAACCGTGGGTATATCTACTTGATGCAGGAGAAGTACGATGATGCGATCACCGACTATACTTCCTCACTTCGCATTAATCCCGAGGAAAGCGCAGCCCATTACAACCGTGGGACTGCGTATTTCCAGCAACGTAAATACGAGGAGGCGATCGCCGACTATGATGTCGTGATCCGTCTCGACCCCAATGACTACAGCTCGTACTTACGGCGGGGAGCAAGCCACATGCAGCAAGGCGATTTAGCACTAGCAAGACAAGATGCAAAAGCAGCGGAACGCCTCGCTTGTAACCGTGATGCTAAAGCCTGCGACCAGGCAAGTGCACTGTTACAAGCACTTAACTGATCGCTTTTGACCTGATACTCCAACACAAATGCCCTTACGAGAGTTTATTGCGACTTGCTTTAGGGGCAGTAAACTCTCGTAAGGGCATCATGGTTAGGACGACACAGGACTAGGCTACCGATGCGAATAACTCAGGCCATGCCTGCTGAGGGGCATCATCGCTAGCGACGATTTCTACGATTTTGTTCGCTGCATCTGGCTGACTTAAGGCTTCTGCACACACTTCAGCCACCTGCGATCGCGGAATACTGCCTTCAAACAAACTATCCGCCCCTTTCATAATCACCGGCATCTCCGAATCCTCATTCTTCAAGCCACCGGGACGAACAATGGTGTAATTCAACCCGCTATTTTTTAGGTAAATTTCTGCCTGAAGCTTCCAATACAGCACCAGCCAGAACAAATTCAGCGGATGGAAAAATTGGGAGACGCACAACGACGACACCATAATAAATTTATCGATGCCCTGGTCTTTCGCTGCGTCCACTAGTTTTTTGGTGCCGTCGCAGTCCACTTTGTAAGGACCGGTCACATCTAAACTAGGGCGAGCTCCCGTGGCGGAAATAATGCCATCGCAGCCAGCTATCGCCTGCCCCAGTTCCTCGCGACTTGCCAGGGATGCACTCACAAACTCCACCCCCTCCGGCAGAATTTCTTTAGCCGCCGACTCATCGCGAACCAGTGCTTTGACACTGATATCCCGATTCAGGAGCGATCGCACCACCCGTCGCCCGGTTTCCCCCGTCGCCCCCGCCACAAAAATCGTCGTCATGGTTTGCGCCTCCCTACGATGCTCTAGTCCAGTTTTCCTGCCTAAAGTCTAGAGAATTTTTACCCTAAGCGACGGCAAGGGGCTCAATATAGCGAGCTGCTGGGCGAAAATCCAGGGTATTTACCGTGTAAACCTCAGTGGATTCGCCGGTGTTGGGGTTGGTGGAAATAATGCCATCGCCGCCGGTCCACAGAATATTGCCATTGCTTAGCTCGTGGACGCCGCGTACCCGCTTGGCAAACCCTTCGGCAATATCGTAAAGCCCCACCTGATTGCCGTCGCTATCGTACTCATAAATGCCGCCAGGGTCGGAAAATCCCGCCACCAACACATTGCCGTTGGCTCGCCGCGCCATTTGCTGGGGAAAATCAATGCCCGCCCCGCCGGACTCATGGAACGACCCCAACAGATGCCCCTCCAGGTCGTAGCGGTCAATATTTTCGCCCCCCTCATCGCCCCGCCGGGTGTCGTTAATCAACAGCTCACCATCAAAAAACAAAATATCGAAGGCTTTACCCACCTCAAAAAAGCCCAGATGGTTCCCCTCCGCATCAAATTTAATGACTACTTTTCCATTACCAGGAGCCCCGTTTTCACCCCCAGCATTGGTCACATAAACTACGCCGTTGACGTATTCCATACCGCGAATATTATCTAGCCCCTCAGCGATCGCCCCCAGAAACCTCCCGTCCAGGTCATAGCGAAAAATACTGTCAGCAACCTGGTCCGACACCCAGATTTCATTCTCAACTTGAATCGCATTTAGGGGCGTGGAAAACAGCCCGCTGCCATCAATAAATTTGTCGTCAATCAGCGAACCGTCTTCACCATTAAGCAAAAGGACGCGATCGCCCACGGAGTCAGGAACCATCAAAAAGCGAGGTGCAAAGGACTGGCACATATGGAAAGGAACCAAAAGGAAAACAATTTGGAACTGAAAAATGGTCAAAATATCCACAGGGAACATTCAACACTTTTCGCATTGTCTTATTGAGAATAATTAACAGCAAAGATTTTGTCTACGGGGAACTTTTGCCTAGAAATCGCCCGTACTTCACCACAAACCAGGCTCCCGTTCACATTCCCCCGTCCCCGAAAAAGCCCGCCCACCAGGAACCTGAGCCCCTAATCTAGTGGGCACATCCATCGAAATGCTGATTAAAGCGCTCTAAACCCTTTTTCGTCTTAAGCAATTCTCAATAAAAGTTAGTAACTCTTTATAAATCACTATTTGTCCCGCCCGGAAGCTATTCCATCATCCTTGATGGCAGATTTGCCAGCGTATTTATCAAAGCTGTTTTACCTTCTTTAGTGGGCTTTTAAAGGGACCCAATCGTGCCTACCTCGCTTCACTTTTTTGGGGCAGTTTTTATGTTGCGGTATGTCCAGCACCGTTAAAAATCCCTGGGGGCGTGGGTATGCTGGACATAAGCAGTTGTGCTTAGCCATTTTCGTCGGGGAATTTTCGATGCCCCTGGGCAAGGTTATTGGCTCTAAGAGCTGGTTACTTTTGCCCATAAACGAAAGGGGTAGTCAGAAGCAGCGTTGCTGCATTTCTTGCGCTTATTTCGGCGCTGTTTCTAGAGATCGCCCCCTCGTCTCAATAACGATGGTGTTCCCTGATACCCACCCTGGGGTAGCGTTGCCATAAAAATGGCTTCAGCCTGAGGCGGTGTAAGGATTGAGCCTTATCAGCGGCTCAATGGTGATGTAATCATGTTGTTGGCTATGTGGCAGCAAGGTGATGACAATGTGCCCAGTGGCTTTTGAGCGCGGCCCAAGGCAATTTTCGGCAGCTTTTCCTTAGCGGTTTTTAAATTTCCAGATTACTGGGGAGTTTAAGCGAAAACCTATGACTCATATGCACAGTGCACCAGTTGGTTCAGATGTTGATCCGAAAATGAAGCAGGAAAAAGCCTTGGACAAAAATCGTCCGATGCGATTTCACAACAGCTATGAGGACCATATGGAAATCAATGCTGATGCGGAAACCTATGCTCGTTATTTAGATATTCATCAGAAGTGGTTTTCTCGCTGTGCGGATCCGATGGCGGTCAAGGCTTTGGATGACCAAAGTTATGCCATTACTATCGGTCACTACGGGGCGTTTGATTATTTTGTGGAGCCGAAGATCGGGCTGCGGTTGTTGCCGGAAGATGGGGGCGTTTATCGCATTCATTCCATTGAGGTGCCGGATTATGAGCCCCAGGGGTATGCGGTAGATTTTAAGGCGTCTATGGTGCTGGTGGAGGTGCCCCCTAGGGGCGATAAGGGGGTGACGACTAATGTGACCTGGACGTTGGATTTAGAAGTGGACGTGTGGTTTCCTCGGTTTGTGCGGATTTTGCCTGATGGGCTGTTGCAGTCTACGGGCGATCGCCTGCTGAGCCAGATTGTGCGCCAGGTGTCAAAGCGCCTGACCCGAAAAGTGCAGCTAGACTTTCACGAGGCGATGAATTTACCAATGCCGCAACAAACGAAGTGGGTTTCTGGTGACGATGTATCCTAGCTCTACGGATATTTCTTGGCACTAGCTTTACCTTCAGCTTCACTGATCTATGGCTTCCATTTTTGCTGCTTTAACTGGTCTTGTTAGTAAGCCCGCAGCATCAGATGGAGAGTCCTCTGGAGAAATCAACTGGGCGCAGGTTTATAAAAAATTAGCGGATATTTTGGGCGATCGCTACGTCATTCGCCGCAAAGAAGAGCTGCTCACCTATGAATGTGATGGGCTAACCAGCTATCGCGAACGTCCCAAACTGGTGGCGCTACCTAACAGCACTGAGCAAGTGGCAGCGGTGGTCAAGGTTTGCGACTCCCTCAATATCCCCTTTGTGGCGCGAGGGGCTGGAACCGGATTGTCGGGGGGCGCATTGCCCGTGCCCGACTGTGTGCTAATCAGCACTACCCGTATGAAGCGGGTTCTGAAGGTGGACTACGACAACCAGCAAATTGTGGTGCAGCCGGGAATTATTAACAACTGGGTTACCCAGGCGGTTCGCGGCAAGGGGTTTTACTATGCGCCGGACCCGTCCAGCCAGATTATTTGCTCTATCGGCGGCAACGTGGCGGAAAATTCCGGCGGCGTTCATTGCCTGAAATATGGCGTCACCACTAACCATGTGCTGCGTCTAACGGTAGTGCTGCCCAATGGCGAGGTGACCCAGTTGGGGGGAATGGTGCCGGAAATGCCCGGTTATGATTTGACGGGAATTTTTGTGGGGTCCGAGGGCACCTTGGGCATTGCCACGGAGGTGACCCTGCGAATTTTGCGCACTCCCGACTGCATCAAGGTGATCCTGGCGGACTTTACGACCATGGAAGCGGCGGGGAAAGCGGTGGCCGATATTATCGGAGCGGGGGTTATCCCTGGCGGCATGGAAATTATGGACAACCTCAGCATCAATGCAGTGGAGGATGTGACCGGTAGCGCTTGCTATCCCCGCGACGCTGAGGCGGTGCTGCTGGTGGAGATGGATGGGCTGGAGGTGGAAGTGGACGCCAATATTGAAAAGGTGCGCAAGATTTGCCTGGATGATGGGGCGCGGGAGGTTACTGTGGCGACGGATCCGGGCGATCGCCAAAAACTCTGGCAAGGTCGCAAAGCTGCTTTCGCCGCCGCCGGAAAAATGAGCACTAATTATTACGTGCAAGACGGCGTGGTACCTCGCACCAAATTGGCGTGGGTGCTGCGGGAAATTGCGGCGATCGCGGAAAAATATAACTACCAAATCGCCAATGTGTTCCATGCAGGGGACGGCAATTTGCACCCCCTAATTTTGTACGATCGCAGCGTACCCGGCGTGATGGAAACGGTGGAGGCGATCGGCGGAGAAATCCTCAAGCGCTGCATCCAAGCGGGGGGGAGCCTGTCTGGCGAACACGGCATCGGCACCGACAAACAGTGCTATATGGGACAAATGTTCTCCGACACGGACCTGGAAACCATGGGCTGGGTCACCGAAGCCCTTAACCCCAAAGGACTCGCCAACCCCGGCAAAATCTTCCCCACCCCCAGAATGTGCGGAGAAGCCGCCAACGCCGCCCAAAAGAATCCCCCAGAAGCTTTCAAAAACATTGAAAACTTCTAGAGGACGTCGCTAATTGAGAGATTGCTCGGCGATTATTAACGCTTCTTGCCCAACTGCTGGACTAATCCTTAGGAAGCGTTACCGGCAAGGGTTTTCGGCTCAGCACCGTTAAGGTCAGCATTGGGACGGGTCTGCCCAAACAAATCAAACAACCGCCCCGCCCAATAATCCACATCGTAAGTGGTCACAGTTTTATACATAGCCTGCATGCGACGTTTTTGCTCCTCTTCGGACATATCCAACGCCAAATCCAGCGACGCATCCATCTTGTCCATGGAATAGGGATTGGTGAGCACCGCCTCCGGCAGCTCCACCGCCGCCCCCACAAACTCAGACAAAATCAGCGCCCCTTTCTCGCCATTTTTAGCAATCACATACTCCTTCGCCACCAAATTCAACCCGTCCCGCAAAGGCGTAATCCAGCAAATATCCGCCAAATGGTAATAGCTCATCAAGTCCGCCATACCGATGGACTGGGTAAACAGCAAAATTGGCGTCCAATTTAACCGGGCATACTTACCGTTAATTTTCCCGACGAGCTGCTCAATTTGATTTTGCGCCGTCTTATAAACTCGCATCCCCTCCGCTGGAGACGCACAGGCTAACAACAACTGCACCTTGCCGTGAAGCTCGGGGCGGCGCTCCAACAATCGCCCGTAGCACTGGAGCAGTTCCTGGTTTCCTTTTACGTAGTCGATACGCCCTGCCGACACGATTAATTTGCGATCGCCTAACTCCTCGCGAATCGCCTTCATGCGCTCCTGGGTTTCGGGAGCCGCCACCGTATTGCGCACATGGTCAGGATTCGTTCCCACTGGGAATGCGTCAACCGTTACCGTGCGTCCCTTGTAAGACACCTGGGTCACCGCCCGCTGTTCCGCCAGCGCCATTCCCACCGGAGCCATATGACTGGTGTCTGCCACCTTCACCTGCTTAACAATTTCCACCTCGCGCAGGCTGCACGCCACGTTGACAAAATTTTCGCTGTACCGGGGAATGTGAAAGCCCACAATATCGCAGGACAATAGGCTATCTACAATTTCTTCACGCCACGGCAAAATATTAAAAATATCCACCGACGGGAACGGCGTGTGGTGGAAAAAGGCAATGCGGGCATTAGGTTTCTTCTGGCGAATGTAGTAAGGAGCCAGCCACAAATTGTAGTCGTGAACCCAGATTAAAGCGTCTTCCGCTGCCTCGTCACAGGCAGCCTCGGCAAACATCCGGTTGATATTTTTAAAGTTCTCCCAGTTGGACGACTCATAGGTGAAGTGGTAAGGAAAAGAGTGCAAAATCGGCCAAAAGGCTTCCTTTGAAGTGATGTGATAGAAATGCTTAACTTGGTCCGCCGTCAGGGGAATACGGCGAACATTATAGTTAGCATCATCAACGTTGATGCGCTCTTGAAACTTAGCTTTTTGGCGAGCTAAGACCTGAGTCCAAGCAATCCAGGTTCCCTGTTGAACACCGGAAAAGAAGCTCTTGAGAGTGGGAACAATACCATTAGGGCTCTTTTTATCCCGGAATCTAACCTGACCATTTTTGTCAGTGTATTCGTCGTAGGGTTGACGGTGGTACAGAATAACTAAAGAAGATTTCATGGTTTGGATTCTAATAACTCACTGATTCTAATAACTCAATGATCACTGTAATCGAGACGCTATCTGCGCCAGAGAAATAAATGAATCTTAAGAATGGAATCTGATGTTCTTAAGGAAGCAAATAATATCTCAGGATTTCTTTAAGGAAATCACTTTTGGGCTCCGCAGCATTTCAAAACAGCTTGATACTTCCTGGTTTTTAACCAAGCGAACGTCAGAAATGCTAAATAGCCCAATCCTAAGCACGCATTTTCACCTCAATTGAAACTAATCTCGCTCATCAAAACTGACAAAAAACAAGTCAAACCAGAAATTCATATCTATGTCTTTTGACACATGTTTGAGCTTATTTTACTTTAGTTTTGTCTATTACATTAGCAGCTAGTTATTGCCTCGTTCAAGTTTTTGAGGATTATTGTCAGAATCCTTTGGCTTAAACGACAACAGCCAATGACTTTGCTAATCTGAGCTGCATCAACGGCTCTGCGTCCGTAGAACTTCGAACCATAGGCAGCCCCCTATATAGAGGACCACAATCACGAACGCTTTACTTTGATTTATGGGATTTCATCATAAAACTCAGTAAATAGGCAAAAGGCAGTTCCCATCAATGCCCAGCCTTTCTGCATAGTTCTTTCTGCATAATTCTTTCTGCATAATTCAAATTAGGTGGTTGTAATTAAGGCACCTTAGAAAATAGAACGCAGAATAAATTAATAGACGTTTTGGACGTTAAAACTCACTGAATCTGATGGGATGCGATCTCTTTTAGGAGCTACTGACAGCGTGATTCAAAAAACATTAATCTTTTACTTTTACTTGTTCCTGTAAGTCAATTAACAATGGTCAAATATGACAGGGGGAAATAAAGTGAATTGCCAAATAACTGACGCGTTGAAGCATGTATTCCCAACTGCGTATCTTATCAATTACGTATTCCAGAAAAAACAGATAAGAAAACAGATATAGGTGAAGTTTTCAAAAACTATCAGGTTTATTCACTATCTCCAAAACAATGTTTAGAGATTTTTTCCACCTGTCTGCGCCAAAAGGTCCGGAGTGAGGTGATCGCGATTGTTCCTGTAAAGCTGTCTTTAATACTGAATTCTGGATAAATACCAAAGTCCTGTGCCCACGGGATTCACAGCGCCTAATTTATTTTTGGACGAGACTTGAATTTCCTTGCGGTGTAAAGCTTCTAAGGGTGATTGTGATGCGTCGGCTTAACACCTCCGGAAGCCCTACCGGAAGGTGGGAAGGGGAAATAGGATAGATAGTGCTATTACCATGGTGCGCCATCGACTAATTTCGGACGCTTTTTGCCGTGGGGGGCAACGCCTCCATCGCAGCAAGGGGCTTGGGGGTGCACGCTCCGTGGCGTAAGACGTTGAAATTACATTGATGACCGCCCTTATTGTCTTGATCAGGGGCGGACGCCGTTGGGGAATTTGCCTTTTTTGTGAAGCTATGACTATTTCTCCGGGAACGCGATTATTACTGGACATCGCCAACAAAAATCGGTTCTGGATCGCCAGCACCATTGTTATCAGCTTTTTCACCGGGGTATTTAACGGGGTAAGTGTGGCGCTGTTAGTGCCGGTTTTATTGGGATTTGTGGGGGCCCAGGAAGGGTTTGGCGGTGCTCCCGGGGTTGTGGGCGAGGTGCTGGGGCTGTTTAGCGGAATCCCTGAAGATCAGCGGCTGATGGTGATGCTGGGGATCATTATTGGGGCGATCGTTGCGAAAAACTTTATGCAGCTTGTCAATACGGCGGTGGGGGGGCACTTGTCACGGCAGTTGGTAAATGAGGCCACCTTTCGGGGGCTGCGACTGGTTCTGGGGGTGGGAATCGATTTCTACAGTCAGGTGAAAACTGGGGATTTGATTCAGCGCTTGGGCTCGGAAAGTAGTGGGGCTGTGGGAACTATCAATACCATTGTGCAAATTTCGGCGACGACGGTGACTCTGCTGACGTTTATGGGGGTGCTGTCGTCCATTTCCTGGCAGCTGACCCTGTTGGCGATCGCCTTTGGGGGCGTGGTGGTAGTGGCGAATCGCTGGTTTTCGCTGACGGCGAGGGCCCTGGGGCGACAGGCAATTTTGCTGGGGCGGCAATATACCAGTCAGCTGGTGGAAACCATTGGTGGGATTCGGCTAATTAAAAGCACCAGTAATGAGCCTGAGGAGTTTGAGCGGTTGACGGGGACAATTTTGCAAAAGCAGCGGGTGGAGTTGCGGTCCCAAGGATTTCGGTCGGTGGTGGCATCGGTCAACGAGCTGATGGTGGTGGTGGCGTTGGTGTCCATTGTGGTGATTGGGCAGTGGATTTTTGCCAATCAAACGGAAGTGTATGCGGCGATCTTGCTCACTTACTTATTTTTACTGTCCCGGGTACTGGGGATGGTGACTACCTTGGGCAAGGCGCTTAATAATTTGGCGCTATGTACGGCGGCGGTGAATGCCCTGGTTAGTTTGCTGCGTACGGACAATAAACACCAGGTACCTAACGGTTCGGTGCCCTATCGTCCTCTGGAAGATGCCATTCAGTTTGTTGATGTGAGCTTCCACTATCCCACCCAGAAAAAGCGCAAAACTCTGCAAAAGGTGAACTTGACCATTGCCAAGGGGCAGACGGTGGCGCTGGTGGGCACGTCGGGGGCAGGCAAAACCACAATGACTGACCTGATTACTCGCTTTTAC
The DNA here is from genome assembly GCA_937883785.1 of uncultured cyanobacterium. GTDB lineage: Bacteria > Cyanobacteriota > Cyanobacteriia > CACIAM-69d > CACIAM-69d > CALGDE01. The sequence goes on from CALGDE010000087.1 coordinate 14,901, forward strand.
GATCCGGTGAAGGGAAAAATTTTGCTGGACGGACATGATTTGCGGGATTTAGATTTGCCGTCCCTGCATCGGGCTATGGGCATTGTTAGTCAGGATACGTTTTTGTTTAATGATACGGTTCGGAACAATATTGCTTACGCCTGGAGCGGGGCAACGGACCAGGCGGTGCGGGAGGCGGCGCAGCGGGCCAATGCGGATGAGTTTATTAATGAGCTGCCGGACAAGTACGAAACGGTGTTGGGCGATCGCGGGGTGCGCCTGTCAGGGGGGCAACAGCAACGTATTGCGATCGCCCGGGCTTTGCTGCGGGACCCGGATATTTTGATTTTGGATGAAGCCACCAGCGCTTTGGATACGGTGTCGGAGCGCATGGTGCAGGAGGCGCTAACAGAGCTAAGTCGCGGGCGCACAGTGTTGGTGATTGCCCACCGCTTATCTACGGTGCAAAGTGCCGACCAAATTGTGGTGATGGAAAAGGGCACAATTGCGGAGCAGGGCACCCATAGTGAGCTGCTGGCGTTAAACGGTAAGTACGCTCGCCTTTACACGATGCAGTTTAGCGATAGCGCTACTCCCACGGCGATTCACTGTGAAAATGTGCTGGAGCAGGTGGTGCTTCAGGAGGCTTTTGCTCAAATGTCTCGTTGGCGGGCGATCGCCGGCGTGTCAGAGCCGCAGAGTAATGGCGCAAAAAACGGCGCAGCGCTGGGTAAAGCTTCGAAGAAAAAAAGCAAACAGTCTTCGGAGGAGGAGCGAAAAGAAGAGAAAAATAACGGGCACAAAAACGATGCAGCCCCTGCGGGCTCTGACGAGAACGCCCTAGGGAAACCCGACTTTAATCTGATTGGGACAGAGAAGGATTTACCTCCCGATGAGCTCAAGGCAATCGCCCGGGCAGTGGTGCGCAGCGTTGATGTGAGCAGCATTATGGCCTACACCTTAAATCAGTTGCCAGCTCTCTATGCCACTAGCCGCGAGGGCGTTAAGTTTCAGCAGCAGCGCATTGATCAGGAGCTACGGGAAACGATTCGGGAACAGGTGGCGGAGGCCATTGAGCACCATCGTGCCAACCCGGATTTCGAGGTGGAGCGCCAAAAGCTAGCCACCATCGGGCCAGTGGGAAAAGGCGTAGGGGGTTCAGTGCTTGAACGGCTGTCCTATGAAGTGCGAACCCACCTAAACACGCTGATTGGCGTTCTAACGCTGCTATCGGATGACTTGGCGGACCGTAAGGAACGTCAAGAGCTATTGCAGGAAGCCTACGGGGCATCGATGCAGATTTTAACGGTGTCAGAGCTGCTGCGGGAAACCCTTAAGCGTCGTCAGCTAACCCTGGACGGAAATGGCGCATTGACCAGCATGTTGTCTCCCGGTCAGCGAAAAACCATTGTGGGCGAAAATATGCGGCGGGTGGAGACCGTGGGGCGGCTGGTAGATAAATTGACCCAGGGGCTAGAGCGACTAACGGACCAACTTTTAGATGACCTGTTGCGGCGATCGCCTGGCATTTCTCGCCGACTGATGGACAATGCGATGGATACCTTGGTTATTTCTCCCGAAACGCCCCTATTCCAAGAAATCTACAGCGATGTAACGGCGCTGCTGAACCAAATTGAGCACCTAGAAAAGTCAACGATTGAGGTGTAGAGCTAGGAAGGTTGAGGCACACTGTGGACGACGAGCTAATTTCAATTATTATCCCGGTCTTTAATGGGGCGAATACCCTGGCGGAAACGGTGGCGTCCCTGCGGGCACAGACGGATCAGCATTGGGAAGCGGTTATTGTTAACGATGGCTCGACAGATAATACCGAGGGAATTGCCCAGAACTTGGCGCGCCAGGATCAACGGATACGGGTGATTTTTCAGGAGAATGCGGGACAGGCGATCGCCCGCAACCATGGGTTAAAAACAGCACGGGGCTCCTTTATCGGATTCCTTGATGCAGATGATTGGTGGACAGGGGATAAGCTGGCAGATCAGCGACAGGCGCTGCGGGACAATCCCCAAGCGGGCTTTGTCTATAGCTGGACAGACTACGTAGATGATCGCAATCAACTGCTGCACCCGGGCTTTCATAGGGGTCCCAGCGGGCAGATTTTTTTGGATTTGCTTGCCAATAATTTTATTGAAAATGGATCCAATCCTCTGGTGCGGCGATCGGCCCTAGAGGCGGTGGGGGGCTTTGAGTCCAGCTATATTCCGGCGGAGGATTGGGATCTATGGCTAAAGCTAGCGGCAAACTTTGAGGGGATCGCCGTTGCCAAACCCCAAATTCGATATCGCGTTTCCGCCACCTCTTCCTCTGCCAGTTTGCATCGATTAGAAAAGGCCTGTGTGCGGGTGTTGGATCGCCATATTGACACTGCCCCCTCCCAATTCGCCGTTGAAGCTAGGGCATTGAAACGCCCCGCTAAAGCTAGATTTTACAAAGGACTTGCCTGTAAAGCGTTAACCGCAGGGGCACCCAATCGTCAGCGAGGGTTAAATTCTGCTCGGTTGCTGGGGCTGGCGATTATTCACAACCCCCAGCTACTGGTTGAAATTAAGTTTTTGATAGTAATGGCGGTGAAAATTGGGCTGGTTTTGGTACTTTCTGTGGGGGGAATGGAGCGATCGCGCCAGTGGTTTAAAGCCCTCAAAGCCTAAAAACATGACCCCGAGAGCGTGCCCTTGCCACTCCCGCTGCGATATCTGTTAAAGGCAACTAAAAAATAAAGGCTGACTTTATCAATTTCTTAGGATTCCGCTTGGAGATCCCGTCCAAAGGAAAACCACTTCAAGAGGCGCTTAAAACCCTAGGGGCTGTCGTCATTTAGACTTCAAAGTCTTTGACCGTAACGGTTTCAGCTCCTAGCGTTTTTTTGTTTTAAAAGGGCGTGTACTCCCCACTGTGTAAGGCTTTTAGCACTTAATTGGTGACACGCCCTAGGTTATCCTTGAGGCGACTAGTAGCCGGAAGTAGGGTTAATGGGGCGAATTTTTTTGTCAGCGGGGCACGGCGGCGTTGAACAGGGCGTTGTGGACCTGGGGGTGCAGGTGGGGGAACTTACCGAAGCCGAACAGATGATACTGCTGCGGGACCAGGTGGCGCAGACGCTGGAATCGCGCGGGATTGCGGTGCTATCCGTGCCGGATGAGCTGAGCCTGCAACAGACGATCGCTTGGATCAACGCCCGGGCCCGCACGGGAGATTTTGCTGTGGAAATTCACGGGGATTCGTCAGACAATCCCTCCGTGCGCGGCATGACCGCCTATTACATTGCCAATAATCGCGATCGCCAACTCCACGCCGAATTATTGCTGCGGTCCGTTTTTGCGCGGGTGCCCCAATTGGCCAACCGGGGAGCCCGCTCCGATACGGAAACGGGATTGGGCAGTCGGGTGTTTTGTCGCGATCCGAAAATTCCGTCCCTGTTGCTGGAGGTGGGCTTTCTAACCAACGCCGCCGATGCTTGGGTGATTCAAAATCGCCGCACGGAAATTGCAGCGGGCATCGCCGACGGCATGGGGCGAATTTTGGGGGTGCTGCCGGATATTGCCGCCCCCACCTATGAACAAATTGGCATTCGGGTGAACAATCAAACCTATCCGGAGCGGGGCTATTTAATTAACGGCAATTCCTACATTCCGATTAATTTGGCGGAGCGGTTGCGATCGCAAATTGGCGGCGATCTTTCCATTATTCGCGTGCGCTACCGCAACGTGGTTTACATCAAAGCGGTGGATTTGCGGGAATTTAACATCGCCGTGGGCTGGGATAACCCTAATCGCACCGTGGTGCTGCGCACGGTGCTGGATATTTGTGAAGGGATGATCGGGCGCATTATGGGGCACGGCAGCACGTCAGACTTTCAACTGATGGCGTTTTTGACCCGGGAGAATCCCAGCGCTCGGGAGCAGTTTCCCGATTTGCCCAACCTTTACCGGGAGGAAGCCAGCGCTGAGGGAGTTAGCTACGACGTGGCTTTTGCCCAAATGTGTACGGAAACGCGATTTTTACAGTTTGGCGGTGGGCTGCAGTCGAGCCAAAATAATTTTGGGGGATTGGGGGATATTAGTGGTTTCGCCGACGGAGCATCGTTTATTAGCGCTCGGTTAGGGGTTCGGGCTCACATTCAACATTTAAAGGCCTACGCTAGTACAGAACCCTTGGCGAAGGAGGTGGTGGATCCGCGCTTTAGCTTTGTGCCACGGGGGTCGGCGGCGGAGGTGCAGCAGTTAACGGGACGATGGTCCGATGACCCAAATTATGGGGATAAGGTTATTTCGCGTTTACGGCAGCTTTATGAGTTGGCTCAGTTTTTGTAGGGAATTTTTTTGCAGGGAGGTCCGCAGAAGGACCGATTACGCTACTGATTACGCCACCAATAGTTACGCCACCCATTTCGACGTTAACGATGATCGGGATGATGCCGATGGTTACAACACTGGCGATCGCGGCGGGGCAAGTCACCGATGGTAAATTCCTCGTCCTTAGGATCGCGCTTTAGAACCCAGATTCCTCGGGGGCGATCGCCCAAGGAACGCCCCACCTTACGCACCTTACAAGTGGCCGCCTTGGTGGGCATCATTATCGTGGCACTGCGGACCCTGGGACTTTTGCAGGGGCTAGAGCTAGGAGCATTCGACAACATGGTGGAAGCCCTGCCTTTGGCTCCCCCCGACGATCGCGTGGTGATTGTGGAATTTTCCGAAACGGATTTGCAACGCTTTCAACAGTGGCCCCTAACGGACCGCACCCTGGCGGAGTTGCTGCGCACCATTCAATCGGGAAACCCTCGGACCGTAGGGCTGGATATTGTGCGCGACTTTGCCGTGCCTCCCGGTAAACGGCAGCTCGACGACGTTTTCCAAACCATGCCCAACCTGGTGGGCATTCGCAGCGTCACCTGGGGAAAAGAGGACAGTCGTATAGAAGCGCCGCCCCTACTGCTGGAACAGGGGCAGGTGGCCGCATCGGATTTGCTGCTGGACGATGATTTGCGGGTGCGGCGAGGGCTATTGTCCCTGGTGGACGAACGGGGGGAGCTTTGGTTTGGGCTGGGGGCTCGGCTCGCCTTGGATTACTTAGCCGCTGATGATATTTACCTGGAGCCCATCGCGGAAAAGCAGGGGGTTTATCGCCTGGGGGAGGGGCTTTTTAAGGAGCTACACCGCACCGTGGGCAGCTATATCAACCTGTACACGGCGGGCTACCAGGTGCTGTTGCGCTACCGTGGTTTGGGCTGTGCGGATCCCCAAATGACCCCAGGATGTCGCTTTCGACGGATTCGGGCAACGGAGCTGCTGCGGGGGGAGGTGGATCCGTCGGTATTGCGCGATCGCCTGGTGCTCATTGGAGTCACCGCCGACAGCCTTAAGGACACCTATGCCACTCCGTACCGCATTGACGGGCAGCGGGCTGAATCGGTACCGGGGGTGGAAATTCATGCCACCATCGCCAGCCAGGTGCTGTCCACGGCCATCGACGGTGAATCGAGCCTGAAAACCTGGTCCGATTCCCTAGAGGTGGGGTGGATTTTGCTGTGGGCCCTGGTGGGCGGGGTCACCATCGGCAAGCTAAAGCGTCTGGATTTAAGCGTGCTGTCCCTGCTGGGGCTCTCCACCCTGCTGGTGGGCATCAGCTACGGAGCCCTGGTGATAGGCTTTTGGATTCCCCTGGTGCCGCCACTGATGGCATTTTTGGGGGGCTCAGTGGCCAATTTGGCGGAAATTGCGAACCGGGAGCGGCGCGATCGCCAATTACTGATGGGAATGTTCGAAAAATACGTGGCTCCCCAGGTGGCGGAGTTAATCTGGCAAAGCCGCAGCCAGGTGATTCGCCAGGGGCGATTTGTGGGACAGGAAATGATCGCCACCGTACTCTTCACCGACCTGGTGGGCTTTAGTACAATCGCCACTAAAACCACCCCCAACGAACTGATGGCTTGGCTTAATGAATATATGAACGCCATGACCCAGGTGGTGGTAAGCCACAATGGGGTCGTCAATAAGTTTATTGGCGATGCCATTATGGCGGCTTTCGGCGTGCCTTTACCGCGATCGCGCCAGGGTCAAATGCAACAGGACGCCATCAATGGGGTGCGATGTGCCGTGGAAATGGCCGAGCAACTGCGCCAACTCAACATTATGTGGAAGCAACGGGGCTGGCCCACCGTGTCCATGCGCATCGGTATCGCCACAGGACTAGTCACCACAGGGTGTTTGGGCGGGGCACGGCGGCTAGAATTCACCATTATTGGCGACACGGTAAACGTAGCCTCCCGCCTGGAAGGCTTCGACAAAGAATCTTTTCAGGGAGAATGCCGAATTCTAATTTCGGAAGAAACCCAACAGTATGTGTCCACTCGCTTTTCCACAGCGTTTTTCGCCGACGCCGTTCTCCGGGGACGCAAGACCCACAGCAACATTTATCAGGTGTTTCCCGAGTGGTAGGCAACCGTCAGTGGCATACAGCGGCTATGCCCTTCTTATAACGGTCTAATCCCAGGACAGCCTTAGGCGCTGGTCTAGGGCGCGTGGTATTTTGTCTGAGGATATTTGACGATCGCCGGGCGAGCGAACCAGACCTGTGGAATCAACAATTATTGTGGTGGCGGGGGTGCCGGCAGATTATGGCGATCGCCTCGGGTCGGTGCTGTGTAAAGCGGGTGGACAGCCGGTTGGGGCGGCATTGGACCAGTGGATTGATGATGCGCTGGTGTCCCAGGGGTTGGCGACCCCAGGAGTGTTGGCCCGGAACCCGGAGGCGGTGGGGGAAAGTTTAGCCCGCCGCGCTAAGGATTTGGGGGCACATTGGCAGGCGCGAGGCGGAATTATTGTGGCCTATGCGCCTCGGATTACGCTGTTTTTGCGCCAGTGGATGCAGTGGTTGCCGACGGCGAGATTTTTGCTCACCTATCGAGCCCCCTGGGTGTCTTTGGATAATTTATACGGACACCACAGCCATCGCGGTGGGGATGGGGCGGCGGATCCCTTTAGCCATGACCCAGAGCGGGCGGTGGGGGTAGTGGAGCACCATTATCGGGAATTGCTGAGTTTTCGTCGGGATTTTCGGGACCAAACGGCGGCGGTTAATCTAGATAGCTTTGAACAGCAGCCGGGGCGAGTGATTGATGCGCTGCTGGGGGATCGCCGGTTTATTCCGGTGCCGTCTCCCACCGAGCTGGTGCTGCCAGGAAATGATGATCGGGTGTGGCGGAGTCGCGTGCACCTGTTGAGCAAAAACCACTCAAAAACCTTGGCCCTTTACGGTGAGCTCAATGCGCTGGCGCTGGCGGAAGCGGCGATCGCCCCCTTGCCCAATCCGTTTACCGAAGCCGATCCGGCACCGTCGGATCAACCCCTGCGGGATTGGGCCCATAGCGCTCGCAGTCGGGGGTTGGCGGCGCGATCCCAGGAGGCGTTTGCCCAGCAAACCGACGAGGTGCGGATTCTGCGGAAACAGGTAAGGACCTTGGAGCTGGCGGTGGATCAGGCCCAGTTTCAAAAGCATCAGGCCCAAAGCAGTACGGGACAATTTCAGGCGCGCATTTATGATTTGGAGCCGGCGATCGCCCAGCTTCAGGAACAGCTTGAACAGTTGCACGCCCGCTATGAGCAACAGCGCACCTTGCTGGGCACCCACCATACCCAGGTCCAATATTTAACGGAGGCGCTGGAGGATAACAGGGAGCGTGATCGCCTAAAAGACGCCCTGGAAGATGCGCTGGTTAACCAGAAGCAAGTGGAGGCGGCCCTGGAGCGAGAGCACCAGCGCTATGAGCGGGCAAAAAATACCCTCGCCACCAGCCAGGCGCGGTTTAACGAAGCCCAGGTGCGGCTACACCAAGCCCAAGATGCCTTGACGGCCATGCGCACCAGCAAGTTTTGGAAGTTGCGCAATCGTTGGTTTAAGTTCAAAGGCAAGGTGGGGGGCGACAGTTTCCAGGATTTGGACCGTCGGCTGTTTCCCCAGTTATTAAAGGCGTTGGAGTTGGCACCGGTGCCGCCGCTGCCCCCCGATATTGAAATCGACGTGGAGGCGGAAAAGTCTACCATTCGCGCCACGTTGGATTTGCATTTTCCCCAGGTGTCCCACCCCCAAACCCGCATTGCCCTGGCCCTGTTTGACCGGGACTATTATTTGGAAACCTATCCTGATTTGGCGGAGGCGATCGCCCAATTGCGGTTTGTGGACCTGTTTAGCCACTTTATTCGCAGCGGGGCGGCGGAGGGGCGCAACCCCAGCCTGTTGTTTAACGCCCAGTACTATGGCGAGCAAAATCCCTCGGTGGCAAAGCAGGTGGCGGCGGGCAAATACACCAGCTTTTTCGACCATTTTATTCAGGTGGGCATGGGCAAGGGGCTCAATCCCTGTGCCGCATTTGACAACGATTTTTATATCAACGAGTATCCCGATGTGGCGGGGCTGGTGGACGTGGGACAGGTGTCGTCTGCCTTTGAGCACTATGTGCTGTACGGCGGTCAGGAGGGGCGGTTGCCGCTTCCGCTGCCGGAAATGGAAGAGCGGCAGATGGAAGAGCTGGGCGATCGCCGCACCATGGTGGCGTTTATTTCGGGCTGTGCCGGTGCGCCTTACCGCTATCGCTGCGAACATCAGGCGGCAATTTTGGAATCCTTGGGCTACACCGTGGCGCTATTTGAAGTGGGGCAATATCCCCATGACGAGCTGCTGGAGCGGTTCCGGGTGATTGTGATGCACCGGGTACCTTACCATCGGGCCCTAGACGGGCTAATTTCAGACGCCCAGGAGCGGGGCATTCGGGTGATCTTCGAAACGGATGACTGGGTGTTTGAGCCAGAAATGCTCCACCAAATTGAGGATGCGCGGGAAAGCGACGGGGAGACCCAGCTGTTTTACACGGAAATGGTAAAGCAGTTCCAGCGGGCGATCGCCCAGTGTGACGGGGTAACGGTGAGCACGCCCCTGCTGAGGGATGCGGTGTTGGCGCAAAATCCTGAGGCGCGGGTGGCGGTGTTGCCCAATCGCATTAGCCCGGCCATGGAGCGGGTGGCGATCGCGGCCCTAGAACAAGAGCGCCCGGCGGCGGATCAGGATATTGTGCGCATCAGCTACTTCAGCGGCACCCGCACCCACCAACAGGATTTTGAACAGTGCGTGGGGGCGATCGCCACGGTGCTGGATCAATTCCCCCAGGTGCGACTACGCATTGTGGGGCATTTGGAAGTGCCGGAAACCCTGGCGGAAACATTGGGGAATCGCCTGGAAACCTTGCCCATCGTGCCCTGGCAAAAACTGCCGGCGCTATACCGCGACACCGACATTAACCTGGCACCGTTGAATCCCCACGTGCCCTTTACCGCCGGTAAAAGCGAGCTGAAATTTGTGGAGGCGGGACTAATGGGGGTGCCCACGGTGGCGTCGCAGTGGGGGCCTTACGCACAAACCATCACCAGCGGCCACAACGGCTGGCTTTGTGAAACGGAGGCGGATTGGGTTGAAGCACTGAGGCAGCTAATCGAAAATCCTGACCTGCGTCAGCAGCTAGGAGAAACGGCTCAGACGGAGGTGCGCGATCGCTACCTAACCCGCTCGGCGCTGGTGGATAGCTGGCAGGCGTGGCAATGGGTGCTAACGGAGCCGCCCCTGTGCGGTGAGGCGCGGAAATTGACCTTAGGTATCGTCGTTTGGTGTGACAGCGCATTGGCGGAGGATTTGCATCGGTGGTCCTCCTGGGATTACGGCATTGCAGCGTTGGCGAAGCTCTTGGGCGACTCCGGCCACGAGGTCACGGTGTATCTCCAGGGGGATCCAGCCCTAAGCAATCACGATTTTCTGGAGCGGAAGCGGGTTTGGGATGACCGGTTGGCGGGCTCCGTGGCGGAGGTGGACTATTTTGAACATCGCCGCCAGCGTCCGGTGGTGTGTGATGTGGCGATCGCCACCCATTGGCAAACAGCCTACGCGGTGGCGGATTTGGAACGGGTGCGGCTGCGGGTGCAGTGGATGATGGCGGATCCGACGTCGTCGTCACCGTTGGGCGATCGCCAGGGGGAGGCGAAAAACGCCAGTGTGTTCTTGCCCCTGCGTCCCATCGCCGTGGGAGAGGAACTGCGCCACACCCTGGTGCAAACGCCGGGATTCCGCAATGTGGTGGACGCGGTGCCCCTACCCTTAGCGCCGGAATTTACGGAAACGGAGCCCCAGCCAGAGCGTCATTTACTCCCCGATGGCTCAGTAAATGTGCTGTGGTTCGACGACCCCAACACAGACCCGGCGGTGCGATTCCAGGTGTTGGCAACCTTGGCACAGTTGCAACGGGAATACGACGAAAAACTGCTTGTGCAGTGCTACGGACGCCCAGCGCCAGCAGGCTTCGAAGCGGAGCATGGACTGCGCCACTTAGGAAAGGTGGCCGATAACTCAACGCGATCCCAGCTCTTTAGCCTCAGCAATATTCACGGGGCGATCGCCCCATCATCGGTGCAGGTCACCGTTGAGGCGATCGCTTGTGGCTGCGTGGGGGTGGTGCTTGGGGAGGACCCCTTAGATGATTTGGGGGATTTTGTGGTGGAATCGCCGCTGGATCCAGATAGCTTTGCCAGCCATTTACGACAGTTAATTGACGATGCCCAGCGACGCAGTGCCCTGGCGGAAAAAGGTGCAGCTTGGGCAAGGGAATTAACCTGGGAAAAAACCGTCGAAGCCACCTTAGAAATTATTAACCAAATCACATTTTTAGGGGCTGATCTTTTAGGGGCTGATTCAGGAACCAGCAACACGATTCCATCTTCTAAGGATTCTGACAACTCGGAAGAAGAGAGACTTGAAAAGGGTGAAGATTGTGATTAGAAAAATCGCCCGCAGAATCGCTCGTATTCCCACTATTCCAGGTCGCGCCGTTCGTCTTTGGCAACGGGAAGGAACATCGGGAGTGCGCGAAAAAATCCTTGACAAGCTATTTCCAAACCGCCCTAAATTCGACGACTGGGAACAATATCACGCAGGGTTACGCCCCCATGTTCGCCGACAGTTTCGGCGGCGTTTGGATCAGCTAGAAAATCCGCCGCGCCTATCAATAGTTATGCCCGTTTATAACACCCCAGAACGGTGGCTACGGGAGGCGATCGCGTCGGTACAAAACCAACTTTATCCCCATTGGGAGCTGTGTATTGTTGATGACGCATCACCGAAAAAACACGTCATCAAACTATTAGAAGACCTATCAAAAGCCGACCCGCGCATTCGAGTACAGCGCCGCCACCAAAACGGCGGAATTTCTGCGGCGTCTAACGATGCTTTAGCCATGGTCAATGGCGAATATATTGTGCTGATGGATCACGATGATGTGATGCCGGAGCACGCGTTATTTCGCATTGCCGAAGTAATTCGCCAGGATAATCCCGACTTTTTCTACTCCGATGAAGCGTTAGTAACCCCCGATGGCGACGTTATTCAGTTTATGTTTCGCCCGGCATTTTCCCTGGAATTATTACGGTCCCATCCCTACATTGTTCACCTGGTAGGATTTCGGCGATCGCTATTAGAAAACATCAAAGGATTTCGCCCGTTCCTAACCGTTTCTCAAGATTATGATCTAATTTTGCGGGCATCAGAAAAAGCCGAGCGTATCTCCCATATTCCCGAAATTCTCTATTTGTGGCGGCAGCACGACACCAGCACCGGTCATGATCGCAAGTCCCAGGTTATGGAAATTTCCCAGGATTTACTGTCAGAACATTTACAGCGCAGCGGCGAAGCGGGGAGTATTTCCACCAGCTTCCGATTTAACTTTTTTCAAGTAAAATATCCCATCAAAAAATCGGTTAAAGTTGCCGTTATTATTCCCACTAAAAACTGCGGGCATCTTGTCAAACAATGCTTAGAAAGCTTTGCTAAATACCGAGGAAAAGTTGATTACGAAATCGTTTTGATTAACCATCAATCTGATGATCAAGAAAGCATTAATTACTTTAATTCGATTCGCGATCGCCACACCGTTCTCTACTACGAAGGGGCGTTCAATTTCTCTGCCATTAATAACTGGGGCATTGAACAAATTCCTCTTCATTTTGATGAGTCCTTTACTCATTATTTATTTTGCAATAACGATATTGAGGCGATCGAAACGGGCTGGCTTGACCGCATGGTGGAGTATGGGCAAAAAGAGGATGTGGGCATTGTGGGGGCAAAGCTGTTGTATCCCGACGGTATTTCCATTCAGCACGCCGGCGTTTGTGTGGGAATGCACGGTATGGCGGAGCATTTTGCTAAGTTTATGCACGATCGCCTGCCCAACGGAGAACAGGAGCCGGGCTATGTGGGGGCGTTGATTGCCAGCCATGAATTATCATCAGTAACCGCCGCCTGTTTATTAATGCGTCGCGATGCCTTTGAGGCGATTAATGGCTATGACGAAACCTTGGCGGTGGGCTTTGGGGACGTGGACTTATGTTTACGAACTCGAGCAGCAGGGTATCGGGTTATTTTCTGCCCCCAAGCCACTTTAATTCACCATGAATCTTACTCGCGCGGCAAGACATTCCAGGGCGATCCCCACCCAGAAGATTCGGCAAAATTCTTCAAACGTTGGAAGTCAATTATTGTTGCTGGTGACCCCTATTCCAACCCCAATATTGCCATTTCTAGCCAAGAATGGGAGCCGAAAGAACGGTTAGAATTGCCCATCAAAACCCGATCGCGATGCTATGACTTAAACACCCATCAGTTTATTGGTCCCGACGCCCCATTCCAGGCTCCCGATTAGTCCCTTTACTAGCAGTAACCGCCATGACTGTAACCATTCCAGATGCGCCCTCATTCCAAGAAGCGATCGCCTTAACTAATAAGTTAATCAAGGCAGCGGCTGATAGTAATGAGGATTTGGATCAAGGGGCGATCGCTAAATTAACCGGCAGCGTTAACGGGTCGCGGGGCTTTTTTGTGTCCTATCTCACGGTGGAAGAGTCGCCCGCTGCCCAGCCTACTGAACCGGTATTGGCCGCGCTGGCTAGCAACCCGGAAACAGTGAACGACATCCTGGTGAAAAACGTGGTGATGGCGGCGGCGATGACGGTGACCCATGATCGCAACGGCGATCAGGCAATGGTGGCAGCGTCCCAGCGCACGAGTGATCGCTCGGCAGCCCATGTGAATGCTCTGTTGGCGCGGACAGAGTTGGCGCGGACAGAAGCGACGGCGGATTTGGAAGTGCGGGTGCGCACCATGGGGCAGGCGCTGACCCATGGCACGGGCGATTATGCGGATTTTTTGGACAAGTGGAATTATGACGCTGAGCAGCGCATTGAGATGGCGAAGGCGATCGCCGCGATTATGGATGATTTGGGCTAGCGACGATGGGTAGCGACGGGCGATGGGGGCGGATGGCGATCGCCCTGGTGTTAATCCTGGCGGTGGTGTTCCGGCTGGCGGGGCTGTCTGGCAAGGTGTACTGGGGCGATGAGGTGTTTAGCTCCTTTCGGGTTGCAGGATTTACGCTGCCGGAGGTGGCAGAAATTTTGGCGGACGGTCAGCCGCGCACCCCCGCCGAGCTGCAATATTTTCAGATCCCTAATGGCGATCGCACCACCGCCGACACCGTTCGCGCCCTGGCTATCGACGATCCCCAACATCCGCCGCTTTATTTCGTCGCCCTCCGCTGGTGGCATCAAATTCTTGGTCCCGTCTTCGGTGACGGGCTTCCCCTACGGCGGCTCCTGTCCGTGGCGATCGGGCTAGCGGTGTTGCCCTGCGCCTACGGTTTGGCCTGGGAATTATTTGGGTCGCGGGTGATCGCCTGGACCGCCGTTGCCATCATCGGACTCTCGCCCTTCCACGTGCTGTATTCCCTGGAAGTGCGCAACTATGGGCTGTGGACCCTGGAGATTGTCGGGTCGAGCTGGCTATTATTGCGCGCCCTACGCTTAAAAAATTCACGCGCCTGGTTTGCCTATGCCCTTAGCGCCGCCAGTTTGTTGTACACCTTACTGTTCGGGCTGTTTACCCTAATGGGTCATGGCGCATTTGTGGGAATTGCCGCTATCCAACGACAGCTCCGGCGATCGCAATTTATCGGTTTTATCTGCGCGATCGCGATCGCCCTGTTCCTATGGCAGCCATGGCTACGCATCATCATCATCGGCTTCGGCACCATCACCCAAACCACCGGATTTACCAGCCTGCCCGTCTCTCCAGCGATGCTGATCCAAAACTGGGGTTTAAATTTAGGGCGCTTGTTTATTGATTGGGATTCCCAGGGGCAGATTTTTCCCGCCGATTGGTCCTTAGCACCCGGTTTAGTCATTGGAGCGATCGTCGCCACTGCCGCCCTCACCGTTATCGCCGCCGCCGATTTAAACCGCTGGCAAGAAACAAAGAAAAATCCAGAATCCGGCATCAAAAGCCTAGCCCTCTGGTTCCTTCTTACCCTAATCTTTGCCCAATTCCTGCCTCTACTCATGCTAGACCTGCGCTCCGGCGGCTTCCGGTCCGGCGTTACTCGCTATTGGGTGCCTTGCTATTTGGGGCTGCAACTGCTGATCGCCTTCTATCTAGGACGGCGACAGTTCTGGGTACAGCAGCAAAACTGGGGGCGATCGCTCCTGGGATTAATCCTCGCCAGCCAAATTATTTCCTGCACTGCCAGCGGAATCGCCAACACCTGGTGGGTCGAACAAGGCAGCTACGACCATCCCGCCGTCGCCGACACCCTTAACGCCATCCTAGCCCCCGGCGATCCCTATCCCTTAATCCTCAGCCAAGCCTATATCCCCCGCCTAATCTCCCTTAGCTATCAACTGCGCCTCGACGCCAGAATCGCCATTATCCCCGACGGCAACATCAGCATCGTCACCGACAGCCAGCCCAGCGATTTCCTGCTTTATCTTTACCGCCCGTCCCCAAAATGGCTCGCCCAAATCCAACAGCAGTACCCTGGGGCGATCGCCCAGCCTGTCTACCAATCTCCGCCACAGTTTCCATACCTCCCTCCCCTCGCTAACCATAGCGCCGTCCAAATTTATCAGCTAACCCTTTGACGGCTCTTGACAGCTTCCTTGCTTCGGCTCTTTTAGTCCGGGTTTTGGTCCCTGGGATCTTGGGCGATCGCCTCAGCCACCGCTCGCACCCTAGCTTGCGTCAACCCCGTTGCCCGGCACACCGTCTCCACATCCAGCCCCGCCAGCAACATCCCCCGCGCCGCCTCGATCAGCCCCTGCTCGATTCCCTGTTCAATCCCCTGCTCGATTCCCTCTTTGATGGCATAACTCATCTGTCCCTGGGCATCGAGCAGCTTCATCCGTTGCTTTTCCGCCAGCTCATATTCTTCCTGAGAGAGCTGACTTTCGTTGGCGAGCGCAAAAGCATCATCAAAATCAGACCCCGTCAGCACCTCCGGCACCTGGTCAACCTTTCCCGCCTGCTGAATAAAATATAGCCACAGCTCACTGCGCTTATCCAGCTGCTCCGGCAACTTAGGCAACTCAGCAAAAATCAGCTCCAGATGGTCGCTACAGCACCTTCCCGTATTGGCATCCAAAAGCTGATAGCGGGTGATGGGATTGGACTCGCCGTCGTCGCTGGGAAACAGGACAAAGTCGGTGATTGTAACTGAAATAACCGGCTTCAAACATAAATATCCTTCGCCGCGCTTAAGCTGACTGACGTAGGCTTTGGCGGTGTTATAAACCACTCGTTCGGCGAAGGCTTCCACCGGCAAAATTTGCATCTCGATAATGACAATGGTTTCGTCGTCTAGGACGGCTTTGATATCGAGAATGCTTTGCTTGAGGCTGTAAAGATCGGGGTTTTGGTACGGATCAATGATTTCTAGATCGGCGATGCGAGGCTCATTGTCATAAATAATCGCGTTAAGGAATTTTCGCAAAATTGGCTTGCTGCGGCTGGAGCCAAAAATGCGCTTAAAACCAAAATCGGTGCGAGGATCTACGAAGCCCATGGTGCCATACAAAAAAGACGCCAATTTGATTCTGGCACAGGTTATGGCTCCCTCTGATCGGGTTTATTTCCCAGGGCGTGTCGTCAATTACAGTGCCAGAAGCCTGACATGGTGGGAAGTGCATGCTCTTTCAGCACAAGACATATTGAGGCTGAAACCCTCACCGCCACTGACTTTTAGGCTTAGATGATGACAGCCCTTGGGGATGTCCCCTAGATGTACGCCTCTAAACGCACTCATTTATTGGGAAGCGATCGCCCTCTAAATAAGCGTCAAAATTGTCCTCGAAGTAGCGCCAGGAGGTCATATTGATTTTCTGGGTAAAGTTGTCAGGGGCGTGGCGATATTTCGGTAGTCGCTGCTCAATTTCCTGGCGCAACATTGGCGACAGTTCGTCATAGCCCGATACCCGCCGACCATAAGCGTGATAAACCAACTGTCCTTGCAAATCTCCCATCTTCATCCACGGCAACCAGGGACCAATACGATTCCACGCCAGGGTCATCGTATCCACCGTCGCTCGCTGCGGATCCTGTAGTTCATCGAGCGGCACCGTGATTTGGAAAAACTCCGACGCCATGTAATCGGGGCTGGGGCTGTAATCGCGGAACTGGGGGTTGTTGCCCAGGGGATTGGGATAGGTAGGAAACATTTCCAGCACAAAAGACGCCGAATTCCCCGCCTGACGCGCTGGAATGGGATAGCGCAACTGATGCTGCACGGGATCATTAGCCACGTGCATCACCGTTAAAGATTCTTCCGTCCAAGGATTTTTCCAGCGATGGATCAACTCCCCCGACACCGGATCCGTGTAGTAATTCAACTCCCGCGTCACCAAACACCACACGCCGTTTTCGTCCTGAATTCCCCGCGCCACGTTCATTCCGGTGATATTAAACAGCCGCTCCTGGGGACGCCCCGGCACCATGGCATACACCGATCCGGTCCACTCGATAAATACGTCCTGCCCGTCAATTGCCGCCCGTGCCTTCAAAAATTCCCGAGGCTCAAACAGGATCGCCCCTTGCTGAGGTGCCATAATTCCCCGCGCTGCCTTACTGGGATTTACCTGTTTAGGGGCGGTTTTCGTGGCGGTTTTCGTGGCGATCGCCCCAGGGGAAGTACCGGTCATTGAAACAGCAGCAGAAGGAGACACAGCGTTTTGGCGGCTCATAAAGAGGTTCCTCGTTTCTAGTCGGGTTAGCGACGGAATTAGCTGATTGGAAAAGTCAGTTTGGAAAAACCAGCTCATGGGCGATAACCCCATGGAAAACAAACTGACCCTGCCTGTTATTCTTTGCCTATCCATTTTGGTGAATCAGCCAGAAACGGGAGAACAGGCGAGCAAAAGTCAACTAAATCGCAATCTTATTTAACTTATGTTAGCGAATGTTAACCGTATTGCCGACTACTAAATATCGCTTCCCGGTTAAAGCTCCGTTGAAGGACAGAGGCGCGATCGCAAAATCCCCTTAACATCGCCATAAACTCAAGAGAAACTAGCGGTAAAAAGCATCAATAAAATCCTCCTTGGGGATCAAAAATCCTGATTTTCCTTGCCAAGAGCGACCTGCAAGCGGACACTAGTCTTGAACCGTGGGCAGCACCAGAGGTCGCGTTGTGAAACGAGTACTAGGCATCATTTTGGGTGGTGGAGCCGGCACCCGTCTCTACCCTTTAACAAAACTCCGAGCAAAGCCAGCCGTTCCCTTGGCTGGTAAGTATCGGTTGATTGATATTCCCGTTAGTAACTGCATCAATTCCGAAATTAATAAAATCTATGTTCTAACCCAGTTCAATTCCACGTCCCTAAACCGTCATATTTCCCGGGCGTATCCCATGTCTGGGCTCACTGACGGCTTTGTGGAAGTGTTAGCCGCCCAGCAAACGCCAGAAAATCCCACCTGGTTCCAAGGCACTGCCGACGCCGTTCGTCAGTATTTGTGGCTGTTTTCGGAGCTAGATGTGGATGAATACGTCATCCTGTCTGGGGATCACCTTTACCGTATGGATTACAGCGATTTTGTGCGCCGTCACCGGGACACAAATGCTGATATCACCCTATCGGTAGTGCCTATGGATGAAAGCCGCGCTTCGGATTTTGGTTTGATGAAAATCAACGATGCCGGTCGCGTAGTGGACTTCAGTGAGAAGCCTAAAGGGGATGACCTGAGAGCAATGCAGGTTGACACCCAAAGTTTGGGGCTTTCGGCAGAGAAGGCGACCAAGATGCCTTACATTGCCTCGATGGGAATTTACGTCTTTAAAAAAGAAGTTCTAATCGACTTGCTAAAGTCTTCTCCCGATAGCACCGATTTTGGTAAGGAAATTATCCCTGCGTCCGCCGGAGACTATAACGTCCAAGCCTATTTGTTTGATGGCTATTGGGAAGATATTGGAACCATTAAGGCGTTTTACGAATCTAATTTAGCCCTGACCAGTCAGCCTGCTCCGGCCTTTACGTTTTACGACAATGTGGCTCCGATTTTCACGCGATCGCGATATCTACCGCCCACAAAAATCCTCGATTGTCAGGTAACTGAGTCGATGATTAGTGAAGGTTGCATGGTGAAAGATTGCCAAATTCAGCGCTCTATTTTGGGCGTGAGATCGCGCGTGGGAGCCGGGTCGGTGATTGATAATTCCCTGCTAATGGGGGCGGATTATTACGAGCGCCGCGACGAGCGATTTGAGTTGATGACCCAGGGTAATATTCCCATTGGCATCGGTTCGAATACTACCGTTCGGGGGGCGATTGTGGATAAGAACGCTCGCATCGGCAACGACGTGCAAATTATCAACAAAGACCGTGTTGAAGAAGCTAACCGTGAAGACGAAGGCTTTATGATTCGCAGCGGAATCACCGTCATTGTGAAGAATGCGGTAATTCCTGACGGCACCATCATTTAAGCGTCTTCTGATGCGGGCTTAGTCAAATAGATAACTCCGAACACACACACATCCTTTTCGAGCTTTACTAGGCAATTTTTTATAATGATTTTTTGTCGAAAGTTTTTATAAAAATTCGGTTATCAAAGTAGCTAGAAAAACAAAGAAAAAGGGCAGTAACTTAGCGAACAAAGCGTAAGTTACTGCCCTTTTTTAAGGGTGTTTTATGGCTAATTCATGTTATTTATGCCCAATCCATCAAGCCTTGCTGTGTCACACGCCAGCAATAATCTTAGCTTCAGCGATCGCTTTGGACTTGAGCTGATCAAGGGCAAGTTGAGCTGCTTCAAGATCATAGGGAACTGGGGGTTTAATAGGTTCGTAGTCTGCCTCCATTGCTTCCCCATGGCGAATAACGGCATTGACCACGATGCAGGGCTCGTCGCTAAAGCTTAGGGCTCCGTGATAAACCCCTGGGGGAATGGTCACCACTGTGGGGATTTGATCGCTCAAAGGAATGTATTCGTAGTGGTGATCGCGCAGAATAACTAACACAAAACTGCCTCGCACCGCTAGTAGCTGATCCGTCTGGTTTTGATGCATAAATAAGTCATCACGCACATGGGGTGGCACTTGCACCAACATAGTTTCATCGGATGCGGTGGGCGTGTAGAATTCTGCATTGCCAGAGCGCGTGAATTTATAGCGGCGACGGAGTGACTTAGGACAACAGTCTAAGACTTTGAGCAATGG
>CALGDE010000088.1 GCA_937883785.1 uncultured cyanobacterium
ATGGCGCTTTTCAACTTTCTGCACCACTCAGTGCATAAGTGGGATGCTCCCTTTATAGTACTGTTCGAAACTGTTGTAATTTGCCAATCTAGCTGTTATTGTTCCGCCGAAAGAGAATGGCGTATCTTGCCCTTTATCAGTTCGACAAGCATATTCCCATTGAGCTTCACTAGGAAGCTTAATGGTATGAGATAGCTCCATAGAAAGACGCTTGCAGAACTCTTGAGCCTCCTCCCAAGTAACCATTTCTACAGGCAGATTAGGATTAATTTCAGCATCACTAATCATTCTTGGTGGCTGGTTGCTTGTCACAAACTTCTTTAGTGGAGTCAAATCTTTAGAAACAGTTTTTAGATCGCTGACCCACTTCCATTGAGCCTGTGTAATTGGATAACGCCCCATCCAGAATCCTTTTTCAAAAGTTATTCGAGTTTGAGGCTTTTCTCTCTTTCTGTTTTCATGTTCCGTATTCGATGATCCAATTATAAAGTTGCCTGGTGGAACCCAAACTAGTTCCATTTTTAAAGACGTTTTGCCCAGAGGAAAAATGTAACGACGCCAATTTCTATTGTATGGATGAACTTTCCCTTCAGGGTCCACCGATGCCGTGGTGAACGAAAACACACTTCCTGGTAATCCATTTGTTTCTGGCTCCTTCGAAGGTTCTTGCGCTGTATTTGCTTCAGCACCTTCCGGAGTGTTTTGGGGACTTATTTGTGAGGCGGATGATCCAGGAGACGATGGTGTTGTTGGCTTATCTCCCTTAGCATCCTGCAATAAATTGCCAAACAGAACCGTAGTAATGATTCCCGCAACTCCTGCTCCACCGTATTTCAAAAATCGAGCTCGGCTAATCAAACTTGGCTCTAAAACTGGCACTGGTGTCGAACTTGGCGCTTTTCGTGGAACCTTTTTAGTGCTTACTCTAAAGGGATGTCCGGGATTATCACGATGGAATGCTACATATAGAGCTTTTAATTTCCCCCTAGCTTCAGCATATTCGATTAAGTCAAATGCTACTTTTTCCAAATTATTTTCTTTCGCAGAAACTGTGGCTAAATTCAAGCTCAGTTCATCCGCCACAAAAGTTTCCAGCGAACTATAACTTCTATAAACGCCTTGTAGGGTCAAACGAAATTCTTTTTTCTCTTTCTGTGTCCAAGCCATGGCTCATCTGAGGCTATAACCCTACATTCAGGATTGTAGCCTTAGCAAATTGCTGCCATGGTCTATCTACAAAGCTTTCTTAATAGCCTGATTTGCGATCACAAAAATTGGTTGAGATTTCCAGCATTATCCTGACAGCTTGTTTACTGTGAGAGTCGTAGGCTATGGCACCAGGGCAATGGGAACTTCTGGATTAAGTTGGGTGGGTTGGATTTTGGGTGGGTTGGTGTTGGGGAGTTGGACGATCGCCCCCCCCAGCCCAGCACTAAGACCGGCATTAAGCTCAGCATTATCGACACCCATCGCGGGGAGCCCTGCGACGGAGCGTAGTTTCCAGCGGGGGTTGGAGGCTTATGAGTCCAGCGATTATCGAGGGGCGATTGCTGCTTGGGAAGAGGCGTTGCGTGGATTTCGGACGGATGGGGATTCCGAGGGTGAGGCGGATGTGCTGAGTAATTTGGGGGTTGCCCATTCGGCGTTGGGAGAATATGAGCGGGCGATTGAGTATTACGAGCAGTCGCTTGAGCTGGCGCGGGACCGGGGCGATCGCGAGGGGGAGGCGTCGCCGCTGGGGAATTTGGGGAATGCGTATTATTCGCTGGGGGATTATCCCAAGGCGATCGCGTTTCATCAGCAGGCGTTGGCGGTGGCGCGGGATGTGGGGAATCGGCGCAGTGAGGCGCGATCGCTGGGGAATTTAGCGACGGTTTATTTTGGGCAGGGGGATTTTCGCCGGGCGTTGGAGGTGGGGCTGGAGGGGTTGGCGCTTCACCGGGCGACGGGGAATCAGCGGGGCATTGCGGCGGCGTTGGGCAATGTGGGGCAGACCCATTTTGCGCTGGGGAATTATCGACGGGCGATCGCCTTGCAGCGGGAGGCATTGACCCGGCGGCGAGAGCAGGGGGATTTTCGCGGTGGTGCCCAATCCCTAAGCCAGTTGGGTCAGGCGTATTTTGCTTTGGGAGAGTACGCTCAGTCTCGCCGCGCCCAAGAGCAAGCGCTGGAAATTCGTCAAAGCATTGGCGATCGCCGGGGAGAGGCGACTTCGTTGCGGAATTTGGAGGCGGTGGATCGGCGGCAGGGGTTTTATCGACGGGCAATTGGGCGACAACGGCGAGCGTTGGAAATTTCGCGGGCGTTGGGTGATCGCCGGGGAGAGGCGGGGGCGCTGGATGCGTTGGGGCGGCTGCATCGAATTTTGGGGCAATTTGACCAGGCGATTGAGTTTCATTCCCAGGCGCTGGCGTTGGATCGGGAGTTGGGCGATCGCCAAGGAGAATCGAGTGCGCTAACTAATTTAGGCAATGCTCACTTTAAGCAGGGCGACGCCGACCAAGCGCTTACGTTTTACCAACAGTCCTTAGCGCTGGATCGGGAAACGGGCGATCGCCGGGGGGAGCGGGCATCGTTGGGAAATATCGCCAATGTGCAAATCCGGCGGGGGCGGTTTGCGGAGGCGATCGCCGTTAATCAGCAGGCGTTGGATATTGCTCAGGAGCTGGAGGATTTGCCGGGGCAGGCGACGGCGCTGACGAATTTTGGCGTTATTTACAGCGCTCAGGAAGACCATGAACGGGCGATCGCCACCCATGAACGGGCGTTGGAATTGGTGCAGAAGTTAAAGGATCCGGCGTTGGAGGCGGCGGTTTTGCATAATTTGGGGCAGGCGCTGGAGCGATCGGGGCAGTTGAAGGAGGCGGAAACGGTGTTGCGGCGAGCGATCGCAGTGCAGGATCGACGGCGATCGCGGCTTGGGAATAGCGACGCGGAAAAAATCTCCATTTTTGAGGAGCAGTCCAAAACTTACCGGGCGCTCCAGCGGGTGTTAATCGCCACCGATCAGCCGGAAGCGGCTCTGGAAATTGCTGACCATTCGCGATCGCGCTCCCTGGTGGATGCCATGATCGGCAAATCCCTTGGCGCCACGAAGCCCCTGGGAATTGCCGCCATCAAAAGCCTGGCTGAGGAGCAGCAAGCCACCATTCTGCTCTATTCCAATTTGAGCGATACCCAGCTCGCCGCCTGGACCGTTTCCCCCGACGGCACCGTTACCCTGCATCCCATTAACCCGGAAGCGCTGGGGTTGGCGATCGCCGACACCACCACCCAAGCTCGCCAGGACGCCACCAATCCCCTGGGGGAAGCAATGGCGCTGTGGGCAAATGAGGTGCGCTCTGACGCATCGGTTGAGGGCGCAGTCCAGCGACCGGGGCAAACCCTCGGCAGCGGTTTGCAGGATGCTTATCAGTTATTAATCGCGCCGGTGGAATCCACCTTGCCCACCGCTCCCAATGCCAAGCTGATAATTATTCCTGATCGCGAGCTGGGCTTGGTCCCCTTTAGCGCCCTGCAAGATAGCGACGGACGTTCCCTAATTGAGCGCTTTGCCCTGTCCAGTGCCCCGTCTCTGCAAACGCTTCAGCAATTGGAACAGCGCAAACAGGAGGGAATCCCCTCCACCGCTCCGCTAATTATCGGCAACCCAACCCCCATGCCCGACGATTTGGAGCCTCTCCCCGGTGCGGAACGGGAGGCGATCGCGATCGCCAAATTACGCAACGTGGAGCCCATATTGGGCGCGGCGGCGACGGAGGGAACGGTAAAGGAAAAGCTGCCCAATGCTCCCTGGCTACACTTTGCCACCCACGGGGTTTTTAACGATGGGGGCGGCAATGATTTAAGCAGTTGGTTGGCGCTGGCTCCGGGGGCAGGCTCCGAGGGCGAGGACGGTCAGCTTTCTATGGGCGAAATTTTTGAGATGCAGTTGCAGGCGGAAACGGTGGTGCTTAGCGCCTGCGATACGGGGAAAGGGCGGGTGACGGGGGAAGGGGTGATTGGGCTGGCGCGATCGTTTTTAAAGGCGGGCAGTTCTAGCGTCATTGCCACCCTATGGAAGGTGCCCGATGACGCCACGGCACTGTTGATGGAAACGTTTTATCGGCAGTTGGCAGCGGGAAAGGACAAGGGGGAAGCGTTGCGATCGGCGGTGTTGGCAACGCGGGCTCAATACCCCCACCCCCGCAATTGGGCTGCATTTGTGTTGATTGGTGCGTCTTGAATGCTCTGGGAATTATCCAACCTCAAAAAAAACTCCTGGAAAATTTTGATCGCCGTTAGACGATGAAGAAAAAAGCGATAAGGAGCTAACCTTGGGGAGAACACACCACACGAAAACCGAGGTTGTTGAGACAGCCACTTCGCGGGTAGTAGCTACGAAACGCCGACCGGCAGTTCCCCGGATCGCGGATCCAGGTGCCGCCGCGCAGTAGCCGACTTGTTGGCTTGTTGTTGGTCCAGGCGGTTCCATCACTTGGAGCACCATTATAGTTCTCATGCCAAGTGTCTTCACACCACTCCCACACATTGCCATGCATATCATGCAGCCCCCACTCATTCGCCGGAAACTGCCCCACCTCTGTAGTTTCTTCCCGACACTTTCCTTTAGGAGCAGCACCGTAGGCTTGGTTGCCGTCATAATTTGCCAGATCTGTTGTTAGGGCATCGCCGAAGGCGAACGCGGTCTCGGTCCACCCCCGGCAGGCATATTCCCACTGAGCCTCGCTAGGTAGCTTGAAAATTGGCAACAACTTACGAGACAAACGACGAGAAAATTCCTGTACCTCGTCCCAAGATACCGTTTCTACCGGACGTTTATCTCCGGGGAAGCGCGAAGGATTCGCCTTTAAACTCTGCTTGACTGCCTCCAAACAGGCAACCCACCGCCACTGCGCCTGAGTTACCGGATACCGCCCCATCCAGAACCCTTCAGCAAACATCACTTGATGCTGCGGTCCTTCACTTTCCTTTCTTTCCAGTTCACTTTCCGGTGACCCCATTAAAAAGCTCCCTGCCGGAATCCACACCATTTCCAGCGGCGTTCCACCCAAATCAAAAATCTGCCGCCGCCCCTGCTTCTCGCGCTTGGTAATAATTCCATCGAGGGTGATTGATGCCGTCGTAAAAGTAAACACCTCCCCCGGCAACGAAGACTTTTCCTGGGTTTCAGCCCCTGAGGATCCAACCGAAGCAGTCCCAGAATTATAGTGATTGACATACTTATTGCTCGCCACATTATCCCCACTGCTCCTGTGGTCCTGATTAACTTGCGCCTCCGTTGCTCCCGTCTCCACACCACCCTTACTGGCAGCCTTAACCTTAATCAGAAACGGATGTTCAGGATTCTCCTCCCGAAACGCCTGATACAAATCCTGAAGCTTACCCCGCCCCTCCGCCCAAGCAATCAAATCAAAACTCGCCGCTTTAATGGTGTGGCTGCTAGGAACAATCTCCTCCAAACGCCAGTCCAACTCTTCCGCCGCAAAAATTCTCAGGTCGCTATAGGTTCGATAAACACCTTGCAGGGCTTGTCTAAATTTTTTCTTGTTGGTTTTACTCCAATCCATAGCCCATCAAAATCGGCAACAATCTCTCAGAATTCTAAACCCTTGTACCCTCTGCCGCCGATCGCCCACCCCAGAAACTGGACGGTGTGCATTTTGATTGGAACCCTGTAGATGTCAATATCTGTGATGGTCATCAGGACTCCCAACACCCTTCACATTTATCACCTCTAGCAATTCTATCCAGGCATCATCTATGGGTTTCCCAAAAAGAATTTCATCACTCCAACTTTTCAGCGGACTCCTCAGCAGCACGCTCCTCTTGGGCAGCGTTTCCCTCGCCTCCGCCCAATCTCCCCTAACCGCTGCCCTCCTCGCCTCCATCCCCAGCAGGATCACCATCAATGTGGAAGGCGAAAGCGTACAGGTACCGCTACAGCGTTTTCGTCCCCGCGGCGTTCCCCTTGAAATGGGCGTGCCCGAAAACTCCTTCGTAACCGCGATCGAGCAAAGGACAGCGCTGAGTCGGGTGCGTCTGTCCGCCGGTCGTGGAGGACAAATTACCAATGACGAAGCTCGCATCAATATTTTCTGGTTCGAAGACATTGCGGGCATGGACACCCAAAGTGACGTGGAACAGTGGCTGATGCAAACCTCGCGGGCTCGCAACATCACCCTACGGCTGATACGAAACCGCCGAGCAACCTACCCCTGGGTAAGCAAGCGGTGGAGCTTTGAACGTGGTGATAGCCCCCGAAATTCCATCTTGGGACAGGCAATCATTGGTCGGCTCAACGGAAAGTACTTCGCCGTTGTACATCAGCTACCGGTGGATATGCAGGAAGGCTACGGTCCTCGCATCGACGCCGTTTTGAGCACCCTGCGATCGCGCTAGGGCGTGTCGTCGATTAGTTTCCAGCAGCCTTATAACGCCGTGACTATCGCCCATTCGACTAAGTTTGCATTTTAAACACTCGACGAATGGCGCGGACTCGGCGGCGTTGATCGCTGGCAATGCAGTTCCAATTGGACAGGTGGCGGCGATCGCGAGAGTTCCGGCAAATACGAAACAGTCCACTGGCACTTAGCTTGCCCTTGTTGCGCCCTTTCAACACCCGAAAACTTTCCACCCGCGCCCAGACAATCGCCCGCTCTCCCTTTAACCCCCGGTCTCGCGCCTGGCGATATCGCTTGGGACATTGCCGCCCCGCCACCCGCGATTGGTTGTAAAGATCCAGACAGTTGATAGTCGCCTCAGGATGGTTGGCGGCAGTGTAGCCAAAGTCCAGCAGCTTAGCCGCCGTTTGGGGCGCTTGGGCTCGCAGCAGATCTAAGCACCGCCGATCTGCCTCGGGAAATGACACTTGCCCATCGCTGTTGAAATCCTGCCAAAGATACCGTTGCAACGAACAAAAGCCAATATTTTTAACGCCGTTGCCCGGGTCGCTGTGACCGTAATAAATCGACCGAATTTTACCGGTAGCGCTTAAATTTCCCTCCGCATGACCGATCGCCACTGCCCCCAGCGATCGCCGATCCGCAAACCATTGATTTACCGAGCGATCCCCGTCGCCTGGCTTTGGATTTTTCGCTGGTGTTGCGTCCGCTGGTGCAACATTCTGGGAATCGTCTTGGGAATCGGCGATCGCCCCTGGAATAGTTAGCGTCGAATCAAAGGAAATTGTTTGGTCGCTGGGAGTGAAAGTGAGGGATCGCGATACCGCCGTACTGGACTGAACTTTGGGCATGGGAGCGCTGGCAAATAGTGGCTTCGCTGGAAAATCTGCCGCGATCGCCGGTTGAAATTTTAGAGGTTTTGACGGCTGAGGTTTCGGGCTGGCGGCGGGGGAAATTAGACGATAAATCTGCCCTTTTACCTTATATTTCATCTCAAAATTCAAATCGGATCGCCAGCCCCAGCGCCCGCCCCGCGTGGACAATGCCTCCACGCCACGCCCGGAGCGCTTCGACACCACAATTCCAATATGCTGCGATCGCCCTGGACCCGCCGCCACCACAATATCCCCCGGCTGGGCAGCGGATTGGGGCACTTCCTGGACCAACCCTTTTTTCAATAGCCCCGACCGCACCGACACCACCAAATTGGGATTAGTGCCCACCTTCTGTCCCAACACCGGCTGTAGCCCAAACCGATTTACTGCCCATGCGCACGCCAGCGATCCACCCCCCGGTCCCATGGTCACATCGGCTCCTTCCTGGGCGATCGCCGCCGCCGCCAACCGTTCCCCCAAGGTTTTCTGGGTCACTGGCTTGGGAATTTCTGTTTGATTGTCAAAGTGAGAATCTTGATCGGCTGCCTGAGTATTGTCAAAGTTAAACAAGTCACCAGGATTGGAGAACGGTAACGGTACTTCGTCGAGGTGGATTTCTGGCGGCGCACTGGCCACGGTGGCACTGGCTGACGCCATTTCAAAAATGGGATCCGACGGTGACTCTAACATTGGCGCTGAGGCGATCGCCGGACTTGCCGTCAGTACGATCACCAAACTTAATCCGCGCACAATGGACCGCCCCCAGTTTTTCAGGGCCGCTCCCCGCACTATCCACCGCTCTAAATAAACGCCGATTTCGTTCGCCCGATCAAACATAGCCATCTCTTCCATTGCCACCTCTCCCATTGCCAAAGCTCAAAACCTACGCCGCCTCGCCCAAAATCTGCTCCACAATTTCCGGCGCGGGGGGCACAAACATCCACTGCTTGCCATCTCGCCGCAAAACCGCCAAATGCACCAAACCATTGCCCCGCCCAATTTCCTTGCCCTTTATCACGTCCCCCACAGTGCGATCGCGCAACCCACAAAGCTGCACCGCATAAGCCGGCAACTGGACGCTCGTAAACACCGCGCAACTATCTGGCAGCCGCGACAACTGCCCTTCCGCCACCAGCGCTGCTTCACCGAAAACCACCCCGTCCATCGGCGCATAAACCGGTCCATCCATCACCAGCGCCACACTGCCTAACCCCCCAATCACCTCCCGATCCGCCACCGTCGATCCCGTCAGCCAGCTCCAGCTTTGGCGCAAATCAAAATCCTGGCGATCGCCCACCGCCCCATCGCCCCCACCGCTTGCTGACTCAATGCCATAGCCAATCACCTTATCCCCCTCCAGCGCCACCACCATTTCGCGATCGCCCGGTAACTGATAGAGCGATCGGTCCACAACCGCCCCCGCCCGCACCGACGTTTTCGGCAACGCGCAATAGGGAGCCCCCAAAGCCTTTGTCAGCGCCTGGCGATTTTTCCCTACCAGCGCCGCTGCCCCATTCGCCTTCTCCGCCGCCACCTCTCCCTGGGCATTGGTCACCTCCACACACTGATCACGCAGCCCCGCATCGGTCACCGTTGTCCCCTGCTGCCATCGCCCCGCCGACACAATTAATGCCGCGCTGCCCACCGCCAATGAACTTAACCAAGCCAGTCGCCAAGGCAACCCTTGGCAAAACTGCTGCCAACGCACCGTTACAAACCGCTGCAGATCCGCCCCTATCCTCTGCCGACCCAGTTCAGGAGACGGAGGGGCAAAGGGATTAACCGTTGCAAAGTCTTCGCAGTAATTGTCGTAATTATCCACGGGGTGATTTTTCATTGATCGCCCCCGACCGTAATCCACCGTACTGGCTAAGACTCCCGGTGGCGTTGAATCAATCCCCAATGCCTGACGCGGCTGCCGACGGGGATTTCGCCCTGTTCTTTCGGGTGCATATCCCTTTTGCGCCGTTCTCTCTCGCGCATTTCTTGGGACCTGATGATCATCTAACCCCGCTGGCAACTTTGGCGATCGCCCCCGAATCTTTTGTTCCGCTAATTCCCCACGCTCTCCCAACTCCGCCGACTCGTATTCCACCAAACCAACCGCATCACTCACCGCATCTTCTGTCATCCACCCATCAAACGGCATTTCTTCCAATGTATCCGCAGGCTTATAAGTCATCTCATCTCGCCTTTTGATTATTGTTCATTAATCAAAATCGTAACATGGTCATCCAAATAAGGGAGGCAAGTGGGGAAAAATCTTTGATTCTCGAGAAGTTATACATAATTCCTCGGATCGCAAACGGAAACTATACGCGATCGCAAATTGCGGTTTGGGATATTAAATACATCGACGGAGCGAGCGCGGTTGGTTTGAAAGTTTCTTCGGAAACGAATCGAGCCAGCCGTCTTTATTTTTCGGGACATTTTTCGGGATATTTTTTCTGTATTTTCAGAAAGCCCAGCGGTATTCTCCACAGTGCACAGTCTCCGGAATGCAGTTAGCCCGCTTTATCTCTTAGAATTTAGATATTGCAATTCGGTCCAGTTCCATGACCAGCATTAATATCAGCTCCACCAATCGTCACAATGATTTAGACCATCAGAGTTTGGATCGCAGGGAGCTGGATGGCAAAAATTTAGAATGCGAGGAACTGGATCAACTGATTCAGCAGGTTAGGGAAGACCATCAGCAGTTGCTAGAGGTGCTGAAAAATCTGGAAGCGCTGCGAGAGGCGAAAGAACATCCACCAGTCTTAATGCTGGCGTTTCGGTATTTGCGAGATCAATATCAAAACGTTCGCCAAGCCATTGCCACCCTTTACGAAGAAAAGCCGGACACGGCGGACAAAACGCCAAATTCATCTCAATTACCTGCCTTTGTAGGCATGATTTCAGGACCGCCCGATTTGTCCGTTCGATATAAAGAAATTGTGGCTGAGGGGATGGAAGAAAAGTTCCGTCGTATCCGCACCGCCAGCTCCAGCCGCGCCATTAATTCCAGCGCCGATCGTTCCAATGCTAAATGTCCCGACCAGTAGTTGTTAGTGATACCGGTTTTGTCGTTGCTCTCTTCAACGCCGACGACAAGCACCACAGCGCCTCCATTCAACAATATTTACGCTGGGATGAGATCTTGCTTCCCCAGCCAGCCTTAACCGAAATTTCTTACTTTGCTACCAATCCAGGGGTGCGATCTGCATTTCTGCAATTTTTAAAAGACATTCCCAGCAGTAAGTTTAAGTTGGTACATATGGAGCCTTCTATTGCTGCTCGAGTGGCGGAGCTGCTGCACATTTACGCTGATACTCGCATTGATTTTGTGGATGCTTGCGTGATGGCGATCGCCGAACACTATCAAATTGAAACGGTTCTAACTCTAGATCGTCGGGATTTCACCATTGTGCGCCCGGTGCACTGCGAAAGTTTTACCCTGCTGCCGTAGGTAGAGTTTTCGGCGGAGGCACGTGTCGGGCGGTGTTAGGGCGATCCCTATGGCAAAATGACGATATTCTTAAGAATTCTCAGCGCTAATCTCAGCATTAAACCCTGGCGATAGAAACATGGTTGCTTCCTTAGACAGTTTGCCCACTAAATACGACCCGAAATTTGCCGAGGCAAAGTGGCAAGAGGTGTGGGAAGCAACTGAGGCATTTAAGGCAAATCCCGAAGCGGAAGGGGATCCGTTTTGTTTGGTGATTCCGCCGCCTAACGTCACCGGGCGACTGCATATGGGGCACGCCTTTGAGGAGGCGCTGATTGATACCCTGGTGCGCTACCAGCGGATGGCGGGCAAAAATACCCTGTGGCTGCCGGGTACGGACCACGCCAGCATTGCCGTGCACGCAATTTTGGATAAGCAGCTTGAGGCGGAAGGAACAAAGCGCGAAGAGATTGGGCGCGAAGCTTTTCTAGAGCGGGCATGGAACTGGAAGGCGGAGTCAGGCGGGGCGATCGCCGGGCAGCTCCGTAGCTTAGGAGTGTCCGCCGACTGGAGCCGGGAACGGTTCACCATGGACGAAGGGTTGTCCAAAGCCGTGCTGACGGCATTTACGAAGCTCTATGACGACGGGCTGATTTATCGCGGCAAATATATGGTGAACTGGTGCCCCAAATCCCAGTCCGCCGTGGCTGATTTGGAGGTGGAAAATAAGGAAGTTGACGGTAAATTGTGGCATTTCCGCTATCTCTTAACGGACGGCACGGGCTTTGTGGATGTGGCCACCACCCGCCCGGAGACGATGCTGGGGGATACGGCAGTGGCGGTGAACCCCAGCGACCCGCGCTACAGCGGCATGGTTGGAGCTATGGTGACGCTGCCCATTGTGGGGCGGGAAATTCCTATTATTGCTGATGAGTATGTGGATCCTGAGTTTGGCTCTGGCTGCGTGAAAATTACGCCAGCTCACGATCCCAATGATTTTGAAATGGGTAAACGCCACCGATTGCCCCAAATTAATTTGTTGAATCGGGACGGCACCCTCAATGAAAATGGGGGCGAGTTTGCCGGGCTGGATCGATTCGTGGCCCGGAAACGGGTGGTCGCCAAGCTGGAAGAGCTGGGCTGCCTGATGTTGGTGGAGGACTATCGCCACTCGGTGCCCTATAGTGATCGCGGCAAGGTGCCCATTGAACCGCTGCTGTCCTCCCAATGGTTTGTCAAAGTGCGCCCCCTGGCGGATAAGGCATTGGCGGCGTTGGATCAGCGAGCCGAGCCGGTATTTGTGCCGGAGCGGTGGACCAAGGTGTATCGCGATTGGCTGGTGAAGCTAAAGGATTGGTGCATTTCCCGCCAACTGTGGTGGGGGCACCAAATTCCGGCGTGGTATGCGGTGAGCGAAACCAACGGCGAAATTCAAGATGATACGCCCTTTGTGGTGGCGATGGATGAGGACGAGGCGCGGGAAAAGGCGATCGCCCAGTTCGGCGCAGATGTAGTGCTGGAGCGGGATCCTGACGTGCTGGATACCTGGTTTTCCTCCGGTTTATGGCCCTTCTCAACGATGGGCTGGCCCGACACCTCAGCGGCAGATTTCCAGCGGTACTATCCCACCAGCACCCTAATTACCGGCTTCGACATCATCTTTTTCTGGGTAGCTCGCATGACCATTATGGCGGGCTATTTCACCGATCAAATGCCCTTTAAAACCGTTTATATTCACGGCTTGGTGCGGGATGAAAATAACAAAAAAATGTCCAAGTCCGCCAACAATGGCATTGATCCCCTGGTGCTAATTGATAAGTACGGCACCGATGCAACGCGGTATACCCTAATTCGAGAAGTGGCGGGCGCAGGTCAAGATATTCGCCTCGATTACAACCGGAAAACCGACGAGTCCAGCTCCGTAGAATCGTCGCGAAACTTCGCCAATAAACTTTGGAATGCGTCCCGATTTGTTCTGATGAATTTGGAGGGACAAACGCCAAAACAGCTTGGCGATCCTGACAGTTCAAAGCTGGAATTGGCGGACCGCTGGATTTTATCTCGGTATAATTTGGCGATCGCCCAAACCCGCGACTATCTGAACAAATACGGCTTTGGCGAAGCTGCAAAAGGGCTGTACGAATTTATTTGGGGCGACTTCTGTGACTGGTATATCGAACTGGTTAAACCACGTCTGAATGGGGACGATGCCACTGCCAAAAAGACTGCCCAGCAGGTTCTGGCATATGTGCTTGACGGCATCTTGAAACTGCTCCATCCCTTTATGCCCCACGTCACCGAAGAGCTGTGGCACGGTTTGCATCAGGAAGATAAGGACACATTGCTCGCGCTGCAACCCTACCCTGAGTCTGATCCCAAGGCGATCAATGCGGGGCTGGGCGAGCAATTTACGTTGATCTTTGGCGCGGTCCGCACCATTCGTAATTTGCGGGCGGAGGCAGAAATCAAGCCCAGCGCTAAGGTGCCCATCGTATTAGCTAGCGAAACCATCGAAGAGCAGAAAATTCTGCAAAGTGCTGAGGCTTATATTTGCAATTTGGCAAAGGTGGAAAAGCTGGAAGTGCGCGGTCCTAAAGTGGCGATCGCCCCCCCCCCTGCAACAAAAGCCTCTGGCAAATCCCCGTCCAAGTCCCCATCTGAGTCCACCGGAGGATTTGAATTTGATGAGGACAAGCAACAAACAACCGTTGTTTTATTGGCGACAGTTTTTGTGGTGTTCTTAGCGCTAAAAACCGTTGGCGCAGTTTTGGATGTGGTGGACGATTTTATTTTGTTGCCACAGTTTTTCGAGCTAGTGGGCTTTGCCTGGACCGTTTGGTTCGCTGCCAATAATTTACTGTTCTCTGAGGATCGAAAAGCTTTGGCGGAAAACCTGAAGCAGGTTAAGGAAGACGCCATTGGAAGTTGGAATCCGCTGAAATTGGCGGCAAGTGCGGAGCCGTTACAGTTGCCTGCAACCGGTGCGGTCCCCCTAGAATTACCCGTGGATATGCCAAGCGCCGAACTAGAGCCGGAAGTTGCCTCCATTGATATTGATGCCGAGCGATCCATGACCGGCGTTGTGGGCACCACCCAAGTGTTGATGCCCCTAGACGGCGTTGTGGACATGGCAGCGCTACGGGAGAAAGTTGAACGAAAGCTAGGGAAGGTGGAAAAGCAGGTGGCGTCCCTATCCGGTCGTTTGGGTAATGCCAAATTTGTTGACAATGCCCCCGCCGAAGTGGTGCAAGCAGTGCGCGATGAACTGGCAGAGGTGGAAACCCAGGAGCAGCTTTTGCGCGATCGCCTAGAGCAGTTGCAATAAAGGCGTGGCTATCATTTGAGGCTTTAAAACAAATCGCCCCGACCAATTAAATTGGTGGGGCGATTGTTTTTTGCTTTTACGATTTATGTAATCTCAGACTCTAGCCATGCAAACTAAAGAGAAACGCTAACCGGGGTGCGATTCAGCTTTGGCTGATACTTCGCCGGCTCAATCATTGACTTACCCGTCATTTCCACAGGCTGTGGCAACTGCAAGATATCCAAAATGGTCGGTGCAATGTCTGCTAAGCAACCATCTTCACGCAGGCTGACGTTGGTGCCATGCCCTGGAATTTTGCGCTTTTCCCCTTCAATTACCAAAAAGGGCACCAGATTAGTAGTGTGAGCGGTCCAAGGGTTGCCGTCACCATCATCCATCTTCTCAGCGTTGCCATGATCCGCCGTCACCAGCACCGTGCCCCCTGCTTTACTAGCAGCCGACAACACCTCACCAATGCAGCGATCCACCGTTTCGATCGCCTGAATCGTAGCGTCCATCCGTCCCGTGTGCCCCACCATATCCGGGTTAGCGTAGTTCACCACAATCAGCGAATAACACTGCTGCTCAATGGCATCAACCACCACCTTGGTTACCTGATTCGCCGACATCGCCGGCTCGTGATCGTAGGTGGAAACCGGTGGGCTGCTGACCAGGCGGCGATCCTCCCCTTCAAAGTTCTCCTCTAAACCGCCGTTAAAGAAATACGTTACGTGGGCATACTTCTCAGTCTCCGCCGTACGAAGCTGACGCAAACCGTGGCTAGAAATTACCTCACCCAAAATATTATTGAGGCTCTCTGGCTCAAAAGCCACCGCCACCGACAGAGTGGGGTCGTACTGAGTAAAAGTTACAAAGCTCAGAGGTGTGATCAGCGATCGCTCAAAGCCATCAAAGTCTTCCCCCACAAACGCCTTACAAATTTGTCTTACGCGATCTGGTCGGAAATTAAAGCAAATCACACCGTCGTTTGCCTCGATGGCTCCCGGTGCGATGCGAACGGGGATCACAAACTCGTCCGTCGTGTCCTCGGCGTAACAACTTTCCATTACCTCCCGAGGCGATCGCCCATCCCCCGATCCCGGCTCGGTCATGATCTTATATGCAGGCTGAACTCGCTCCCAGCGCTGATCCCGATCCATTGCAAAGTAACGTCCGGAAATGGTCACAATTTGACCGATCCCCACCTCATCACAATGCTGTTGTAGCGTCTCTAGGTAGGCGATCGCACTGCGCGGCGGCGTATCGCGACCATCGGTAATAGCGTGAATGCACACCTCCTCGATCCCCTGCTGTTTGGCCAACACCAGCAGTCCTACAATATGGTCGATATGGGAGTGGACGCCGCCGTCCGAACACAGACCCACCAGATGAAGCCTGCTGCCGGAAGCTTTAACGTTCTCGCAGCATTTCACTAGCGCCGCATTTTCAAGAATCGTTCCATCTTCTACCGCATCAGAAATTCTGACCAACTCCTGGGGAACCACGCGTCCAGCGCCAATATTCAGGTGCCCCACCTCAGAGTTACCCATCTGCCCCTCTGGTAATCCCACAGCCTTGCCGGAAGCCTGAATCAACGTGTGTGGGTAGACCTCCCACAAACTGTCAAATACTGGCGTATTAGCAATAGAAATTGCATTGCCATCACGCTTTTCGCTATAGCCCCAGCCATCGAGAATTGCCAGAACAACGGGAGAAACAGGAGACTCCGCCATATTACGTCGCTTTTTCATCATTTTTTAATGTTGCCGAAATAATAGCACCGAGGTAGGGAATTAAGGTGATTAACTCGAAATAATTTGGGAAAAATCTTTAGGCAAATCCGAGAAAAAGTGTAGGAAACCTAGCTGGACTTGGCAGCTTTCTTCGCCTTTTGCTTTTCCCGTTGCTTGGCTCGTTTACGCTCTGCCTTCGCCGCTTTTTCTGCTTCTGAAGCTGCCAGGGCAACCTGTCTTTCCTTCTCCACAATTTTGTCTTGATAGTACTGATAATCGCCGCGATAAAGGTGCAGTTCACCATCCTTTAGCTCGACAACTTTGTTGGCAATACGAGAGATAAAGAACCGGTCGTGGGACACCACTAAAACCGTTCCTTCATAGTTTCTGATTGCATCCTCCAGCATTTCTTTCGCTGGGATATCTAAGTGGTTTGTAGGCTCGTCAAGGATCAGTAAATTGGCGGGGCGCACTAACATTTTGGCGAGGGCCAAACGGGCCTTTTCCCCTCCGCTTAGGGCTTCCACCTTTTTAAATACGGTGTCGCCGCTAAATAAAAATTGCCCTAGCAAAGCCCTAACTTCGCCGTGGTCCCAGTCTGGAACCTCGTCCTGAATAGTGTCAATAACCGTTTTGGTTAAATCCATCGCTTCAGCTTGGTTTTGGGCGAAATAACTGGGTTCAACCCCATGCTTGCCAATTTCTGCACGACCGTCGTCGGGAGTTTCGATCCCCGCAATCATTCTTAACAGTGTTGATTTCCCACAGCCATTAGGTCCTAGGAAAACAATGCGATCGCCTCGCTCAACTAACAGCTCTGCCCCTAAAAATAGAATCTTATCGCCGTAGGTATGGGTCAAATCTTCCACGTGCACCACTTCTCGCCCGCTGCGAGTAGCGGGGGGAAATTGAAATTTCAAAGTGCGCACCGATGCGGTAGGCGCATCAATCCGATCAATCTTGTCTAACTGTTTTTCTCGACTTTTGGCTTGGGTACTGCGAGTGGCACTGGCGCGGAACCGCTCCACAAAAGCCTGCTGCTTTTCAATTTCCTTTTGTTGCCGCTCAAAGGCACTGAGCTGGGCCGTCGCTTGCTCTTCTTTTTGCAACAAATAGTTAGAATAATTACCCAAATATTCCGTTGCGATCCCCCGCTCTGTTTCCACAATTTTGGTGCAAAGGCGATCTAAAAATTGGCGATCGTGGGACACAATCACCATCGGCGTTGTCAAACTTTTTAAATAGTTTTCTAACCACTCAATTGTTTCTAAATCTAAATGGTTAGTGGGCTCGTCCAACAGCAGCACGTCCGGCTCCTGGAGCAAAATTTTGCCCAGTCCCATACGCATTTGCCAGCCGCCGCTAAACGCTCGCACCAGGCGATCGCCATCGTCGGGATCAAAGCCCAGCTCAGACAAAATTTTCTCAATGCGCGCTTCCAACGCATAACCATCTTCCGCCTCAAACCGTCGTTGCAGTCGGTCTAGTTTAGTGATCGCCTGATCCAGCTCGTCGGGATCAGCGGTTTCCATGCGCACCTGGAGCGCCGCCATTTTTTCTTGAACTTCGTTGACCGCCTTAAATGCTTTCCACAGTTCTTCGCGCACCGTACGCCCGGGATCAACTTCAAATTCCTGATTCAAGTAGGAAATCTTTAAATCTGCCGGACGTATCACCTGTCCAGCAGTGGGTTCAATTTCCCCTGCAATAATCTTGAGCTGGGTGGACTTTCCAGCACCATTAACGCCCACCAAGCCAACGCGCTCTTCTGGTTTTAGCTCCCAGCTAACATCCCTCAGAATTTCGCCAGCAGGATAGATCTTTTTGACATGCTCCAATCGCAGCATAAACACTCCAGGAAATGGTTGGGGTTACCAGGAAATGCAGTCAACAGGGCGTGCCATCAGTTAAGTTCCAGATGTTTTACACGATGGAAAAGACAGGACCCTTTAGACAAAGACGATGGGGACTGAATCTCGTGCAACTCTGGATTTAAAATTTAAATGGCGACAGCATTAAAGAATAAAGCCTGATAACGGAAAGTAAATGTATGTTACCAAGCGGCACGGATAATTGTGGTCAGTGATACATCGTGATTTCCTGACGTAGCTATTTCAAACTGAAATCTTGTTTGCGATCGCCAAAACAGGAATTTTTTCCGAAACTCAGCTAATTCGGGACGAAATCTTTGGAAGTCTGGTATTATGTTGCCCGAGCGGATGTGGCGGAATTGGTAGACGCGCTAGATTTAGGTTCTAGTGTCCTTGCGACGTGAAGGTTCAAGTCCTTTCATCCGCATTTTTTAAATAGCCGTGTTGGCTTCAGCGCTGACTGTCTTTGTCTGGGCAGCGAGAGGAGCGCTGAGGCAATAACGTTGAATAAAGCGCTGGTGGGATTTCATCACACTGTTGGAGTTCCGTTTGAGGCTTAAAGGCACAGGCGTAGCGATCAAATCGCAGTGGTCTTTTCGCAACTTACAAATTCGCAACTTACAAAATGGTGAGGGCGACGATGGGCGAGCAAAACGATAACGAGATTGATGTGTTTCGTATATCGCCGTTGATTCGCCTGACTTTACTAATCTTGTACATTGCGCTCACTTTCCCGCTTCCATTTTTGGCGGAAGCGACTGATGCGCCTGTGCCTAGCGTTGCCCTATGGATTGGACTGGGACTGGGGGCGATCGCTCTCACTGGCGTGTTATCAGAGCGAGTCGTGTTGGATCCAATCGGAATTACCGTGTCCTACGCCCCGTGGATTAGCTGGTTACTGAGGCGAGGCTGGACCTTGCCCTGGGCAGAGGTGGTCGCCCTTAAACCGCGCAGCACTGGGCAGGGCGGCTTGGTCTACTATTTTTTGAGCAAAGCTGGTGAAGGATTTCTGTTGCCGATGCGGGTGGTGGGATTTAACCAACTGGTGCAACGGGTTCAGAAACAAACGGGGATCGACACCCGTGGTGTGATCCCCTTAGCCCAGCCCTGGATGTATTTGATTTTGCTGGGATTTTCTGGACTGTTGCTGCTGGTGGATTTGTGGGTGGTTTTAGTTGCTTTAGGACCTGGTGCCCCAGTTTAAATATCAACCCGCCTGATATAGAGAAGTTATTTTGTAGCCGCTATTTTGTAGGGTGCACCGCAGTAAGCGTGGACTTTACAGTCACTCACCGTTCAATAGGGCTTTGGGGTTTTTCGAATGTCAACTGGCTTGTATATCAACCGATGAGGCGAGGACGCCATTTAGGAAAATATCGGCTAGTCCCTCCGCCATCAACTGCAACTCCTTTGGCGATGTGGCTTGGCTCATAATGGTGGTTTCACTAAATCCGGCGATTGCGAACATCCCTAGAAATACCCGCGCTACCACCCGCGGATCCATTCTGCGATAAACACCGCGATCCATCGCCGTTTGGAAAAATGCCTCCGCCACATCGGTCATCTTATCGATCACTTCCCCTTGGATACGCTCCTGTAATTCGGGGTGGAACTGGGCTTCCATAAAGCAGACCCGCATCATATCGCCGTTTTTGCGCAGGTTGCCCATACGCTTACGCAACAAAGGAGCGATCGCCCGATAGTTGGCCATTTCGCTCAATTCCATTAACAAATCTGTCAAAATTTCCACCCAACCTTGGGTGGCCACTTCAATCAAAATTGCTTTCTTATTGCTGAAATGGCGAAATAAGGTGCCCTCTGCCACTTTGGCGGTGGTGGCTAAATCTTTGGTGGTGGTGGCGTCGTAACCTTTGCGAGCGAAAAGCTTCTGTGCAGCGCCCAAAATCCGCTCCCGAGTTTCCAACTCTGAGGGTGATGGGCGTTTTTTCAACATGCGCATAGGTTTCGCCTCCTGCAGCGTAATCCCTGCTTCCTAGGCTTGCCACAATGGGAAATATCCCAATCAATGCCTTCTCAGCTATGTCCGTCTATTGTCTCCCTGGAATTTCTATGCTCACAGGGCGCTGAAACTGAACGTCATAATAGTCATCAAACAAAGTTGTTCTGTAACAATTCGCGAAGTATGTGCCAAACGGGTGAATCATGGCGAATCTAATCGCCAAACCAGTCAAGTTAAAGGCACATGCTCAAACAAGCTTTATATCAAGCAAACTTTAAATAAGAGGCGACGAACCCCTACGACGGGGCAGAAACCATGCGGCAATAGATCTAGGGCGTGTGCTCAGTTAGGCGCCAGAAGCTTTACACAGTGGGGAGTGCGCGCCCTTTTGATGACACAGGCTAGGGGTTGTAACCCTGGTTATTATTGGGGTTGAAGCTTAACTGGGCACAGCCTCTAGATATGCCCTAACCCATTTCAACGCCTTCATCTTAGGGCTGGGTGAGGCTTAGATCCTGTGGAGAAGGGCTGGGAAAGGGAGGGATCTCATGCCCTCGCTTCGGTAGCTGCGCAGACTGTTGACCAGCGTAGCGTGAGCGCATTCCCAATAATTCCAGCGGCATTCCCAACATTTCCAAGTCTAGATCACCCCAGGAGGCTCGCCCTAAAAATCGTTTTGCGATCGCAATGGGAATCTCCCTGAGCAACCAACGCAAGGGACGGCGCACATAGTCCGATGCGGTCCAGGGCGTCATTAAAGGAATACCGTGAAGTTTATTAAGGTAGGCGTTGGACTTGCCGTAGCGTCGAAACTGTCCGCGAAAGTCAGCCAGGGTTGCCCGGTGACGATGGCGCACAACCGCATCAGAAGCCAGCACAATTTTGTAGGGGGTATGTTGCTGCATTCGCCAGCAAATGTCGGCGTCGCCGCCGGTGGTTAGATAACTGCGAAACAGTCCAATTTTTTCAAAAACAATTCGCCGCACCGCTAGGTTGGCCGTTTGACCGTAGGGGAAAAACGAATTAGCGAGGGTGTGTTTTTGGGACAGGATATCTTGGCGATTCGCGTAGCGCTCCAGTCGTGAATTTCCCGGTAGCGCCTGGATTTCTCCGGCCACCATCCCGATTTCATTGCTGTCCAGTGTTTTGTCTGACGAAGCGGCGCTGGGGGCAGACCCCGTTAAAAATGGCTGAACCAAATTTTCTAGCCAGTGGGGCGCCGGGCGACAGTCACCATCCAGAAAGGCGAAAATTTCCCCTTTTGCTTGGACAATTCCACAGTTACGCGCCGCGTAGGACGATTGAATATCCAGCTCCTGGAGTGGGATCAACGTAAACCCTTGGGATTTGAATTGGGGAACGGCCGTTTGCAAAATCTCAAAAGTGTTGTCCTGGCTGTTGTTGTCCACTAGCAGGAACTCCAGGCGATCGCTCGGGTAAGTTTGAGCCGCCAAACAAGCCAACAGATCAGGTAAATCGTCCCGGCCGTTATAAAGAGGCGCAATTACCGAAAGGAAAGGAAGCTGTGTATTGTCGGTCATCGCCTAAGGAAAGCTACAGAAGCTATAAAAAAGCCACAAAAAAGAAACTAATCCAAGCCACCTAAACGATTTAACGGCCAAAAACGCCATACGGCTTGGCCAATGATGCGATCCCCAGGTACCACACCCCAGCAGCGACTGTCATAGCTGCGGTTACGGTTGTCCCCAAGCACTAAATAAGAATTCTCTGGAACGACGATTGGTCCGGTCAAAAAAGGCTTCTCATCCAAACCACACACGTTTACTTCCGTGCGCTGCTCACCGGAGTCAAAGGTTAGGGGCAAAATATTTCGCCCAGCTTTTTTGCCTGCCACCATGGACTGGGTGAGGTGTCGCTCATCGCCAATGTAGGCTTCCGTTAAGGGACGACCGTTAA
Organism: uncultured cyanobacterium; assembly: GCA_937883785.1. Classification (GTDB taxonomy): domain Bacteria; phylum Cyanobacteriota; class Cyanobacteriia; order CACIAM-69d; family CACIAM-69d; genus CALGDE01. Next base: position 21,492 of record CALGDE010000088.1, read on the forward strand.
TAAAAATGCGTCCGTCCCGCAGTTGCACCCGTTCCCCCGGCAAGCCAATAACGCGCTTAATCATGGCGTCCTTAAAGTCGCGATCGCGCAGCTCATCGGTCGGCTCAAACACCACCACGTCACCACGCTTAGGGGAACTGAAGCGATATCCCAATTTTTCAACAATTAGGCGATCATTCACCTCCAACGTAGGCAACATCGATTCTGACGGAATGTAGCGTGCTTCGGCGATGTAGGTGCGAATGCCAAGGGCAAGGACCACGCTGAGCCCAACTGTTTTAATAGCTTCAACCAGGGTGTTTTCTGAGCGCTCCTTTTCCGGTTTAGCGTCAGAATCTGCAGGTGTATTGACGGATTTGGGTTGGTCGCTCACGGGCAGTCCTATTGAATTTGCTCAAGTGTGGCACGAAGATGAAAAAAAAGGGGCTGGACGCAGCTTGTGATTCTGGATTGAAGCTTTTTATTGCCACGTAACCTCGTGGACACCAGTGTGTGGCAACTGTGGCGCGTTTTTCCCGCTGCGTGTTTTTTGCCACCTATCATTTTATATCCCTGAGATTGGCAAATCAGGATCCTGCGTCACTAATTGCATCGTCCACTGGGCTTATTTCACCAGATTTGCTGCGAGCAACTCTTTCGTGTAAGTCGTTTTCGTGTAAGTCATGTTCGTTCAAGTCACTGCCCCATAAATCACTGCCCTAAATCCGGTGGTGAAAATTCCTGGCGATCGCGACGATTCCAATCTTCCCATGCCCATTTCAGAAAGTTTAGGTAGCGCAGGGCAAAGGCGTCGTGGGAGAAATTCTGGGCGTGACGGGCGATCGCCTCAGCGCTAAACTTCCTTTCCCAGACTTCGAACTCCACCACCGCATCCATCAACGCCTCGGCGGTTTGGTTGGGAAAATGAATACCGGTTCCCCGGTGGGGATCCTGGCGAATATCTCGCACCGTTTCCGAAGTGCCCCCCGCATTCAGGGCAATCACCGGAATTCCCGCCGCCTGAGCTTCCACAGGGGCAATACCAAAATCTTCAAAAGCCCCATATACAAAGGCTTTAGCGTTGGACATATATTGTTCAACCACTGCGTCCGGCTGTTCTCCCAATAGGATGACATTGGGACCCGCTTGGGCTCGCAAGTCTTCCAAAGCCTTACCGCCGCCAATCACCACAAAAGGTCGCCCCAGCTTGGTAAATGCCTCCACCATCATGGGCACTTTTTTATAGCTAACCAAGCGCGTTACGGTCAGATAGTAATCCTGATGTTTAGGATTTTTGATGCTGTTCTCCGGCGCAACTTTATCCAAGGATTTTGCAAATCGCTGGGTATTAACGGGGGGATAAATAACTTCTGCTCGCCGTCGATAGCACCGCCAAATACGTCGCGCTGTGGTGCAAGAATTGGCTATGAAATAATCCACTCGATTTGCCGACAGGCTATCCCACTGACGTAGGCGATGAAGAATATATCGCGTCACCATTCCCGCCAGTCCACGTCCAGCTCGACTGGCATGTAAATAATCTTGAGTGAGGTCCCAGGCGTAGCGCATCGGGGCATGACAATAGCACAGGTGCATTTGCTGGGCATGGGTTAAAACCCCTTTGGCTACGGCATGGGACGAAGATAAAACAATGTCGTAGTCGCGAATATCTAATTGTTCGATCGCCAAAGGAAGAAGCGGTAAATACTTCTGCACCCCCCGTTTTGCGCCGGGCAGTTTCTGTAGAAACGTAGAGCCAATTTTTCGCCCGTAAAGATAGCTTTCTGGATTGCTAGATTCAAAATCAATTAGGGCAAATAAATCTGCATCAATATGCTGCAAGATTTGCTCCACTACCAGCTCCGATCCCCCCGTCGCCATGGGCGTTAGCCACTCATGAACCATGGCGTATTTCAGAGGAGAAGCAGTCATATAGCAGTCATATATAAGGCGAATTGGCGAACGAACGGGTCAACTATAAGACCGTCGCGATCGCAAATCAATCCCTAGGTTCTGCCCCCGATCCACTAGCTTCTCCGTTAATTTTGCGAGCTGAGATAACTGATCCCCAAAGGATTGCAACCGCTTTTTCGCTGCCAGCTTTTTGGCGATCGCCCCCTTTGCCAAATCATCACGCCCTCGCTGGATAGCCACCTGAGCCACCTGATCCCACTGCTGAAATTCTTCCTTTGCCTCCTTGTATTGGGGCTGAAGACGATTCCAGCTGCGTTCCAAATCGTCCAATGCCCGGTTTAAGGCTTCTACGGGGCTAAGGTTATTCCCCGGCAGGTTGCCCAAGCTGGGACCTGCTCCCAGAGCCTGATCCAACAGTCCCAGGTCGAAACGGTTGGCGAGGGGACTTATTTGAATGCTGCGGTGAACGCCGGTTTTGCACCAGGTGGCGAAGTGTTCGCAATTGTTGAAAATTACGTTGTACTGTTGTTCCCCCAGGCGGCTTTCGGCTCGGCGCACCACTGTTTCAGGAATGTAACAGGTGGTGTAGCGTTTCACCTGTACCCGCCCCGGTCGATCCGTTTCCCCCACGAACGTATCGATATGGGTGCGGGTCACGGTAGGCGTTTCGCCGCGTTTGGAATAATGGATGACCGTGCGATCGCCACAGTCAATACCGTGGTGCTCGTAGACTCCTTCTAGCCCCGCCAGCGATCGCCACACATAAATCTGGTCCCCTTTCGCCATAGTCCCGTTCCTGGTTTTATTCCCCTTCCCTAAATCGTCCAGCTCCATTATGGCGACGTCATGGCGGCAAACAATTGTCCCAAAAGGCAAGGAAAAGGGCGTCTAACCGTTGGCTGGGTCGGGCAACTCTTGTTACGCTCTGAGGTAACTTGTTTTTCCTCGTCATGGTTAGCGTCTCTCCCCCTCCTGGTTCCCAGTCTATTCCTCAGCCCCAGCGCCCTCCGCGAAAATCGTTGGCGCTGCGACGGCTAGGTGCCTGGGCGGTGGAAGTGGGACTGGTGGGGATCACGGCGCTGGTGCCTTGGACGGTGGGGCAGGCCGTTAATGAACGCTACACGGGACGGCCGGTGTCGTTGAATGGGGTGTTGGCGATCGCCGAAGAATCCACTGCTCAGGCCCTGGCCCTTCCCCAACAGTCACGCACGCTAAATGTGGCGCCTCTGACTAATTTGCTGTGGTCCATTGGATTGGTGGGTCCGTTTACCCTGGGGGCGGCGCAATTTTATTTACTGGCAGTGCGGGGTCAAACGTCGCCGAAGCGGTGGTTTGGAGTACGCCTTAGCCAGGTGGACGGGCGACCGCCGGGGATCGTGCGGGTGCTGCTGCGGGAAGGGGTTGGACGCTGGGGCGTGCCCGGGGCGATCGCCTATGGCATTTGGCGCTACGGCGGTGCCTTTCCCGATGTGGGGTTGTTGGCCGGATTGACGGCGCTGACTCTAGTAGTTGAAGGGGGAACGGCGCTGCTGAACCGGCGGGGACGAGGATTGCGCGATTCTCTGGCAGGCACCTGGATTCACGATTCAGAAGAAATTGCCGTTTTATCGGGATCGCCGCCGCCCAAGCCTTCCACCACTGATCCCGAGTTTGCGCCGTCCCAGCCAGTGACCCAGTCGAACGGGTTAGTGCCTACGGAAGATCGCCGGGGGCTGTGGCTGTTAATGCGGGAATATCCGGGGGCGGCGGTGGTTACGGCGGTAGTGGGCGGTATGGTGCTGGTGCTGGGTACCTTTGTAGGCACGCAACTTTATGTGCAGCAGCAGAACTTGACCTATGCCCTGCGGGAACAGGAACAGCAGCTGTTAAAAGATTTGGTAGGGCAATACAGCCAAAATGCCCCCGATGAACGGCGCGGCGCAATTATGGCCCTGGGCAGTATCCGAGGCGATCGCTCGGACATTGTGCTGCTGGTTAACCTGCTGGGTCAGGAAGAGGATCCCAAACTGGTGGAGGCGCTGCAGCAGGCTTTAAGCGCTGCTGGTCCCGAAGCGCTGTCCTACCTGGCCAATCTCAATCGCACCTTGAAAACTGACCTAGAATCCCTCAGCGTTGGTACCAACACTGCAGAACAGTTGGGGGCTCGCCGCCGTTTTCGTGCCTCCCAGCGGGTTTTGGCAAAGTTATTACGCCTGGGACCGCGCAGTCTAGAGTCCGCAAGTACTTCGAATCCTGGCAGCGAAACCATTGACCTTAGCAAGGTGGATTTTAGCCAGTCCAACCATCCTCAACTACCGTTTCGTTTGGCGTTGGGTGGGGCGGATTTATCCGGGTTAAACCTGCGTAGCGTGCTGCTAACGGGGGCAGAATTGCGGGGGGCGCGCTTTCGCACCGCTGGCGATGACGACCAAATGGACACCTACGACGATTGGGTAACGGATTTAAGCGGATCTGGACTCACTGAGGCGGATTTGACGGGGGCGTTTTTGTCAGGAGTGACCCTGCGACGGACAAATCTGGGGCGAGCTATCGTGAATCGGGCAAACTTTTCCGGTGGGGATTTGGAGGGGGCGAATTTCTCCGGCGCCCAGGGCGTGTCGGCGACTTTCGAGCGATCGCAACTATTCCAAGCCAGCTTTACCGGTTCTAACTTTGGGGAAGCTAATTTCCAAAACGCCAATTTACAGGGGGTTAAAGGGGCCCGCTTCCAGGGACAGGATGCCGTATTTACTGGCGCAAATTTACGCCAAAGTAGCTGGCGCGATGCTAATTTGTCGCGATCGCAGCTAGACCGAGCAGACCTGACCCAAATTGACCTGAGCCAAACCAATTTAGCGGGGGCAAAGCTAACCAGCGCCTGGCTTCAGGAAGCAAACCTAACGGGCGCGAACTTAACCGGTGCTGACCTGACGGGTGCCCAGCTTTCCGGGGCGAATTTTCAGAATGTCACCCTTTTTCCTGCCAATCCCAACAGCGGCAGTGGGTTTGTGGAAAAAGCCCCCAGTGGTACCTCTGCCCAGGTGCGTGGCGTTGACTTTACCCAAGTTAAAAATCTCGACTCCCAGCAGCTCACCTACCTTTGTGCCCAAGGAGCCATTCACCAAAGCTGTGGATCTTAAGCCTGTAGAGTTTAAAGCTGTGGGTCTTGAACCTGTGGATTTTAAAAGCGGTGGATTTAGGGAGATATCCGGAGATATCTGCTGAATGCGGTTAAAGCCCGCATCTCAATTCACGAAAAATCTCAACAAAAGCCGTCATAATTTCCGTCAATCGGTACACTAGGATTTAACTTAACAGTACTTAATTAGATGCCAAGTCTTAACCTTGGTACTTTGGCGGACTTAATAGCGAAACTAATTCTAGAAATTTAGGCGCCGTTTGTTGGCGTTGCCAATGGGTTGGACGAAGATCAGCTTTGTTTTTACTCTTCATCATCAACCGATTTTGTGATCCGGCATCGCGCCAACGGGAATCATGTCTTGAAAGGGATCGCATCAACCCTGCCGGAACTTAGTACAATTTCACCTTAACCCTTTCACCCTTACCCTGGACATTCCGAGAGGTAGAACCCGTGCGATCGCGAACTGCATCCCAAGCTGACTCCCCCGTCGTGCCAGTAACTTGCCAAACCGGTGGTTACGCTCTAATTGATAGCCTAATTCGCCATGGGGTTACCCATATTTTCGGCTATCCCGGCGGCGCAATTTTGCCCATTTACGATGAGCTTTATAAAGCAGAAGTCGAGGGCAAAATTCAGCATATTTTGGTGCGCCACGAGCAGGGAGCTTCCCATGCTGCGGACGGATATGCCCGCGCCACTGGCAAAGTGGGGGTGTGCTTCGGCACCTCGGGACCAGGAGCTACTAATTTGGTAACCGGTATCGCCACTGCCCATATGGATTCCATTCCCATGGTAGCCATTACGGGGCAGGTACCCCGCCCGATGATCGGAACTGATGCGTTCCAGGAAACGGATATTTGGGGCATCACCTTGCCGGTGGTTAAACATTCCTACGTGGTGCGCGACCCGGCAGATATGGCGCGAATTGTGGCGGAAGCGTTTTATATTGCGTCCACCGGTCGTCCTGGACCCGTGCTAATCGACGTGCCCAAGGATGTGGGGCTGGAAGAATTTGATTACTTGCCGGTGGAGCCGGAGTCCATCAAAATGCCGGGCTACAAGCCCACGGTGAAGGGGAATAATCGGCAAATCACCCAGGCTTTAAACTTAATTCGCGACAGTAGGAATCCCCTATTTTACGTGGGGGGTGGGGCGATCGCCGCTGGAGCCCACGATGAACTATCAAAGCTGGCGGAGCATTTCCAAATTCCCGTCACCACAACGCTGATGGGTAAAGGCATCTTTGACGAGCGCCACCCGTTGTCCGTGGGTATGTTGGGCATGCATGGCACCGCCTATGCCAACTTTGCGGTCACCGATTGTGATTTGTTGATTGCCGTTGGAGCCCGTTTTGACGACCGGGTAACGGGCAAGCTGGATGAATTTGCCGCTAAAGCTAAGGTGATTCACATTGATATCGACCCGGCGGAGGTGGGTAAAAACCGCGTTCCTGACGTGCCCATCGTTGGCGATGTGCGCAAGGTGCTGAGCGGTATGTTGGCTCGCATTGACGAGCTGAATATTCCGATGGTGGACAAAAGGACGGCGGATTGGCGATCACGCATTGACCAGTGGAAAGTGGATTACCCGCTGGTGGCCCCTAGCGATTCAGAGGAAATCAGTCCCCAAGAGGCGATCGTCGAACTGTGGAAGAGCGCTCCCGACGCCTATTACACCACTGATGTGGGGCAGCATCAGATGTGGGCAGCGCAGTTTTTGAAGAATGGTCCTCGCCAGTGGATGTCCAGTGCCGGCCTTGGCACCATGGGCTACGGCATGCCCGCCGCTATGGGTGCCCAGGTGGCATTGCCGGGAGAAGAGGTGATTTGCATTGCCGGAGACGCCAGTTTCCAAATGAATCTGCAGGAGCTGGCAACGCTGGTGCAGTATGACATTCCCGTTAAAACTGTCATCATCAACAACGGCTGGCAGGGAATGGTACGCCAATGGCAAGAGGCATTTTACGGTGAGCGTTATTCTTCTTCCAACATGGAAAAAGGCATGCCCAACTTTACAAAGCTGGCTGAGGCCTTCGGCATGAAGGGGATGTTGGTGACCCGACGGGAGGAGCTGGCGGCGGCTTACCAGGAAATGATGGAGCACCCCGGTCCAGTGCTGATGGATATTCTGGTGAAACGCGATGAAAATTGCTATCCCATGGTGAAGCCAGGGCAGGGCAATAGCCAAATGCTCGGTATCCCTGAGCCGGCCAACAGGGCATAAAGCGTTTAACCTACGGTTACATCTGCGGGCAGCTAATTTATGACGTCCTTAGCCCCTTGGCGATCGCCCCTGTCGCGGGCCCTCCATCGCAATCGTTCCCTTGCCTATGCAC